>CAVALG010000126.1:0-13090 GCA_963589585.1 Roseburia sp. AF12-17LB
TGCCCGTTTCGGGCAGCGTATGATATTTGGTACCGTAAATGGTGTTGTTCATACAAATGTGGAAATAGTCTGCGTCCTTAGTAAAGGTTGCAGAATCAAGTTTGGGAATATAGGTAAAAGTTTTATCTTTAGATGACGCAACGATATGGGCGTCACCGTAACGGGAAGCCTCTTTATACGCTTTATTAGCCCACTGACCTGTTATAACATAATCTGCTTTGCCCGATTTATTCATAAGGTTAAGCGGAACCATTGCAAACTGTGAGGATGCGCCTCCCTGCAAAAGCAGAACTTCATAATCATCCGGAATTTCCATAAGTTCACGAAGAAGCGCAACCGTTTTATCAAAAATAGCCTGATACTCTTTTGAACGGTGTGACATTTCCATTACCGACTGACCCGTTTCGCTGTATTCAAGCATCTCGTCTGCTGCTTTTTTTAGCACAGCCTCCGGCAACATTGAAGGGCCTGCGCTGAAATTATAAACTCTTGACATTTTTATTCCTCCAAAAAATTTTGCTTTTAAAATTTACAATTACTATTATAATATTTATATACTTGCTTGTCAATGACTTTGTGCATATTTTAACAATATTTTTTAAAATTTCGCGAAAATATTTTTAAAGTTGTTTATATTTTTAACAATCTCGCCTAAAAAACTCCCTCAAATGCCGTTAAAAGCAGTTGAGGGAATTGTTTACCAAAGATTTTGATAAATGTGCATTACATCTTCAACAGTAGGTTTGCGTGGATTTGTTGCGGTGCAGGGATCAGCAAGCGCACCCTTTGCCATATGCGGTATCGCGTCAAAATAATCTTTTTCGGATATTTTACCCATTTGCGAAATTGACAGCGGAATATCCATTTCTTTAAGCATAAACTGTATGTAACTTACCAGAGCACGAATGGTGGTTATTGTGTTAAAGTTCTGCAATCCCAACATTCTTGCAACGGTACAATATTTTTTAACATGTTTGGGATATTCTTCTCTGCTGCGGCTGTGTTTGTTAATATCGGAATTGTACTCAATAACTGCAGGCAGCAGCATTGCATTTGCGCGGCCGTGCGGTATATGAAAAAATGAGCCCAATTGATGCGCCATACCGTGATTAAGCCCAAGTGATGCCGTATTAAACGCAAGACCTGCAAGGCAGGAAGCGACATGCATTTTTTGGCGCGCATGTGTATCATTATTATCAAGATACGAACGCAGCATAAAACTACCGAATATTTCAATCGCTTTTTCTGAAAGCGCAGCCGAAAATTCATTATTATTAAGGCTTACATACGATTCAAGCGCGTGGGTAAAGACATCCATACCCGTATCAGCCGTTATCGAAGCAGGAACTGATTTTACAAGTTCAGAATCGAGTATTGCTTCTTCAGGCAAAAGCGAATCGCTGACTAACGGGTATTTGGTATGATTTTCAGGGTCGGTTATAACCGAAAATGAAGTTACCTCACTGCCTGTTCCGCTTGTTGTGGGGATTGCGATAAGCGGCATATGCTGAGTTTTGCCTGCATCAACCGCCACTTCGCGTATTGCCTTAGCGGAGTCAATAGCGCTGCCGCCGCCTATGGCTATAAGAACATCGGGGTTATATGCACTTAATTTTTCAACACCCTCGGCAACCTTTGATATAGGCGGATCCGGCACAACATCGCTGAATATTTCATAGTCAATGCCGCCCTCTGTCAGGCGTGACGCTATCATATAAACCATACCGCTTTTAACAACAAACGGGTCGGATATTACAAGCGCCTTTTTGCACTTCAATTCCTTAAGTCGGTCAAGCGAATTTTCGCCGAAATATATTTTTGTTTTAATATCAAAACTTTTCATTTTATGCCCTCACATTCAGCAGCGGTTACTGCTCACCATCGGGAGTAGTCGGTTCGGGGTCCGGCGTCGGCGTCGGTTCGGGATCCGGATCGGGAGTAGGAGTAACGCTTGAATTGTTGCTTGAAGAAGAACTACTTGAAGAACTTGAAGAAGAACTTTCCGAGCTGCTTGTAACAGATGAACTTGAAGATGAGCTTGAAGATGAACTCTCCGAACTGCTTGTAACATATGAATTTGAAGAACTTGCCGCACTTTGCGATGTGTTGTTTCCGCTTGAAGAACTGCCGGAATGCGAACTGCCGCCCGAGCCGCCGCCGTACCAATCTTGTTTTGAGTATGTCGTCTGTTCGTCATACTGTTCGGCGGGAACATCCTCAAATATAAATGCGTGGATAAGTCCTTTTGCATCCTCAATATTATAATAAACCGTTGAAGCGCCCGGTGCGCGGTAATCAGCGTCAATTATCATTTTATCGGTAGGGATCCTTGCACTTTCCATTGATATCCCACCTACGGTAAGAACCTTGGCAAGACTTAATATCTCGCTGTTTGTAAGTGAAGTTTCGGTACATGGTAAAAGAGCGTCAACAAGTGAAATGTATTTTGAATACGGCAGAGTTTTAGCCGTTTCAAAAAGTTTTTGCATAACATAGCGTTGGCGTTCGGTACGGCCGAAATCGTCATTATGTCCCCAATAGTTTTTGGCTTTTCTTATACGCGCCCACGCCACGGTCTGGCGGCCGTTAAGAATTTGCGTACCTGCACTTTTTACAAGCACCGCAGCTGTTCCGTCCTTATCCGCCTGTTCCTGTATACATTGGTTGAGCATACCTTTGGGCGCACTTTTTTTCGGAGCCATTTCATCTTCGGTTACGGGAACCTCAATACCGCCCATTGCCTCAATAATTTTTTCCATACCGAAGAAATTAACGGTAACATAATCTTCAATATCAAGGTCGAAATTTGAATTAAGCGTATTTATGGCCCTGGCAGGTCCGCCGCCGCCATACGCAGAATTTATCTTAGAATTCCCGTATTTTTTATTTTTATCTACTATCGGAACAAGGGAATCGCGCATAACCGAAACCATTTTGATTTTATTAACCTTGGTGTTTACGCTTAAAATCATTATGGTATCAGAGTTACCCGAAAAGGATTTGCCGTTTCTTGTATCAATACCGAAAAGTGCGATATTCTTAATACCCTCTGCTATAGGTTCTACTTCGATAAGATCGTTATCAACATTTTTACGGTTGATGCTGTTAAAAACAGAATAAACATATCCGCCGACTACCGCAGCTATAAGCACAACCGAAGTCAGTACAATAATTGCAGCTTTCCAGCCGCCCGCAAGGTAATGCCACCAATTACCAAATCTGACAAAGGGATTTTTGGAGCGGCATTTTCTTCTGTACATTTTCCTTGTATTTTTTTTATTCATAGGTAGCACCCCTAAATATCTTAATATTAAACGCCGGCAAGTCCGGCAACAATCTGTGACAATATAAGATATTATATACCAAAAATACCTTTTTGTAAATATGTTATGGCATTTAAAAAATTAATTTTTAATTAACGGAAGCGCCAACCGGAAAAAAGCGACGCCGCGCAGCTAAAAATGATTTCGGATCATTTTGCCGCGCGGCTTGTATCTATATTGTTATATTTATCAGTTCTTGCTTTCGCCTATTTTAACTTCCAATGTTTTTGTAGAACCCGAACGGTATATCTCAACCTTTACGGTATCGCCCGGCGAGCATTGGTTCAGCGCGTCACCCAAAGCGGTATACTCGCTGATTTCGGTATCGCCGAATTTGGTTATTATATCCCCTCTTTTTATACCTGCGCTGTCGGCAGGGCCGCCGTTATCAACACTGTTTACAACAGCACCTGACGGGAACCCATAATACTCAAGCACTTTAGATGTGTATTTTGTATTGATATTCACACCGATATACGGGGTTGCTGTGCCCTCGTTTGAAATAAGTTTTTTGCAAATCTTAATCGCATCGTTTACCGGTATTGCAAATCCCATACCTTCGTAACTTGTGTTGACAAGTTTTGAGGAGTTTATACCTATCAGTTTACCCTCAGAATTTACAAGCGCGCCGCCCGAGTTGCCGGGGTTTATAGCCGCATCGGTCTGGATAAGTTTCATCGTTCCGACCGAATCAATAGTAAGCGTACGGTTAAGACCGCCTATAACGCCGCTTGTAACACTGCCCATAAACTGCAAGCCGCCGGGGTTACCGATTGCAACAACGCTCTGACCTACTTTCAGGCTGTCAGAATCACCGATTTCTATAGCCGTAAGCCCTGTTTTATTTATTTTCAAAACCGCCAAATCAGAAGAAACATTGTAACCTACAACGGTTGCCGAGATTGCGGTTTCGGGGTCGCTCGGTAAATATACATCGATTTTTTCGGCTACGCCGCTGCTTGAGCTCTGCCCAAAATATGATGATGAAGATGAGGAACTGCTTGAATCGGATATAACATGATAGTTGGTGATTATATATCCGTCGGCAGAATAGACAATGCCCGAGCCTTCTCCGCTTACTTCCTGTGAATCGCCAAAGAAGCTGCTGACCGACGAAGTAGTACGGATACCTACGATACTGTCGGCGCATTTTTCATACACTGCTTCGACCATAGTTTCAGATTCGTCCGAAACCACTATATTTTTAACACTTGAACCTGTTAATCCGCTGCCGGAGGAACCGCTTACGGTACCTTTACTGTTAGCAAGCACCAAAAGCGATGAGCCTACACCGACCGCCAAAGCACAAACAACCGAAACTACCAATGTGAGTACCGAAAAGCGTGGTTTGCTTTTATTAACTGTATCTGCAACAATGGCATTTGCGTACCGGTTATGACCGTTTAAATCCGCAAAAGGAATTTCCGGGGTATAACTGCTTTCGGGTGAAGACTGCGCTCCGATTCCGTCAAACACATCATTACTTTGCGTAAAGTTTTCTGCCTGTTCGGCATTCTGCGGCTCTTGCTGCGCACCGTCCGCCGTTTCACCGACACTGTTTTCGGCAAAAGCAGCATTTTCCGAACCGATTACCGTTTGTTCGTTTATATTGTCGGTTTCGACGGTGTCGCTGTTTTGTGCTGAGTCAAATCCGAGTATTTCCGATCTTTTGTTTTCATCCATAATATTCAGATCCTTTCTGATTTTATTTCTTCAATCGGTTTTATTGTCTTTTATTATATATGCGTCTTATTAAAATCTTTAGTAAATAATGTGAATATTTATTTAACATTCAGACCAAACAAGCATATACAAAGTCCGCCCTGCCTTTCGGCAGCGAAAAGCAGGGCGGACTTTAAATTTAATATTTTAAATTCAATTACTTTTTAAGCGCAATAGCCTTTTTAGCCATTTCGGCAATATTTACGGCACGGAAGCCGAACTTATCAAGCAACTCAGCCGCAGGGCCCGACATACCGAAACGGTCATTCATACCAAGTTTAAGCACGGGTACAGGGCATTTTTCGCAAACGACATCACACACAGCGCTGCCGAGGCCGCCTATAACCGAGTGTTCCTCAGCCGTTACTATAGCGCCTGTTTCCTTTGCGGCAGCAATTACAGCGTCCTCATCAAGCGGCTTTATGGTTGCCATATTGATAATTCTTGCGTTTATACCGTCTGCCTTTAACAGTTCGTAGGCTTCAAGCGCTTCTTTAACCATAAGGCCCGTTGCAATAACGGTAACATCGCTGCCTTCCTTAAGAGTAGCAGCCTTTCCTATTTCGAACTTATAATCATCACCGAAAACCACCGGGACGGCAAGTCTGCCGAAACGGATATAGACAGGTCCGTTATGTTCATACGCGGCAAGCATTGCAAGTCTGCCTTCAACAGTATCGGCAGGGTTTATAACGGTCATACCCGGAATGGTACGCATAAGAGCGATATCCTCGTTACACTGGTGGGTTGCACCGTCCTCACCTACCGATATGCCTGCGTGGGTTGCGCAGATAACTACATTAAGATGTGGATATCCGATAGAGTTTCTTATCTGTTCAAATGCTCTGCCTGCGGCGAACATAGCAAACGAACTTGCAAATACCTTTTTGCCCGTTGCGGCAACGCCGGCGGCAATGCTCATCATATTCTGCTCTGCAATTCCGCAGTCATAAAATCTTTCGGGAAATGCTTTTTTGAATGCGCCCGATTTTGTAGCCGCCGCAAGGTCTGCGTCAAGTACAATAAAATCGTCGTGCTTTTCGCCGAGTTCAACAAGTGTTCTTCCGTAAGCTTCTCTGGTTGCTTCTTTTTTAATTTCAGCCATATTTATCTCCGTTTCCGCTTAAAAGCTTATTGTAAAGTTGCAAGCCGTGCTTTAATTTCTTTAACGGCTGTTTCGTACTGTTCCGCATTGGGGGCAGAGCCGTGCCAACCCACCTGATTTTCCATATATGAAACGCCCTTACCTTTAACGGTGTTCATAATTACTACGGTAGGCTTATCTGACTTATCAGCCGCCTTTACGGCACTTTCTATCTCGTCAAAACTATGGCCGTCAATGGTTATTACATTCCAGCCGAAAGCGGCAAACTTAGCGTCAACTGGTTTGGGGGAGTTTACTTCATCAATAGTTCCGTCTATCTGTAAATTATTAAGGTCAACAAACAAGGTTATATTGGAAAGTTTCTTATTTCCTGCAAACATCGCAGCTTCCCAAACCTGACCTTCTTCTATTTCACCATCGCCGCAGATACAGAAAATGCGATAATCGTCGCCGAAATGCTTTGCGCTTAGCGCCATACCGCAGGCAGCGGAAAATCCTTGACCGAGCGAACCTGTTGACATATCCACGCCCGGAATATGTTTCATATCGGGGTGACCTTGCAGCAAGCAGCCTGTGTGACGAAGTTTTTGAATTTCCTCAAACGGGAAATAGCCCTTTTCGCACAATGCGGCATACAACGCCGGTGCAGCGTGACCTTTTGACAACACAAGACGGTCGCGGTTCGCCATTTTGGGGTTTTGCGGGTCTACATTCATACGGTCAAAATAAAGGTATGCAAGCAGTTCGGCTATTGACAGCGAGCCGCCCGGATGCCCCGACTTTGCGTTGAATGTGCCCTCAATTACGCCAAGGCGGATTTTTTCGGCAATCACGGCAAGTTCCTGTTTTTTTGCATTTTCCATATTTAATCTCCATTCTGTTGCCCTGCGGCAACTTTTTTTAAAAAGTTCAAAAAATATTCCGGCAACGGCGATTCAAACTGCATATATTCCCCCGTTGACGGGTGTATAAACCCGATTACTTTGGCGTGCAGGCACTGTCCGCCGAGTCCGGTTGTATCGCGCCGCGGTCCGTAAACATCATCCCCTGCAACGGGGTGACCCAAATACGCCATATGCACCCTGATTTGGTGGGTGCGCCCCGTATAAAGGCGAAGCCTTACATAAGAAAACCTGCCGTAATCCTTTATCACACTGTAATGTGTAACGGCATTTTTGGAGTTTTTTTGAGTTACCGCCATCTGCTTACGCTTTACGGGGTGCCTGCCTATCGGCAAATCAACAATTCCCTCGGTTTTTTCGCCGAAACTGCCGTACACAACCGCTTCATATTCCCTTGTAAAGGAGTGGGATTTTATTTGTTCAGCCAAAAAGATATGGGACTTATCGTTTTTTGCAACTAGCAAAAGTCCGCTTGTGTTTTTATCTATACGGTGCAATATTCCGGGGCGGATTACCCCGTTTATACCAGAAAGCGAATCGCCGCAATGATACAGCAATGCGTTTACAAGCGTGCCGTCACGGTTACCCGGGGCCGGATGCACCACCATTCCGCGCGGTTTGTTTACAACAAGCAGGTCATCGTCCTCATAAACGATATCAAGCGGTATGGGCTGCGGCTCGGCTTTATCCGGTGTGGGGTCCTCAATTATAACCTGCAGGGTGTCCCCTGCCGCTACGGAGTCACGCTTTTTTATGGGGTTGCCGTTTTTAAGCACCGAATTTTCTTTAAAAAGTCTTTCAGCCGATGATCTTGTGATATCAAGCGCTTGCGATACAAAAACATCGGCGCGTTCCCACCCCGACTCGGCAATTACGGTTTTACAAGTCATTTGGATTTTTTATTATTAAGTATATCGTCGGCATCTATTGATTGCGGCTTACGCTTTGTATCACGCACAAGGTCCGTAATAAAATAGAGGAAAACCAATCCCGCGCCGACGCACACAGAAATGTCCGCAACATTAAACACGGGGAAATCAACAAATGCGGCTTCTATAAAATCGACAACCTGACCCTTTCTGAAGAGACGGTCTATCATATTACCTATACCGCCTGCAAGAATCAAAACTACCGCCCAATACATAAGGGGTGTACGGTAGGTCTTTTTTATAAGCATACCCACGCATATTATAAGCATAAAAAAGGTTATTGCAAGCAATATCCAGGTCTTATTCTGCAATATGCCGAAGGCGGCGCCGCCGTTATTTATATAGGTGAAGTTAATAATGCCTTTTATTACTGTCTGCGACTCACCGAGTTTGAAATTAGTTATAACAAGATATTTTGTTAATTGGTCGGCGGCGATGACAAGCAAGCCAACTATGCTGGCTATAACATAGGTCATGGTTTCACACCTCTTTTAAATCGGAAAGGCGGCTGCGCACGCTTACGGCGGCAGCCGTTTCTATCCGTTATTCTGAAATTACTTTTGCGCAGCGGGCGCAGATTGTGGGATGTTCGGAATTTTTGCCGACAGACTCGTCAAATTTCCAACAGCGTTCGCACTTGCCGTACCCGATTTTTGAAACGCTTATGCCTACGCCTGTGGTCTCACCTTTGTTTCCGTCCTCGCCGTTTACTAAATGAAGCCCCGATACGATAAACACTTCGGGCAATATGGCTTCAACCGATTTAAGGAAATCGTGCAATTCGCCTGTTGCGTAAAGTGTAAGGTCAGCCTCAAGCGATGAACCGATTACCTTTGCGGCGCGCGCATTTTCAAGTTCTTTTTTAACATCGTCACGCACAGCGTGTATCTTTTCCCAACGGGCGAGAAGTTCCTCGTCGCGTTCCGCTTTGGCTTTTGGGAATGAGTTGAATACAATATTGCGCTCGTCAGCGCCTTCGGTATGCGGCATAAAGTGCCAGATTTCGTCCGCAGTAAAGGCAAGTATCGGAGCGATAAGCCTTGTAAGGGTATCAAGCACCTTGTAAATTGTTGTTTGAGCAGCACGGCGTGTAAGAGATTTTTCACTCTCGGCATACAAGCGATCTTTAAGCGCGTCAAGGTAGAAGTTAGACATATCCACAACACAGAAGTTGTGAATTGCGTGTACGATTATATGATACTCGAAGTTATCGTACGCTACCGTGCATTTTTCAACCAGTTCGTTAAGTTTGGCAAGAGCAAAACGGTCAATTTCTTCAAGTTGACTGTCCGCTACGCAATCCTTATTCGGGTCAAAATCGTTTATACAACCCAAAATAAATCTTGCCGTATTTCTGATTTTTCTGTAAACTTCGCTTAACTGTTTAAGGATATCGGGCGATACGCGAATATCGGCGTGGTAATCGGACGAAGCGACCCACAGCCTTAATATATCGGCACCGTATTTATTTACGATATCGTCGGGGTTAATGGTATTGCCGAGGGATTTAGACATTTTTTTGCCCTCACCGTCAACAACCCAGCCGTGAGTTACAACGGTTTTGTAAGGCGCAACACCGTCGGTAGCTACCGAAGTAAGCAATGATGACTGGAACCAGCCCCTGTACTGGTCGGCACCCTCAAGATACAAATCGGCAGGCTCACGGAGATAATCGCGCTGACCGCAAACTGCGGCATGCGATACGCCCGAATCAAACCAAACATCCATAATATCGGTTTCTTTTTTAAATTCTGTGCAGCCGCATTTTTCGCATTTAACGCCGTCGGGCAGAAGTTCTTTTTCAGAAAGTTCATACCATGCGTCTGCGCCCTTTTCGCGGAAAATATCCGCAATGTGCGCTATAGTATTATGATTTATAAGTTCGTGGCCGCACTCTTTGCAATAAACAATCGGGATAGGAACGCCCCATGTGCGTTGACGGGAAATACACCAATCGCTTCGATCTGTAACCATTCCGGTTATACGGTCGCGCCCCCAAGCCGGCACCCAATTAACGGTATTTATAGCCTCAACCGCCTTGTCGGCAAAGTCCTTTATTGAGCAGAACCATTGCTCGGTTGCGCGGAAAAGAATGGGCGATTTGCAGCGCCAGCAGTGCGGATATTGGTGAATTATTTTATTAAGAGCAAACAGATGTCCTGTTTTTTCAAGTTCGGCGGCGATAGCCTTATTAGCCTCGTTTGTGTCCAGCCCTGCAAACTTGCCTGCTTCCTCTGTCAGCACGCCTTTATTATCAACCGGCACAACCATAGGAATTTCGGGATATTTGCGGCAAACTTCAAAGTCGTCAACACCGTGACCGGGGGCGGTATGAACGCACCCTGTACCGCTTTCAAGGGTTACATGGTCGCCGATTATTATAAGCGATTCACGGTCAATAAACGGGTGAGCGGCTTTCATATATTCGAACTCTCTACCCTGCATTGTTCCGATTATCTCATAATCCTCAATACCCGCTACCTTCATAGCGGCATCCATAAGTTCGCGCGCCATAATATAGTACTCTCCGTTTGCTTTTGCAACGGCATACTCATAATCCGGACCTAAGCATATTGCAAGGTTTGCAGGCAAGGTCCAGGTGGTTGTTGTCCATATAACAAAATAAGTTTTGTCAAGGTCCGCGCCCATTTTGGTAAGCAGCCCTTTATCGTCTGTTACTTTAAATTTAACATATATTGAATGGCAAGGGTCTTCTGCATATTCAATTTCGGCTTCCGCAAGAGCGGTCTGGCACTCGGGGCACCAATAAACCGGTTTAAGCCCTTTGTAAATATAGCCTTTTTCAGCCATTTTACCAAATACTTCAACCTGTTTTGCAACATATTCGTTTTTAAGGGTCATATAGGGATTATCCCACTCGCCCAATACGCCGAGGCGCTCAAACTGATGGCGCTGATCATCTGCAAATTTTAAAGCGAAATCGCGGCATATGCGGCGCAGTTCAAGCGCAGAAATATGCTCAGACGATTTTTTGCCTGCCGCTTTTCTTGCTTTAAGTTCGGTAGGCAAGCCGTGCGTATCATAACCCGGTAGATAAGGGGCCTTAAATCCCGACATATTTTTATAGCGAAGAACAAAATCTTTAAGCGATTTATTAAGTGCGGTTCCCATATGGATAATTCCGTTGGCATAGGGAGGACCGTCATGCAAAACATATAAAGGTTTGCCTTCGTTAAGTCTCATAAGTTCGTCATACACATTGTTATCCTGCCAATTTTTAAGCATAACCGGTTCCGCTGTCGGCAAGCCTGCGCGCATCGGAAAATCGGTTTTCGGCAGATTTATGGTTTGGTTATAATCCATTGCTGTTTAATGCCCCTTTGATTATTTTTTTCTTCTTTTGAAAAAGCCCCTCGGCTCGTCGTCTTCATCATCGTCATCTTCGTCATACTCGTCGAAAAATTTAAGTGAGTTTTTCAAACGCTCGCTGCGTTCGGGACGGTTGGTTGAGCCTGCACCCTCCGGTATTACGGAAACGGGTTTCCTTTCGGATTTTGTTTCTTCCGCGGCATCTGCTTCTTCATTTTCGCCGTCGTTTGACGGGGTAATTACGGCAGGTGCTTCATACCTTTCGGCAGTTTCCGCTTTTATGTTTTCCTCAAACGCTTTAACAGCGCTTTCGGTTTCGGGATTTGCGAAAATATCTTCCGCTTTTTCTTCAGGTTCCAACCTATTTATATCAACAGATGATTTTTCATCTGTGCCGCCGTCATTCTGCGCTGCATTTTGCGCGCTGTCCTTACCCGATTTCACAAAAGCATCGGCTGACGGCGCACTGTCAACAACGAATTCCACTGCGCGTGCAATGGTTTCGGGGTCTGACGGCACTTCGTCGGGTATTGACGCAATAAACTCAAGCTGTTTTTTATAAAGCGCTACAAGCTCCTTTTTAAAATTAGAAACGCCGATTTTTAATTTATCGAACATCACCTGCTGGCGCGCAACGCTGTCGTGTGCTGCGGTTATCATATTTTCGGATTTCGACACGGCAACGCTTACAAGGTCATTTGAACGCCTGTCGGACTCGGCAATTATTGCTTTAATTTTTTCCTGGGTCTGCTCAAGTTTTGCAGCCGTACCGCGCTCTGCGTCCTGCCTTTTTTGCTCGGCCTCGGCTAAAATATCGGCAGCTTTTTTCTTAGCGTCATTCACAATACTGTCAGCCATTCGCTGAGCGTTTATAAGCAAATTTTGCAGACTTTCACCCGACAGTCCCGGAATATCCGATTCTGCCTGTTTGGGTGCCGATACGATGCCGCCATTTTCTATTTGCTCTTTAAGTTGGCGGTTTTTAGCAACTAATTCGTCTATCTGGGTAGCAAGTTCGTCCAGAAATTCTTCAACATCACCGGGCCTGTACCCGTTTACCGATTTTTGAAAGGTAAGATTTCTGATATCATCTGAAGTGTACATATTATAGTCATCCCCTTAAAGCGTATTTAAACGGTGTTTTACCAAACATTTTACAGGTAAAGATTGCTGCTTTCAAGTTCGTCAAGCACAAGGTCGCCCACCAAATCCACATTGAAAGGCGTTATTATAAATGTGCTGGCAGCCACCCTTTTAATCTGCCCGTTATTTGCGTATGCAACGCCGCTTAAAAAGTCAACCAAACGGCGTGTTGTTTCCTTATTTGCCGATTCAAGATTGAGCACGACCGTGCGTTTGTTATTAAGATGATCGGCTATTGAGGGAGCGTCCTCATATCTTTCGGGTTTTACAAGAACAACCTGAAGTTGAGTTGTTGCGCTTATGTTAACATACTTATTGCGTTTTTCTTCGGGGAACGGAGTAGCCTGAGCCGACTCTTTTTTAGGCTTTTTCTCCTCAGCCGCATAGGCAACTTCTTCCTCGTTATTATCAAATTCATCATCATAATAGTCTTCGCTTGAGGTTACAAGGTCCTTGATTTTATCCATAAATCCCATTTTAATTTCTCCCTTCAAATTTTAATAATATGCAAAATATAAGATATACAAGATTATTTATACACCCGTCTGCCGAAAAGCGCTGTGCCGATTCTTACGATATTGGCGCCCTCTTCTATTGCAACGGCGTAATCATCGGACATACCCATTGAAAGATAGT
>CAVALG010000127.1:0-2418 GCA_963589585.1 Roseburia sp. AF12-17LB
GTCAGACAGCGCCTAACCCCGTTCTCTCAACCCTTAAATTCTTCCGCGAAGAATATATAGCCCATGTTGTGGATAAAAAATGTCCTGCAGGTGTATGTAAACATCTCCTTACCTTTAAGTTGGATAAAGATAAATGTATCGGATGCGGTCTCTGTGCAAGAAATTGCCCGGTAGGCGCCGTTGTAAAAACCGATTATGTAGCACCCGGCCATAAACTTCCGTCATACGAAATTAATAGCGATAAATGTATTAAATGCGGCGTATGTATGGGCAACTGTAAGTTTAAAGCCATTTCTAAACAATAAAGGGAGGAGAAACATACGATGAGTGATGTTAAAATGATAAATTTAAAAATCAACGGTATGGATGTCTCTGTACCGGCAGGCACCACAATACTTGAAGCCGCAAGAAAGCTCGGGTTTGAAATTCCTACGCTTTGCTATATGAAAAAAATCAACGAGATCGGCGCATGTCGTATCTGTATTGTAGAAGCAAACGAGGGTAGGGGGAACAGAACCGTTGCCGCCTGCGTTTACCCCGTTTCCGAGGGTATGCAGGTAAACACCAATTCACCCGCCGTTTTAAAAGCAAGAAAAACCACGCTGGAACTTATTTTGTCAACGCACGAGCGTAAGTGCCTGTCCTGCGTCCGTTCTGGAAATTGTGAATTGCAGACCCTTTGCCGCGACTACGGTATTGAGGATGAAGGCATTTTCGACGGTTTTAAACCCACCTATGAAATTGATGACAGCGCGCCGCATATGATAAGAAACAATAATAAGTGCGTGCTTTGCCGCCGCTGCGTTGCCGCTTGTAACGAACAGCATGTCGGCGTTATCGGCGCAAACGACCGCGGTATAGATACAAATATCGCATGCGCCTTTAATAAAAAGCTGAGCGATGTCGCTTGTATTTCCTGCGGTCAGTGTATAGTAAACTGCCCCACGGGCGCACTTACTGAAAAGGACGATACCGCTAAAATTTATGAAGCATTGGCAGACCCCGAAAAGGTTGTTATCGTTCAAACAGCACCTGCCGTACGCGCAGCGCTCGGCGAGTCTTTTGGTATGGAAATAGGCACGGATGTTGAGGGCAAAATGGTTGCCGCACTCCGCCGCCTGGGCTTTGATAAGGTATTTGATACCGATTTCAGTGCCGACCTTACAATTATGGAAGAAGGCACCGAGTTTATCGGCCGCCTTAAAAACGGCGGCGCACTTCCGCTTATAACTTCCTGTTCACCGGGGTGGATAAAATTCTGCGAAATGTATCATCCGAACCTTATACCGAACCTTTCTTCCTGCAAATCTCCGCAGCAAATGTTCGGCGCGGTTCTTAAAACCTGGTATGCGGAAACAAACGGCATATCCCCCGAAAATATTGTTTCGGTATCCGTAATGCCGTGTACCGCCAAAAAGTTTGAAATCGGTCGCGACGGTCAGGCAGCCGCAGGACTTCCCGATGTAGATATCGCAATCACCACGCGCGAACTTGCAAGAATGATTGACCGTGCAAGAATCAACTTTACCGCTTTGCCGGATGAAGAGTTTGATAATCCGCTCGGCGAAGATACCGGCGCAGGCGTCATATTCGGCGCAACGGGCGGCGTTATGGAGGCGGCTCTCAGAACTGTTAAAGAAGTGCTTGAGGGCAAAACTTTTGACGAAGTGGATTATGAAGTTGTCCGCGGCACCGCGCCCATAAAACGCGCAACCCTTAATATCGCAGGCACAGATGTTAATATCGCGGTTGTCAGCGGAATGAAAGCTGCACACGAATTGCTTTGCAAGGTGGAGTCGGGCGAAGAAACCTACCATTTCATCGAAATAATGGGATGCCCCGGCGGTTGTGTAAACGGTGGCGGTCAGCCCATACAGCCTGCAAGCGTTAAAGCCGTTAAGGATATTAAAGCACTCAGAGCGTCGGCACTTTACAAAAATGACGCAAACCAAAAACACAGAAAATCTCACGAAAACCCGATGGTTAAAAAACTTTATGACGAATACCTCGGCGAGCCGGGAAGCCATAAAGCGCACGAGATTCTTCATACCGTATATACCGACCGTTCAAATGTACTTAAATAATCGGTTGCGGTAAAACTTTAAAAAAACAATCACCGAGAACAGTCTGTAAAAGACCGTCCTCGGTGATTTTGTTATGTAATTATAAACTGCGCTGCTTCAACGCTATAAGCGCGGCGTTGTTTCCGCGTCTGCCGCCCGTAGCCCTGTGGGAATGGAAGTGGGCGTGTTCACATTCGGTGCATAGGTCTGATACCGTTATGTTGTTTTCGGGTACGCCTGCCGACATAAGTATCAGCTTGTTTGTTTTTTGTAGGTCTATGTTGTATTTGCCGTTGGGTTTATACTCGCAAACATCGCCGATATCAACACAGTCTATTTTCAAAAACTCGTTGTA
>CAVALG010000128.1:0-18747 GCA_963589585.1 Roseburia sp. AF12-17LB
CGCAAAATTCGTCCGAACTCATACCCGTGCTTTTAATTGACGGGAATACATAAAACGCACCTTTTGGTTCAAAACATTCAAGACCCAATTTATTAAAACCGTCAAGAATAATGCGGCGGCGTGAGTCGTACTCTTCAAGCATTGCCGAAATATCACGGTCGCCGTTTCTTAACGCTTCAATTGCGGCATATTGCGATGTGGTCGGTGCGCTCATTATGGCGAATTGATGCACCTTTGTCATTTGTTTTATTATAGGCGACGGACCGCAGGCGTAACCCAAACGCCAACCTGTCATTGAATAGGTTTTTGAAAATCCGTTTATAACAACAGTTCGCTCTTTCATTCCTTCAATCATTGCAATCGAGCAGTGCTTTTTGCCGCCGTATGTGAGGGCTGAATATATCTCATCGGATATTACCGCAATATCGGTTCCGCGCAAAACTTCGGCAATTTCTTCAAGATCACCGCGCTTCATTATCGCTCCCGTCGGGTTGTTCGGAAAAGGGAAGATAAGCGCGCTTGTTTTATCGGTAATATGACTTTTAAGTTCCGCAGCCGTTAAACGGAAATTGTTTTCAGCCTTTGTGGGGATTATTACGGGTGTTCCGCCCGCAAGCCTTACTATCGGTTCGTAACAAACAAAACTCGGTTCGGGTATTATAACCTCGCTCCCCGGTCGGCAAATCACCCTCACGGCACCGTCTATTGCCTCGCTGCCGCCGACGGTTACAAGCACATCAGTGTCAGGCGAGTATTCAAGTCCGTATTCCTTTTTAATATGTTCGCATACAGCGGCGCGCAGTTCGCTAAGTCCACGGTTTGCGGTGTAGCGTGTTTTGCCGCTGTTAAGCGAGTCAATAGCGCATTGACGGATATGCCACGGTGTTAAAAAATCAGGTTCTCCAACGCCTAAGGATATAACATCGTCAAGTTTTTCGGCTATGTCGAAAAACTTCCGTATACCGGACGGCTTTATTTCTTCAACCGTCGGGTTTATCATTTTTCCGTAGTCTATCATAGTCCGATTTTACCTCTGTCATCTTTGTGTTTAGCACCGAGTTCAATGTCCATTTCCTTGTATCTTTTAAGAACAAAGTGCGTTGCGGTTGAGTTTACCCCGTTCATAGGCGCTAAAACTTTTGCCACAAAATCTGCAACTTCCAAAAAACTTTTTCCCTTAACAATAACGCATATGTCGTATGCTCCCGACATAAGATATACGCTTTCAACTTCCGGGTATTTGGTTATTTGCTCTGCGTAATATTCAAATCCCGCGTCAGTCTTTGGGGTAACTTTAAGTTCAATCATTGCCGAAACCTTTTCATTGTCAACACGGCTCCAGTCAATTACCGCCTTGTATCCGCATATAAGTCCGGATTTCTCCATTTTCTCCATATCCGCTTTGACTTCTGCTTCGCTTATGCCAAGCATCGTCGCAAGGTCACCGACGGTGTATCTTGAATTTTCGTATAAAAGTTTTAAAAGTTTTGTGTTCATTGCAAACACCTCCGTGAGTTTAATTGCCTTAGTATACCACATTTCTGCAATTAAAACAAGAAAATAGCATAAAAATATTGAAAAAAAAGAATGTTTGTGATACCATAAAATGAGTATTTTGGGTACGGAAGTGGTATTTATATGAACATTCGTGAACACGATGCGGCGGTTATGTTCGTTTTCGGTCAGTCGAACGCCCACGGTCATGCCGCCGTTATGGACGACTGCGATATAATAAAAGAACCTATGAAAAATGTTTTCGGGCTTGCCGCAAAGGATAATCAGGCTTACGGTCTGGATGAAGTTAAATTCAGCGGCTATTCTTCTTACGGAATGAACCTCGGCGAAACGCAGGACGCAACATACAGGCTTGCCGCATGCTTTGCAAAACTCTGGCAGTCGGAAATTGACAGCGGAAATAAAGCAGGTTTGCCCGATTTGTACATAGTTCAAATTTCAATCGGCTCGCAGGGGACGGTTTACGCCTATTTTTGGGACGGAAGCAAATATAATATGATGTGGATTCCCGACAGGGAAAGGATTATGGATATTGAACACTGTGATATATCCCTTTATCCGCTGGCGCTTGAAACCATAGAAAACACAATGAAGTTTTTGAACGGCAAATATAAAAATCCCGTTTCGCTCGGGCTTCATTGGATAGGCAGCGAGGCGGATTCGGCGCCGGTTGACGAAACATTTTTCGACACTGCCGATAAGTATTATGAAAAGTTCTTCGGCGGTCTGCTTCAAAAAATGACGATGCCGTGTCCCGTTTATTTTTATGAACTGTGTTATGCAAATGCGCTTGATGACAAAGAGCCGAAAAAATATCAGGCGGCTGTAAACGCAGCGTTTAAGCGACTTTCAGATCGTAACGGTACATTTGTTTATTTGCCCACCTCAAAGAATTGCCCGTATTTCGATATGGATGCCCCGCAGAGGGGAATATATAGGGCAGATAATATACATTATCTGCCCAAAATTCACGAATGGTTTGCCGAGCAACTTTTTAAAAGTGTTATCGGTAAAGATTAAGTAGGAGTGATAAAAGTGTCAAAAATTCTTTTAAAAGATATGTTCGGCGCTGCAGATAAATATATCGGCGCTACGGTAACGCTTGAGGGTTGGATAAGAAACCACCGCAGACAAAAAACTTTCGGGTTTATTGATTTTTTTGACGGGAGCTGCTTTAAATCGGTGCAGGTGGTTTATTCTGACGCTGTAGAAAATTTTTCCGAAATTAACGCCTACCGTGTCGGTTCTGCCATAAAGGTTGCAGGGAAACTCACCGAGGTTGAAAACAGACCCGGAACGGTGGAAATTCAAGCCGAGAATGTTGAACTTTTGGGTGATTGTCCGGAAAATTATCCGCTACAGCCCAAAAAACATTCGCTGGAATTTTTGCGTGAACAGGCATATCTGCGCCCTCGCACAAGGGTCTTTCAGGCTGTTTTTAAGGTAAGAAGCGTGGCTGCGATGGCGGTGCATACATATTTTCAGGACAGGGGATATGTATATGTGCATACTCCGCTTATCTCCGCAAATGACGGTGAGGGCGCAGGCAATACTTTTAAAGTTACTACATTAGCTGACGGCGAAACCGACCACAGCAAAGACTTTTTCGGTAAAGAAACCTGCCTTGCGGTAACGGGTCAGCTTGAGGGCGAAACCTTTGCAATGGCATTCGGTAAAATATACACATTCGGTCCTACATTCAGGGCGGAAAACTCCAACACCAAGACCCACGCTGCAGAATTTTGGATGATTGAACCGGAAGTCGCTTTTTGCGACCTTAACGGACTGATGGACCTTGAAGAAGATTTTCTTAAATTTGTGGTTAAATATGTGCTTGACCGCTGCCCCGATGAACTTGAGTTTTTGCAGAAGTTCAACAGCACAAACCTTATAGAAAAACTGAACGCGTTTGTTGATTCGCACATTGCAAAAGTCACACATCACGACGCTATTGAGATATTAAAAAAGGTTGAAGACCGCTTTGTGTTCAAACCGCAATACGGTGAGGATATCGCAAAAGAACACGAGAAGTATTTAACCGAAGAATATTTTAAATCCCCCGTATTTGTTTACGATTGGCCGAAAGATATTAAGGCGTTTTATATGTATCAGAATGACGACGGTAAAACCGTTGCTGCGGTTGACCTGTTAGTTCCCGGTGCCGGTGAATTGATGGGCGGCAGTCAGCGCGAAACCGATTACGATAAACTGCTTGCAAGAGTCAGGGAACTCGGAATATCGGAAGAAGATATGTATTGGTACCTTAATCTGCGCCGTTTCGGCGGCTGCACCCATTCGGGCTTTGGTATGGGATTTGAAAGGCTTGTTATGTATCTTACCGATATGGAAAACATCCGCGATGTTATCCCATATTACAGAACTCCGCTTAACTGCGATTTTTAACTTTATTTTACATTTTAATACTTTATAGGCACTGCTGCCGCTCTTTTTAATAAAGGGCGGCAGCAATTTTTTTATAAAAGATAGTAATTTTTTAAATTTGGTATTGCATTTTGCTTTTTTATGCTCTATAATGATTTTGTGAGTGGGGAAAAGTGTCCCTAAAAACCTTAAAAGTGTTAAATTGTGTGGAAAGTGAGGCGGTTTTGAATGTTATTCGGTGAATATAAACATAATATCGATAAAAAAGGCCGCATTGCTATCCCTGCAAAATTCAGAGATGATTTGGGCGAGAGTATAATGCTTGCCAAAGGACTTGAGGGCAAACGCTGCCTTTGCATATATTCAAATGACGAATGGGCGGCGCTTGACGAGAAAATTCGCAGCCTGCCGTCAATTACGGCAAGCAAAGTAAAACATTATTTGTACGCAGGGGCAACCCGATTGGAGT
Source organism: Roseburia sp. AF12-17LB (assembly GCA_963589585.1). Lineage (GTDB taxonomy): Bacteria > Bacillota > Clostridia > Oscillospirales > Acutalibacteraceae > CAVALG01. The sequence continues at coordinate 4,367 of CAVALG010000128.1, forward strand.
ACGATTCACAGGGCAGGGTGCTGATTCCCCAAAATTTAAGGGAGTTCGCATCACTTGACGGTGAAACGGCTATTTTGGGTATGTCCACACACCTTGAAATGTGGAACGCAGCCGCTTGGGCTGCCGAAAGCAGCGAATACACGCCTGAAGAAATTGCCGGAATTATGGCTCAACTTAATTTTTAAATACAGAAGGAGGGACTGAGCGAAATGGAATTTTCGCATAAGTCGGTTCTGCTTAATGAGGCCGTCAGTTCGCTTTCTGTAAAAAAAGACGGAATATATGTTGACGGTACAGCCGGCGGCGCCGGTCATTCAAAAAAAATTGCCGAATTGCTTACTACGGGGCGCCTTATCGCGATTGACCGTGACCCCGATGCGGTGAAAACGGCAAAAGAGCGGCTGAAGGGATTGCCTGCAACCGTTGTGCAATCCAACTTTACCGAGATACCGTCGGTGCTTGACGATTTGGGAATTGATACGGTGGACGGTGTGCTTTTAGACCTCGGAGTGTCGTCTTTTCAGCTTGATAACGGCGAGCGCGGCTTTTCTTTCCATACCGATGCGCCGCTTGATATGAGAATGAGCAAAAGCGGAACAACGGCTGCCGAACTTGTGAATTCGCTGTCGGCTCAAAGATTAACCGAAATATTCAGGGATTACGGCGAGGAGAAGTTCGCCTATAAAATAGCCTTGGCGATATGCAAAGAGCGTGAAAAGAACGAAATAAAAACCACGCTGCAACTTGCCGAGATAATAAAAAATGCGGTGCCTGCTGCTGCAAGGCGTAACGGTCACCCTGCAAGAAAGTGCTTTCAGGCGCTGCGTATTGAGGTAAACGGCGAACTTGACGCCGCAAAGCAGGGGGTTGAAAATGCTTTTTCACGGCTGTCGGTCGGCGGTGTTTTAAGCGTTATTACTTTCCATTCGCTTGAGGACCGCATTGTTAAAAGAACCTTTGCAGAATTTTGTAAGGGTTGTATTTGTCCCCCCGATTTCCCTGTTTGTATGTGCGGAAGAACACCGGAGGGTGAACTTGTCAATCGCAAACCCATTATTCCGAGCGATGAAGAAATAAACGAGAATCCCAGAAGCCGCAGTGCCAAACTGCGCTCTGTTAAAAGAATAAAGGAACGGTGAAAAAATTGGACAACTATAAATATTATAATATGTCCTTAGCGTATGATTTTGATATGTTTACGGAGTCTGCCGCGCCGAAGACCGAGCCGAAAACGGCTCCCGGCAGGGCGAGGGTCACGCGTCACCCTGCGTCAAGGCTTAAAAAGGCTGAAGACGCCCGTAAATCGCTTAAAAGCAAAGTGGTTGCTGCAGCAATTTCAATTTTCCTTGTGGCAATGGTCTTTGCCAATATTTTTACGCGCGCCGAAATAACCAAAGTAAATTCGCAAATAGATTCTGTGAATACCGAGATATCGCGCCTTGAAAGCGAAAAAACGCGGCTTAACTGCGCAATTGAAAAAATGACTTCGTATAAAAATGTAGAGGAAGCCGCAAAGCAACTCGGTATGAATAAAATCGAAAAAGGTCAAATGGTTTATATAAAAACCAATGCCGAGGACTGCGCGGTTGACGGAAAGGGAACAAACATTTCCGATTGAATAAGTTTTGCAGGTAATAACATATATTTAAAAAGAATATTATACGAGAGTTGGGTGTTTTTCCTCAACTCTCGTATTGAGCATAATTAACACCTCGGCTTTGTTCGGCTGCTGCCGATAACACCCCGAATTTTTTAAAAGGGAGGACAAAACAATGACATACGGACCAACTAAAAAAATCAGAACCCGTATGAAAATCGTAGCGCTGATATTGGTCGGTACTACGGTTTTAACTTCCTTTATTCAACTTTTCAGAATTATGATTGTGAAAGGTGAATTTTACAAAAACAAGGCTGCATCACAGCAACTGTATGATACCGAGATGACGGCTCAGCGCGGCGATATTTATGACCGCAACGGTAACCTGCTGGCAACAAGTTCAACCGTTTGGACGGTTTACATAACCCCGAACGGATTTAAATCCATAACCGATAACACGAAACTTGAAGCAACAAAGAATGAAATTGCCGATAATCTTTCACAAATTTTAGAATGTGAACGCGAAAAAATAGTTGAAAAATTAAATACTCAGTCAAGTTATGTTATTGTTCAAAAAAAAGTTGAAAGCGATAAAGCCGACCTCATTAGAGATTATATTTCAAAAAGCGAGAACGATGTTGCAAAATATATAGGGCTTGATAAAAGCACAAAACGCACATATCCCAACGGCAGTTTGGCGTCGGTTGTTTTGGGATTTGTGGGCGACGATAACCAAGGTCTTTCGGGGCTTGAGGCACAGTATGATAACGAGCTTACGGGGACTGCGGGCAGAATGGTTGCCGCCAAAAAGGCAAACGGCGATGCTATGCCGTTCTCTTACGAAAAAATTGTGGATGCAGAACCGGGCAGTACGCTTAAGCTGTCGCTTGACAGTTATATACAGTATGTTTGCGAAAATCATTTGGAACAGGCAGTTAAGGATAACCAAGCCAAAGAGCGCGGTGCCTGTATTGTTATGAATGTAAAAACCGGCGAAATTTTAGGAATGGCGGTTAAGGGCGATTTTGACCCGAACGAGCCGTTTAAACTCTCGGATGAGGATAACGCAAAACTTGACGCCATAACCGACGAAACCGAAAAAAAGAATACAAAAACCGAATTGCTCAGCAGGCAGTGGAGAAATAAAGCAATATCCGACGCATATGAACCGGGTTCGGTATTCAAAATATTTACCGCTGCCGCAGCGCTTGAAGAAAAGGTTACTTCACCCTCGCACACTTATAACTGTACGGGTAAAATCACCGTTTCGGGTCAGTCATATAACTGCCATAAACATTCGGGGCACGGTAGCCAAACGCTCGGCATTGCTATGAACAATTCCTGCAATCCTGCATTTATTACCATAGGTGAAGATTTGGGAGTAGAAAAATTCAGCGATTATTTTTCGGCTTTCGGCTTTACAGAAAAAACAGGTATTGACTTGCCCGGTGAAGCAACTTCGGTTTACCATTCAAAAGAAAAAATGGGACCCGTGGAACTTGCGTCGTCGGCATTCGGCCAGACATTTAAGATAAGTCCGTTGCAACTTATAACCGCTGTTTCGGCGGCGGTAAACGGCGGCAAACTCGTAACGCCGCATATCGTTAATGAAATAATAGATTCAGAAGGTAATACCGTTAAAAGCATAGGTACAAATGTTAAACGCCAGGTAATATCCGAAGAAACTTCAGCAATAATAAGGCAGATGCTTGAAGATGTTGTTGTAAACGGCGGCGGTAAGAACGCCTATGTTTCGGGCTACCGTGTAGGAGGTAAGACCGGTACTTCCCAAAAAGTTGCAGAGAACGAAGCAAGCGGTTCGCGTAACCTGTATATCGGCTCGTTTGTGGGCATCGCGCCTATGGATGACCCCGAAATTGCGGTGCTTGTTATGATAGACCAACCCGATGTTGAAAACGGCGCGGCCTATTACGGCAGTGCCATCGCAGCGCCGGCAGGCGGTCAGATAATATCCGAAATATTGCCGTATCTTGGTTATGAGCCGCAATATTCCGAAGAAGAACTTGCCAAAATGGCTGTAAATGTTCCGAGTATAGTGGGCAAAGATGTTGCGTCTGCAAAGGCGGCTGTTACCGCAGCAGGGCTTTCATACAAAGTGGTAGGCAGCGGCGAAACCGTTGCAAGACAATTCCCTGCGGCGGCAAAATCTGTATATAAAAACGGCGTGGTTGTAATTTATACCGACGACACATCTTCGGCAGGTGCGGTGGCGGTTCCCAATTTCAGCGGAATGACGGTATCTGCCGCAAACACTACCGCCGCAAACAGCGGATTGAATATTAAATTTTTCGGCGCCGATATTGTAGATTCCGGTGTGGTTGCATATAAACAGGATATAAGCCCGGGGTCGACTGTTGAATACGGTACGGTCGTGTCGGTCTATTTCAGAAGAACCGACGCCGCCGATTAACAAGAATTACTTATGTTTTTATTTCCACCGTGTAATGAAAGGACTTGACTTTATGAAATTAAAGGAATTGATTGACGGCTGCGGCAAGTTTGCGGAAACTGAGGTAACAGGCGTAACCTGCGATTCGCGCAAAGTAAATAACGGTATGGTTTTCGTGTGCATAGACGGCAGTGCCTCGGACGGACATAAATACGCTCCCGACGCGGTAAAAAAGGGCGCCGCCCTTGTAATCGCACAAAAGGATACGGGGGTAGAACCGCAGCTTATAGTTAAAAATACACGGCAGGTTTACGCGTCAATATGCGCTAAGTGGTTCGGCAATCCGGCGGACAGTATGAAGATAATCGGCGTTACGGGTACTAACGGTAAAACGAGCGTATCCTATATGCTTAAAACCGTGCTTGAACATACAGGGCATAAGGTCGGGCTTATCGGAACTATTCAAAATATGATAGGTGATGAAACCGTTCCGGCTAAAAACACAACGCCCGATGCCTACGCTCTTAATTCGCTTTTTTCACTTATGAAAAGCGCAGGGTGCGATACCTGTGTGATGGAGGTTTCTTCACACGCGTTGGATCAGGACAGAGTGTACGGCATTAAATTTGACGCCGCTGTATTCACAAATCTTACGCAAGATCACCTTGATTACCATAAAACAATGGAAAATTACTGTGCGGCAAAGCGCAAACTCTTTACGCAGACCGACCTTGCAATTGTAAATTACGATGACCCGTATTCAAAAAAATTGGTTGAAGGTCTGCCTTGTAGGGTCTGCACATATTCCGCCGTAAGCGATGAGGCTATCTATACGGCAAAGGATATTTACTATAAACCCGACGGCGTCAAATACCACTTTAACGGTTATAATCTTATAAGCCGAATAAGGCTTTCAACCGGCGGAAAATTCAGCGTTTACAATTCTATGGCTGCAGCGTCCTGCGCAGTAGAACTCGGTATACCGCTTGATGTAGCCGCTGTCGCACTTACCGAAATGAAGGGCGTAAAGGGCAGAGCGGAATCTGTTCCCAATGATTTTGGCTTCAGCGTTATAATCGACTATGCACATACTCCCGACGGACTTAAAAATATACTTTCAACATTTAAAGAGTGCGAGAAAAACCGCCTTATTGCCGTGTTCGGCTGCGGCGGTGACCGCGATAAAACCAAACGCCCGAAAATGGGCGCAATAGCCGAAGAATACGCCGATTATGTTATTGTTACAAGCGATAATCCGCGCACCGAGGACCCGAACGCAATAATTGCAGATATAGTAAAGGGTATGAAAAACGGCAAAACTCCGTACGAAGTTATACCCGACAGAATTAGTGCGATAAAATTTGCAGTTCACAATGCGCAAAAAGGTGATATAATAGTTCTTGCAGGCAAAGGTCACGAGGATTACCAGATATTAAAGGACAGAACGATTCATCTTGATGAGCGTGAAATCGTGGCAGAAGCATTCCGAGAACTTAAAGAGGAAAGCAGTAAATAATTTACCGGGATCCGCCGTTGCAGCGTGATTTCGGAAAGGAGAACAGTATGCAAACCGCAGTATTTTTATCTTCCGTAATAATCGCCTTTTTGGTTTCTTTTGTTTTGGGTTACATAGTCATACCCTGGTTAAGAAAACTGAAATTCGGACAGACTATATTAGAGATCGGTCCAAAATGGCATAAATCCAAAGAAGGCACCCCCACTATGGGCGGTATTTTGATATTTGCAGGCGTAGTTGCCGGAATTGCAGCGGCGTTTGCGGTTGACGGTATAGGCGGCGGACATTTTATTTCCGACGACCTTTCTTCACCGCTTAAACTCTCAACATTTTTGGCAGGTATCGGGCTTGCCGCAGGTATGGGTGTAATCGGATTTTTGGACGATTATATAAAAGTTGTTAAAAAACGCAATCTGGGTCTTACCGCGCGCCAAAAAACAATGCTTCAACTTCTTGTTGCGGCGGCGTATCTTGCAAGCCTTGCACTAAGCGGTATGAACACTACCTGGATACCCTTTGTGGGCGATGTGCCGATTATGAGTTCATACGGGCTTATCTTTTGGCCTATTGCTTTGTTCTTTATTTACGGGTTCACAAATGCTGTAAATCTTACCGATGGTATTGACGGGCTTGACGCAACCGTAACGATGGTTGTAGCCTGCGCGTTTATGATTATGTCAAGCGGCGGAATGCTTGATTTCTTCGGTGTAAATATTGTTTCATCTGCATTGGCAGGCGCTTGTATGGGATTTCTTATCTGGAACACCAATCCGGCTAAGGTTTTTATGGGCGATACAGGTTCGCTCTTCCTCGGCGGCGCGGTAGTTGCTCTTTCTTTCGGAATCGGCAGGCCGATACTTCTGTTGCTTGCAGGTGCGGTTTATCTTATCGAGGCGCTTTCGGTAATGATACAGGTAACCGTTTATAAAAAAACCAAAAAAAGAGTGTTTAAAATGGCACCTATACACCACCATTTTGAAATGTCGGGATGGGGCGAGGGCAAAATAGTGGTTGTATTTTCACTTGTTACCTTAATAGGCTGCGCGTTGGCGGTGTTTCTATCGGTTCAATAAACACACTGTAAATTATGAGAGGAATGATATTAAATGGCGGAGCGATTTAAGAAAAAAAGAACCGCAAAAAACACAGAACCTTTCTTTATAGAAGGGAAAATGGATATATCATTCTTTGTCATACTCATAGCGCTGCTTGTAATAGGGCTTATAATGCTGTTTTCTTCAAGTTACGCTTATGCGCTTTCGGTTTACGGCGACAGTTATAAGTTTATAAAACGGCAATTTTTCTTTGCGGTTGTCGGTTTCGGAATTATGATGTTTGCTTCAAAAGTTAATTATCATAAGTACAGAAAACTTGCCTGGCCGCTTTACTTTATTTCTATCGCGCTTTTGGCACTGCTGCTTGTAATGCCGCCTATGATTTCGGGTATGGATTGCAAGCGGTGGATAGTTGTGGGACCTATAAATTTTCAGCCCTCCGAAATTGCAAAGTTTTCAATAATTTTGCTGTTTTCGCATCTTATTTCGTCTAATTATAAAAAAATGGACGATTTTAAATTCGGCGTTCTTTTCCTAGGCGGACTTTTGGCGCTTGTCTGCGGACTTGTAGTTGTGGAAACTCATTTGTCGGCAACATTGCTTATATTTGTAATCGGTATAACCCTTATGATAGTTGGCGGACTGAAAAAACGCTATATAGTTATCGGTCTTGCAGGCGGTGCCGCTTTGGGCGGCGTTTCACTGCTTTGGCTTGTAGGTTATGCATCATCGCGTTTGCAATATTGGCTTGACCCGTGGTCGGACGCCTCGGGCAAGGGCTTCCAAACAATACAGTCGCTTCTTGCTATAGGTTCGGGCGGTTTGGTGGGCCGTGGGCTCGGCCAGTCAAGGCAGAAATATTTGTGGATACCCGAACCGCATAATGATTTTATTTTTGCGGTTATTTGTGAAGAACTCGGCTTTGTCGGCGCTGCGGCAATCATACTCCTTTTTTGTATGCTTGTATGGCGAGGCTTTACGATAGCTATGAAAGCGGCTGATAAGTTCGGCGCGCTGCTTGCGTTGGGACTCACTTTCCAAGTAGGACTGCAAATGATATTAAATGTGCTTGTTGTTACCAATACATTGCCCAACACGGGTATAAGCCTGCCGTTTTTCAGTTACGGCGGTTCTTCGCTTATAATCCTGCTTGCCGAAATGGGAATAGTCCTCTCGGTTTCACGCGGCAGTTCTATACAGAAAATATAAAACGGAGGTTGCTTTACTTATGCATATTGTTTTTACGGGCGGCGGAACCGCAGGGCATATAAATCCAGCGCTTGCGGTGGCAGGGTATTTAAAGCAGATACGCCCCGATACAAAAATAAGTTATATAGGTACCGTAGGCAAACTTGAGTGCCAACTTGTCCCTGCCGCAGGGTACGATTTTTATACTATTGATGCTGCAGGTTTCCAAAGAAAATTAACATTTGATGCCTTAAAAAAGAATATTACCGCCGTTAAAAAGGCGGTGTCGTCCTCTAATAAAGCAAAAAAACTTTTAAAGGAACTTTCACCCGATATTGTTGTGGGCACGGGCGGATATGTGTGCGGCCCCGTTTTGCGCGAGGCGCTGAAGCTTAAAATTCCTGCCGCAATTCATGAGGCTAACGCTTACCCCGGCGTTACAACAAAAATTCTTGCCCCCCGGCTAGATGCCGTAATGCTTGCATATAAAGACGCGGCAAAGTACTTAAAATGCAAAAATCCTCCGATTATTACGGGCAATCCCGTAAGGGTTGAAATACTGCACGCAGACCGTAAAAAGGCGCGTGCCGAACTCGGACTTGATGAAAGGCCGATGTTGTTGTCCTTCGGCGGCAGTTTGGGTGCAAGACCGCTTAATGAGGCTTGCGTTCCGTTGATCGCCGATAACGGCGGCAGGTACTACCACTATCACGCTACGGGAAAAGCAGGATATAAACAAATGATGTCAAATTTAAAGGCTGGCGGTGTTACCGCGCTTGCCGAAACCGTGCATATTTCGGAATACATAAATAATATGTCGGTGCTTATGGCGGCGGCTGACCTTGTAATATGCAGGGGCGGCGCGCTTACGGTAAGCGAACTTCCTGCCTGTGCAAAACCGGCGATTATAATACCGTCGCCCTATGTTGCCGAAAATCATCAATTCCACAACGCTATGTCGCTTAAGAACCGCGGTGCGGCAGAGGTTATTGAGGAAAAAGATTTAAATGGCGAAACACTTAAAAATTATGTTGAACAAATTTTATTTGATTCGGCAAAATTAAAATTAATGTCCGAAAACTCTAAAAAATGCGCAATAACCGACGCAAATAAGCGTATTGTTGAGGTAATTGACTCGCTTTTGAACCGATAAATCACATTTAATGCAGGTTTGCATAGTATGGAACTGTAAGTGCAACGCACAAAGGGGTGTCATAACTATGTCAAAACTTGTGATAAACGGTGGGCGTAAACTAAGCGGCGAAATAGCCGTGGGCGGTGCTAAAAACAGCGTATTGCCGCTGCTTGCCGCAACACTGCTTGTAAAAGGAAAAAGCGTTTTACATAACTGCCCCGATCTTACCGATGTGGCAACATCGTTAAAACTGCTGGAGGCATTGGGCTGCAAGTGTAATTTTAATGACGGCACGGTAACGGTTGACGCTTCCGCAGCAGATAAATGTACGGTTCCGTATGAACTTATGCGGAAAATGCGGTCTTCAATAGTGTTTATGGGCGCTCTTGCCGCAAGGTTCGGTATGGCTGAATTAAGCAGCCCCGGCGGATGCGAAATAGGGTCGCGACCGATTGATATTCACCTTGAAGCCCTTAGAAAAATGGGACTTAACATATCCGAACACAACGGTATTTTAAGGTGCAAATCCCAAAATCCGTGCCTGTGCGGAACGGATATAACCCTACCTTTTCCCAGCGTCGGCGCTACCGAAAATGTAATACTTGCCTCTGCCGTTTGTAACGGCGTTACGGTATTGCGTAATGCCGCAAGGGAGCCGGAAATATCCGACCTTGCCGAGTTCTTGAATTCCTGCGGCGCAAAAATATCGGGTTACGGCACTGATACGGTAACGATACACGGAGTTGACGCACTGCATCCGTCGGAACACGAAGTTATGCCGGACAGAATTGTTGCCGCTACATATATTTCCTGCGCTGCGGTTACGGGCAGCGAACTTTTTATTAAAAATGCACGCCGAAATGATATGGATGCGGTAATTTCCGCTTTTGAAAAAACCGGATGTACTTTCCGGGACAACAGAAACGGGATAACGGTTACTCCTCCGAAAAGGCTTTCGCGAATCGGGAAGTTGGGCACGCTTGTGTACCCGGGGTTCCCGACCGACGCCTGCCCGCTGCTTATAGCGGCTATGTGCTATGCCGACGGAACATCCGTATTTATTGAAAATATTTTTGAAAACCGTTATAAATTCACCTATGAACTGAAGCGCCTGGGCGCGGATATTAAAACCGAGGGCAGAATGGCGGTGGTCGAGGGCAAGAACCGACTGTACGGCGCCTGCGTGTGTGCCGCCGATTTGAGGGGCGGTGCCGCTTTGGTCGCTGCCGCGCTTGCAGCCGAGGGATGTACCGAGATCGATAAGGTTTGTTATATCGACCGCGGGTATGAAAAAATTGAGAATGTTCTAACCTCCGTCGGTGCGGATATTAAAAGGATAAATTAATATAAAGGGATTGAGGGCTTTGCCTAAACGTAATAAAAAAAATAACAGCAGACCGACTCCGAAAAAGCATAATCCACGTCGGCGCACATCAAAAAAAGGCTCGTCATTTTTAACCGGACTGCTCTTTCTTTTGTGCTTCGCCTCTGCGTTGGGAGTCGCCGCATTGCTTACTTTTGCCTTTCCGGTAAAGAACATAGAATTGCGCGGCGAGAGCAGATACAGCGAAAGTGAGATTTTGAATGCAAGCGGACTAAGGGTAGGGGATAATGTTATAACCGTTTCAAAAAGCGATATCGCTTCTGCCGTTGCGTCAAAACTGCCGTATGTTGAAAGCGTAAAGGTTTCAAAATCCGTTTCGGGCACGGTTTCGCTTACCGTTAAACCGGCGAAAGCCGCTTACTGCATAAACAGTGCGGATAGTTTTTATATTATAAGCGATAAGGATAAAATTCTTGAAAAGACCTCTGCCGCGGCAGAAGGACTGCCGCTTATCAAGGGCGTTTTTGTTGATGAAAAGGATATCGGTAAAACATTCGTCGCTTCTGCAAACGAAAAGAACGAAGCCTATGCTTTGCTTACGGATAATATAAAAAAGTATAAACTTAATTGCGATATAATAGATATATCCGATTCGGTTAACATAACATTCCGCACCGATAAAAGAATAGTTGTACAGTTGGGTGCAATATCAAATATAGACGGGAAATTCAGTTGCCTTAAAGGTATGCTCGACAAAATATCCGAGGAGGATACCGGAATAATAAATTTAAAGTTGTGGACCGAAAACCGCCGAGAAGGCTACTTTAAAAAGTGCGATATTAACGATTATTATAACTAACAGGATAAATATTTTTTTCAAATTTAAAAAAAGTGTTGAAATCACAATTTATATGTGATAATATTATTGTTGTATAGTTATGATTTTGGATTTTACATAAATGGAAGGATGATAAAAATGCCGTTTGAAAAAATTAACGAGGCAGCTGACGTTGCTCAGATAAAAGTTGTAGGCGTAGGTGGCGGCGGCGGTAACGCTGTCAACAGAATGGTTGACGAGGGCGTCCGCGGCGTTGAATTTGTTGCTATAAATACCGATAAAGCTGCTCTCTTTCTTTCAAAAGCTTCAAAGAAAATTCAAATAGGTGAGAAGGTAACTAAAGGTCAGGGTGCCGGCGCAAGTCCCGAAAAGGGTCAGAACGCCGCACAGGAATCTAAAGACGAGATCAGGTCTGCGCTCAGCAATGCCGATATGATATTCATTGCCGCAGGTATGGGCGGCGGCACCGGTACAGGCGCTGCTCCCGTTGTTGCACAGATAGCCAAAGAACTCGGAATACTTACAGTAGGTATCGTTACAAAGCCTTTCGCTTTTGAGGGTAAAAGAAGAATGGAACAGGCTGAAATAGGTATAGCCGAACTTCGCGAACAGGTTGACAGTCTTATTGTTATACCTAACGAAAGACTTAAATTTGTTTCCGATCAGAAAATAACCTTCAAAAATGCTTTCCAGATTGCCGATGATGTACTCCGCCAGGGCGTTCAGAGCATTTCTGATATCATCAGCAACACTGCGTTTATTAATGTTGACTTTGCCGATGTTACTTCAATAATGAAAGACGGCGGATATGCTCATATGGGCGTTGGTATCGCAAACGGAAGAGATAAGGCTGAGCAGGCCGCAAATGCCGCTATTACAAGTCCGCTTATTGAAACTTCAATGGATAACGCAAGCGGCGTAATTATAAGCATAACCGGTTCGCCGGATATCGGTCTTGAGGAAGTTGAACAGGCCTCTATGATCGTTCACGATAAGTGCAACGCCGATGACGCTAATATCATATTCGGTGCTCAGATTGATGAAAGCCTTGAAGATGAAATCAGAATTATGGTTATCGCAACCGGTTTGGGCGGAGATAATAAGAAGAAAGATTCATCAAAGAGTGACAGTCTTAATGATATCATCAACAGCGCTGCTGATGATAAGAGCGATGATGAATATAATGATCTTCTTTTGGATGTTTTCAATAAGTAATCTTATTTTATCGTTACATATAAACGGGAGTTACCGATTGTTTCGGCAACTCCCGTTTTTTGTGTAAAATTATATTCTTAACCGCGAAGTACAGTTCCGTCAGCCAAAGTAACGGTGTAACCGTTAAAGTTAATTGTGCCGCTGCCCGAAATGCTTGTTACGGTGCAGTTGCCTGTTAAATTCCAAACGCTTCCGCCTTCAAGCGTAATAACCGCATTGTTGGATACCGCCGTGCCTTTTTCGCTGTTCTCGGTTATGTTAACCGTTCCCGTAAATACGCTGTTGCCTTTAAGCGTCATATTAAGCGTAGAAATGTTGTCAACTAAAATGTTGCCCGAGAGGGTCTGACTGTCGGCTGTAAATTCAACCTGTGCGCCGTTTGAACCTGCAGTGCCCCAACCTTTGGAGGCGGAGTTGCCGCATATCCTCATTAAATATGCATCGTTGTCATTATTCTTTATTTCTACGCCCGAAAGGGATATTTTGCAGGCGGTGTTTGTAATATAGAACATATCGCCGTTGTTTGAAGTCAGGCTTCCTCCGTTCATCGAAAATTCACTTGTTCCGACATCGGCGTCGCCTGACATTGACTGGTATATCATAACATTATGCACATTTTCAGACGAACTCGAGCCTTTCGTATCGCTCATATTGCCCGTTACGGTACAATTTTCAAGTTTGATGGAGTTTTTACCCTCAATAACTAACGCCTCCGAATTGTTAGCGGTCAGTGCCGCATCCGATACGGTGATATCAGCGGTGGAATAAACGGCAGGGGAATTGTATCCGTTTGATGTGTAACTTCCTTTTTTAACATTTACAGTGCCGCCGCCCCTGTCTGAACGGATGGCAGCCGATGAATTTCCGTTTGTAGTTACGGTCAGGTTAGTGGCGTTGGTTGTGCCGCCACCCGTTGTTTGTATACCGCCCGAATTATCGGCTTTTGTTGTAATTTCGGAGTCGGATATATTAACAACAGTGCCTTTCCCGTAACTGAATACGCCGTTGCCGTTTTGCGCGTTAGATGAGATTTCTGCGTTTTTAATTGTAATATTTGCGCCGTTTGTTGCAAGCAGCGCGGCGTTCATACCATAAAAATCGCCGTTTTCAACATTTGAACTTGCTCCGTCGCTTTTGTTTACCGTAATTCCGTCAAAAGTGGCTTCCGCGCCGTCAACACGCAGTGCGTTCTCGTCGTCACCGCTTGAGTTGTAGGTTTTATCTTTGTAAGTGCCGTCTTCTGTTACGGTATTTGCGCTGTCGCCCTGTTCCACCGTGTCGGAGCCGCTGCCGGATTCTATTACAACTATAACGGTTTTTGCGTTTCCTTTGGCATCAAATGTGATTTGCAGAATATTGCCTTTGCTAAGGTCGCTTACCTTAATAACCTCTGAGTTTTTAATGATTGATGCGTCGGTAATATCAACTGTAAGTGTTGTTTCGCCTGCGGTAAATGATTTTGTTGAACCTGCCATATTCGGTGCCGCACCGTTGCCCGATGGCATTTGCGGCGGCGTTCCGCCGTTGCCGCTGCCTTGGCTATTGTTTGCGGCATTATTGTCGGTACTGCTGCCGTCGTTGTCGGCATTGCTGTTTTCGTCACCACTCGGTTTTGCAGGCGGTGATTGATTTTGATTATCGCTGTCATTACCGTTTTTTTCGTTTGATTGAGCGCTGCCGCTTCCGTTTGCACTGTTACCGCCGTCACCATCGGGTTTCTGCGGCGGCTCAGAGCCCTTATTATCGGAAGGATTGCTGCCGTTTTCTTGTTCACCATCCGGCTTATCGGGCGCGCTTTGTTCATTTTCCGATAGTTCGCCTAAAGTTAATGTAACCGTTTCGTCTTCTATTTTAGTGATTTTTCCTGCAACGGTCTTGCCTGCGTATTTGGAATTTTTTCCGCAGGCGGAAAATGTAAATACCAACACCGCCGCGCACATTAAAGCCAATATTTTTTTCATTGATATTTCCTCCCTTGCTTTGCTTATAAATGATTTAAAAAGTGTTTTCATATTAACGCCTCCTCTTTTTGTGCCTTAATTATATAAAGCCTACAAATAAAAAGTCAAGAGGAAAATCATAAAAAAGACAAAAATTTTTGCA
>CAVALG010000129.1:0-3880 GCA_963589585.1 Roseburia sp. AF12-17LB
CTGCAATACTGTGTGCCGCGCGGAAATTTGCCATATAAATATACGAAGCAGTCAGGGCGATTCCGATAACGGTAGGTGCTTTGCTATTGACGGAAAAATCAACCTGTTTGTAACCGTAATTTGCGATGAAAGCCAAAATTTAATAACCGATGTTTTCTCACCGAAATATGAACTTGAAACTGAAAGCAGAGATATTTCTTTTCAAAAAACTTTTACTGAAATTGAGGAAAAATTTATATGCCGTAAAAATATTGATTTAGGTGCCGTAATGCTTGGTTCGGTAATAGATGTAAGGTCGTCGGCAAGCGTTCTGAGTACCGAAAGCCAAGGTAATAGGATAATCGTAAGGGGCAACGCAGATGTTGGAATTTTGGGACTCGATAATGACGAAATGCCGATTTATATTGAAAGAAAGGTGGAATTTCAGTATACTGCCGATGCGGTGGAATTACCCGTAAATGCACATTTTGAATGTGAAATCAATATACTTAATACAGGTTATACAATAACCTCGCAAAATACCGTTGATGTCGTTTTGGAACTTAATATTAAAACTACCGTTTCAACTACTGAAAGATACACCGCATTGTCGGATGTTGTTATAAGCGGAGAACGCCCGCAAGAGGAAAACAAGTGCTGCGTGGTTGTCTATTACGCACAAAAGGGTGAAAACATCTGGGATATAACAAAGAGATATTGCGGATCGCTTAAACAGGTTAAGGCGGTTAATTCGCTTGAAGAAGATGTTTTAAGCGAAAATAAAATGCTTATAATCTCACGATGAAATTATAAATGGCTGCACACTGAAAAGTGTACAGCCATTTTTTTAGTTTAACATAAGTCCAAAAACAGAATGCTATCAGTCGCCGAGTTTAAGTATAAGTTCAAGTATTCTTCTCGCGCAACTTTCAAGTTCGTTACGGGTCAAAGTGCCGTTGTTCATACCCTCATTTAAAGACGATGGGAAGCCCTGCGGCATTTTAATGTCGTTTCCAGCTTTAATTTCAAAGATTGCAAGCGCACCCGTCCACCAGTCGCTTGTTACACAGCCCTTGTAGCCCCATTCTCCACGAAGTATGTCGGTTATAAGTTCATAGTTGGTGGATGTGTAAATATCATTCATTTTGTTGTAGGAGGTCATAACCAACCACGGGTCTGATTCTTTAACAGCAATCTTAAACCCTTTAAGATATATTTCTCTAAGTGCTCTTTCTGATAAACGTGAATCGGAATTGTTGCGGTTTACTTCTTTGTTATTGCAGCATAGGTGTTTAATTGTTGCCGCAATACCCTTGCTTTGAACACCTTTAACACAAGCTGCAGCCATTTTACCGGATATCAGCGGATCTTCCGAATAATATTCAAAGTTTCTTCCGCAAAGGGGAGAACGGTGGATGTTAAGTGCGGGTGCCAGCCAAATGTCAATGTTGTTTTCTTTTACTTCAAGTGCGGCAGCCTCACCGATTTTATATGCAGCTTCTTCATCCCATGTGCAGGCAATCATTGTTTCAATCGGCCATGCAGTGGTTGTTACACCTGTGCAGCCGCTTGCGTCAACCCTCAGTCCTGCAGGACCGTCAGCCGTCATAATATTCGGTACACCAAACTTCTCCATATTTCCTATACCCCAGGTGTTGGCAACGCCGGTGCTTGTATTATATTCCTCTCTTCCGGGTAAATGAGCCAATTCCATATTGTTCATCTGTGCCATAAACTCATCAAGGGTGCAGTTTCCTTCAGCAACATCAATAAGTTTCATCGGTTTTTCGGGTGCTTTAATCTCAGAATTAATCCATTCCTTTTTAACAAGCGGATAAAGTGTTATCGGCCTTGTGGGTATAGTTTCATATGTACCATCTGCACGCAGCCTTTTATTGAAATCGGGCGGTGTGCATTTCTCACTTAATTGTTCAACAAGACGATATTCCTCATCTACGCTGTATTTATAATCAAGTTCGGTAACATTTCTGACAGAGTTGCCTGCAAATAATTTGTAATCACCTTTTTCAAGTATATAGGCAGATTTGCAAAGCACGCCCGTATCGTCATAACTTGCCATATCGCTGATTTTAAACGATAGGGTGATATGCTCTTTTTCACCGGGTTTAAGTTCCTTTGTCTTTTTAAACGCAGCAAGTTCTTTTGCGGGCTTGCCGAGTTTGCCCTGCGGAGCCGAATAATAAAGTTGAACAACCTCCTTACCTGCAACTGAACCTGTATTTGTCACATCACATTCTACCGTTATAATCTCGCCGTCGTCAGCAGCTTTGTAACTGTCAATGCTGAATGTGGTGTATGAAAGGCCGAATCCGAACGGGTACAGGACCTTGTCATATGCACCGGGGATGGTTTCAAAATATCTGTAACCTACATAAATATCCTCTGTGTAGTTTACATAATCCTTTGATTCGTGAAAGGTAGCGGTTGAGGGATAATCGTCAAGCCTTTTTGCAAATGTATCGGTTAATTTACCCGAGGGGGTTGTATCGCCGCATACGATATCGGCTGTTGCAAGACCGCCCTCAATACCGCCCTGCCAGGCAAGCAGAATAGATTTAACATTTTTATAAGACAAAATTGTGTTTATATCAATCGCGCCGCCGATATTGAGTATAACAACAATGTTTTCAAAAGCGTTATTTAACTTTTCAAACATTGTTTTTTCTTCGGGGAACAGGTCAAAATCCGTTCTATCAAATGATTCCATAGAATAACGGGTGATTATATAAATAGCTGTATCGGTAAAGTTTTTCGCTTTATCAAGCAATTCGTCCTCAACAACATAATCGCCGCTTAAATCAAGAAACATTTTATCCGTTAAAGTAATCATCGGTTCGGTTTCCGGTGCGCCTACGGTTTTTCTTATAAATTTATCGGTTGCTTCGGCAATTCCTTCAAACATTGAAATCTTGCCCTCGCCCTCTTTAATTTTAAATCCGTCATAAAAATTGCGTACATAAGGGGTAACAACATCACCGCTGCCGCCGCCGCCTTTAACATATGCAATTCCCTGACCTTTACCGAAAAGGGCAATTTTTTGACCTTTTTTAAGGGGTAGAACCCCATTATCGTTTTTCAGCAAAACCATACCTTCTGCGGCATATTTGCGTGAAAGTTCAATATGCTCTTTTGAAGCAGTAACCCGTCTGCCGTCTTCACCCAAAGGAAGACAAGGTTGATATCTTGCTCTTGACCATTTAAGCACTTTGTTCATTTAAACACATCCTATGATAAGATTATATGTGAAGTATATAATATTACCCGGGATAAGTCAAGCAAAATACGGCAATTTTTAAGATTTATTTTGTTAATGTTCCACCGTCGCTTTTAAGCAATATCAGGATTTTTTCTTCTATCAAATTTTCGCAGTTTATATACACAAGAATGTCCTCGTTGTTATTGCCTGAACATAAAAATTCATAGCAGATTTTTTCATTTTTGTTAGAGGGTATTACAGCGCAACCCACCGATTTTACCTTTAATGCAGGCGAGAGTTTTGTTCGCGCCTCGTCAACCGTTTTAGTCGGGGTCGATAGATTTCGTTCGGTGTGGTTCATAATATAACCGCGCGCATCATATAAAACGATTTCTTTATTATCAAGTGACACGCCCACTTTTATAAGGTCGGGGTAGCATATATAATCGCCGTCTTTATAGGCAAAGTTAATTGTGCATACGCCTTCGTCGGTGTAATAATAAGTTTCCGTAAAAGATGAATTTCCGATTTTAGAAAGAAAATCCTTTGCAGCGCCTATAGCATCATCAGCGCTCAATTTGCTTGATTTAGCGCCGCTGTATTTTCTGAAATAAACGATTTCTCCGCCTTTTTTGCTTATGGAAATTACCGTGTCATTCGCCTTAAATCCGAAAGAGGGAAGAT
>CAVALG010000130.1:0-2297 GCA_963589585.1 Roseburia sp. AF12-17LB
CATATTGCACAGACATCTGTTCTATGCTATAATCATTGTAACAAGTTCGAGTAACACGAAGTCAAGAGGTTTTTGAAGTTTTTTCGGAGGACACTATGTACTATACAATAAAACAGATGGCAAAGATGTTTGATGTAACGGAACACACCCTGCGCTTTTATACGGACGAGGGGCTGTTGCCCTGTGAACGGGATGGCGGCAACCGCCGTGTGTTCAATGAGGAATCCGTCAACTGGATGCAGGGCATTAAATGTTTGAAAGGCTGCGGTGCTTCCATAGAGGATATTCGGGAGTATTGCCGCCTTTGCCTGCAAGAGGAATCGGAGGAAAATCTGCAGGCGAGATATGCCATTATTCTGAAGCAGCGAGAGGAAGCCTACAAACGAGTGGAAGAAGCCAAGGCTACCGCAAAGAGTATATGGATGACAAGGTCGCACACTATGAGGCTATTCTTGCCGGGCTTGCCCCGGATGATACGAACCCGAAAAACTGGACGATCGAAAACAGACCCAAGCACTGAAATGAAAGGACATATACAAGGGAGGTTTATCTGTGATTTTTTTGATTGAATGCATTGCGGCCTGTGCGTTGTTTACTGCTATGCTGGAGATATTATGCGCAAAGCGGAGGGAGATTTTCACAAACGATTATCCTCCCGTTGTGACGGAGAAGCTGCGCAGTCTGAACATTGTCAGCGAGAAGCCTCCAACAAAAAAGAGCGATATCATCCGCAAGCTGATAGCGGTCATTATTTATGCAGTCTTGTTCGCCGTGGTCCTGCGATTTGTCAATGGTATTACAACATTTCTGAATGCCGCCGTGACCGCATATCTTTTGTGGCTGGTGGTAGACTGGTATGACTTTTTGGTAGTGGATATCCTGTTGGCACCGTTTGACAAGTTCTATAAGATGGCCAAGGTTAGCCCCTTTGAGAAATCAGCCGTTTGGTTTCATTTCAAGGCCAGTGTGAGAGGAATGATTATCGGTCTGGCCTTTGCGCCGATCGTCGGTCTTATTGTAATGTTTATATAAGTCCCGGTTTATCAAATGGAATAACACAAGTGGTTAAGATATGTCATCGTAACCTTGTTTGTGGCTTTGTGATTTTTCTCGGCGTTATGCTTGCGCTGAAAAGCCCTATGCTTGTCGGTAAGATTTTCGGCGGCGCTTTATCCGTACTGTTTCTTGCGGCGGCAGTATATTTATTTGTAAAAATTAAACATAGTGCTCGGCAAAAATTCAAAATCCAAGGGCGTTTTGGGCGGCTGCAACTGTCGGTTGACATATTGAATGGTCCGGATTGGTGGTCAGCAACTTCGCAAAATGCTAAAATATGAGCACAACAATCAAACTGGCAGGAGGATAAATATGATTTTTGCCGATAAGCTTATATTACTGCGGAAAAAAGCAGGTTGGTCGCAAGAGGAACTGGCTGACCAAATGAATGTAACACGACAGTCTGTTTCAAAATGGGAGGGAGCGCAATCTGTTCCAGACCTCGAAAAAATGCTGCGCCTTTCTGAACTGTTCGGAGTAAGCACCGATTATTTACTGAAAGACGAAATTGAAGAAGCTGAGCATATAGGCTCGTCCGACGATACACCGTCATTAAGGCGTGTATCTATGGAGGAAGCAAACGCTTTTCTTTCCGCAAAGCTACGGACGGCTAAAACAATAGCGTATGCTGCCTTTTTGTGTATCTTATCTCCGATTGCCCTTTTGATATTGAGTGCAATCAGCGAGAGTACGGCAGGTGTCTTGAACGAAGATGTTGCGAACGGAATCGGAATGATTGTTCTTATTATTCTTGTGGCAATCGCCGCTGTGATGTTTATATCAAGCGGCGGCAAAACCGCTCCATTTGCCTATTTGGAGAAAGAAAAGTTTGAAACCGAGTATGGCGTGAGTGGAATGGTAAAAGAGCGCAAAGCGCAATACAAGGATTTGCACACGAAGCATAATATTGCGGGAACTTGTTTGTGTGTTACTGCCCTAATTCCTATTTTTATCGGAGCAATAATTAACGCCGATAGCGACCTGTTTCTAACGATTATGCTTTCACTTTCATTTCTCATTGCGGGCGTAGGCGTGATTTGTTTTATCAAGACGGGTGTTGTATGGGCAAGCTATGAAAAGCTGTTGCAAGAGGGCGAATATTCTAAAGAGAACAAGGAAAGACCGTCCTTTTCGGCGGCTATCTATACAGCGTATTGGTTAATTGCAACGGCAGTTTATTTGGGATGCAGCCTGTTATCAAATAATTGGGGGCAGAGTTGGATAATTTGGGTTGTTGCAGG
>CAVALG010000131.1:0-10407 GCA_963589585.1 Roseburia sp. AF12-17LB
GTATTGCAGCCGTCATTATCCATATCAAGTTCCATTACCTGCGAAAACGGAAGCGAGCCCATAAAAACAGCCGTACTGTCGGTTTCGGTTGTATATAAGACCTGAATATTCAGGCATCCTTTAATTATCGCCTTGTTGCCTATTGTTTTACATTCGTTTATTTCGGGTGTATAATCGTAAAAAATTACATCTTTGGGCGGTAATGAGCCATCGGGCACTGAGAGTTCATCATCAATTATCAATGACTTTTCACTGCTGACCGATGGTAATGAAAACTGCACATTTGAGGACAGAGTTTCAATTTCTTTATTATCAATGCCCGAAAGCAGTTTGATTTTTTTATAATCCTTAACTTTTACATTTAAGTTGATAACGCCGTGTAAATCAATTTTGCGCTCGGTTACCGCTTTACAGTTCATATAACCTACTGTGGGTTTAACAATTATCACAGGATTGTCGGTTGCTGCGCCGAGGTCAATGGTTTTGCTGAAATTCACGGTGGTTTCAAAGCCTGAGAGGCTATTCTCTGCGTCGGAATAGACAACGGTTATAAGCACAGAACCGTCAATCACCGCTTGGTCTCCGCTTACTGATTTTGAGGAGATGCAGGGCTTGGCAATGCATTTTAAAACCCTTTGGATATCCGTATAGTAATCCGGCATCAAAAAATCCGAATCAATGCTCTGCTCTACCGTCTGATCAAATACGGTTTCGCTTATATTTAATCCGACATATTCTTTATTTAACTCCATAATTTATCGCTCCTTTAACAGTATATCTAATCAATACTATTAAAAGAGCGATAAAAATATTACAACCGCAAATTAAGTTTTAAATTACTTAGAAGGGATTACCTCTATGCCGAGGTCGGTAAGTTGAGTTTCGTCAACTTCAGCCGGTGCACCTGTCATCAATTCGGAGGAAGTAGCAACTTTCGGGAATGCTATTACATCGCGAATTGAGTCGCATCCGAGCATTATCATAAGCAATCTGTCAAGACCGATACCCATACCTCCGTGAGGCGGAGCACCGAATTTGAACGCATCGGTCAAAAATCCGAACTTTTCATACGCCTCCTCGTCTGACAAGCCGAGCGCAGTAAACATCTGCTTTTGCAGTGTCGGGTCGGTTATTCTTATTGAGCCGCTGCAAAGTTCAACGCCGTTCAAAACAAGGTCATATGCTTTTGCAAAAACTTTTTCGGGGTCAGAGTTAAGATAAGGTATGCAATCATCCATCGGTGCCGTAAACGGGTGATGCATTGCGTCATATCCGCCCGTTTCCTCGTTGTATTCAAAGAACGGAAATTCGGTTATCCAAAGGAAGTTATACTGATTTTCAGGTATTATTTCAAGCTTCTTGGCAACCTCAAGTCTTAAAGCACCCAAAACGTTAAGAACTGTCTTTTTACGGTCGGCAACTATAAGAACAACATCGCCTTTTTCAGCGCCGGCAGCAGTCAGTATCTGCTGCATAGTATCCTCACTGATGAATTTTGCAAATGAACACGAAGGTGCGTCATCGACCCAGCGAATATATGCGAGTCCCTTGGCACCTATGCCCTTTGCCTGCTCGGTTAATTTGTCAATTTCTTTCCTTGTAAGTATAGAGGCGGCGTTTTTCGCGGTAATACATCTGACGGTTCCGCCCGACGCTATGCACCCTGAAAACACACCAAAGCCGCAATCTGCCACTATATCCGAGATATCGGCTATTTTCATATCAAACCGTGTATCGGGCTTGTCAGAGCCGTAATTCTCCATAGCGTAGGTGTATGTCATTCGCCTTATCGGAAGTTCAACATCTGCATCAAGTACACGTTTAAAAAGGGTGGTGACAAGTCCTTCGCCGATCTTTAAAACATCTTCAACATCAACGAATGACATTTCAACATCTATCTGTGTAAATTCGGGCTGACGGTCAGCTCTTAAATCCTCATCACGGAAACAACGTGCAATTTGAACATATCTGTCAAACCCGGAAAGCATTAAAAGTTGTTTGTACAACTGGGGCGATTGAGGAAGGGCAAAAAATGACCCCTTATGCACCCTGGAAGGTACAAGGTAGTCGCGGGCACCCTCCGGCGTCGATTTCATCAATATAGGGGTTTCAATTTCATAAAAACCGTTGTCGCTGAAATAATCCCTTATCACTCGAACAACCTCGTGACGCATACGGATATTGCGCTGAAGCGGCTCACGGCGAAGGTCAAGATACCTGTATTTAAGCCTTAATTCTTCATTAGCCTTTGTATTGGGTAAAATTTCAAACGGCGGTGTTTCGGAAACCGAAAGAACCCTTACTTCATCAACAAATATTTCAATATCGCCGGTTGGAATTTCTTTATTTACGGCAGACCTTTTACGTACCGTACCTTTAGCCATAACAACATATTCGCTTCTTAAAGTAAACGCCTTATCAAAAACAGCCGCATCGGTTTTATCGTCAAATGCCAACTGTACAATACCCGTTCTGTCCCTTAAATCAACGAATATGAGTTTGCCGATATCACGCTGTCTTTGTACCCAACCTGCAACCGTAACGGTTTTGCCTACATCGCTTTCTCGCAGATTGCCGCAATAGTCGGTTCTGCGAAGCTCACCCATTCTGTCAAGCATAACTTTTGCCTCCGTGATTTTATATAATAAATTAATCCAAATTCATATCATTAAGCGAAGTGTTTAATGACTCGGTAAGATTATCAAAAGTTTCTTCAATATCAAAACTGTAAAGCGCATTAACTATACCCTCGTTTATGCTTGTTTCAACAGTTTTGCCCGACTGCATATCCTTGATTTTGCAAAGGTTTGCCGCAAGTTCATCATCACCGATTACGGCGCTGTATCTCGCACCGATTTTATCGGCATATTTCATTTGCGCCTTAATTCCCCTGCCTACAACATCCGTAACCGCTTTAAAGCCTTCTGCCCTGATTTTAGCGCAGATTTCAGTAGCCTTAAGCGCAGCCGCCTTACCTATCGGAGCGATATAAATATCAACAGGATCTGCAGGTTTAAAGGCACAGTTTTCAGCCTGCATAACCATAAGTAATCTTTCAATACCCATAGCAAACCCGAGGGACGGCATATGCGGTCCACCCATTTGAGAAACAAGTTCATCATACCTGCCTCCGCCGCAAACAGTGGACTGAGCACCCAATGAATTTGAAACAAATTCAAACACGGTTTTTGTATAATAATCAAGCCCCCTTACTATATGCGGATTAACGGTAAAATTAAGTCCTGCGGCTGTAAGGTGTTCCTTAACACTGTCAAAATGTTCCCGGCATTCGTCACAAAGATAATCAATCATACAGGGCGCATCGTCTGCAATTTTGCTGCAAACAGGCGATTTGCAGTCCAAAATTCTCATCGGATTACGCTCAAGTCTATCTTTGCAGGTATCGCAAAGTTCGTCAATGTGGCTGTAAAAATATTCTTTAAGTGCCGTTTGATAGACCTTGCGGCATTCAGGGCAGCCTATTGAATTGATCTCAAGCAATAAATCCGTTATCCCCAATTCGCGCAAAAGTGTATCGGCAAGCATTATAATCTCGGCGTCAGCAGACGGTGCTGCAGCACCGAGGCACTCAACGCCGAACTGATGGAACTCGCGAAGTCTGCCTGCCTGCGGCTTTTCATACCTGTAGCAGCCTCCTATATAGCACATTTTAACCGGCAGCGCCTCATTTATTAAGCCGTGTTCAATCGCGCTTCTTACAGTTCCTGCGGTGAGTTCCGGTCTTAAAGTAACAGATCTGCCGCCTTTATCCTCAAAGGTATACATTTCTTTCTGCACAACATCGGTAGTATCACCAACGCTGCGTGTAAACACCTCTGTATGTTCAAAAACCGGCACGCGTATTTCCTTAAAACCGAAACGCGCGGCGGCGTCAAGCATTTTATCCTCAACATATTGCCATTTATAACTCTCGGACGGCAATACATCGTTTGTTCCCTTTACTGCTCTGTTAATATCGGGCATAGTTTTCATCCTTTAAACTTGTTTTTAATTACACAAAAACCTTCATTTCCCGTCTTATACGGGAAATGAAGAATTTAAAAACCGTATTATTTTCTCACATATTCGCGCCAATCAAGATCGCCGCGTTCAAGACCGTGTATTAGCATCTCGGCGGTGGCTATATTTGTTGCAACGGGAATATTATGAACATCGCAAAGCCTTAAAATAACCGTTTCGTCCGGCTCTGAACTTTTTACGGATATCGGATCGCGGAAGAACAAAACCAGATCAATTTCATCGCAACCGATTCTTGCGGCAATTTGCTGGGCGCCCCCTTGTGAGCCGCTTAAGAATTTTGCAATGTTTAGCCCTGTTGCTTCGGCAACGATTTTACCTGTTGTACCCGTGGCAATTAATTCGTGTTTACTTAAAATACCGCAATATGCGATGCAAAACTGCACCATCAGTTCTTTTTTTGCATCGTGCGCAATAAGTGCAATATTCATAATGCTACAACTCCTTTCCCGTTGTTAAACCTATAACCTTATACCTGTAACAAATTAACCGATGCCGATTTAAATATACTTAATTGGCGGAAACGGCACATTCCGTCCTGCAAGCCTTGCCGTTATTCTGAAAAAAGCGGCGGAAGCTCTGCCGAATGCTAAAATTCGCTTTTCATTAAGTGCAGCCCTAACCTCATCATCTTCAGGTACAGCACCTATAAGCCTTATACCCGTTTCATCTGCAATGGTATCAAAATTAAATTTATCCGACCTTGCTTTTTTCGCTTCAAAACGGTTAATAATCAACATCGAATCGCTGACGCCTATTCCGTCTAATAAATTTGATATTTCAACCGCAGCGCGTGCCGAAATAATATCCGTATTTGCAACAATTATATATCGCGCCGAGTCAGGCAGATAGGTGTACAACTCCATATCCGTGCCGGCAGGCGAATCAATAATCAGTTCATCAAACGAATCGGTAAGGGATATTATGATATCAGCAAAACGCTTTTTATCTATAAGCCCACGCTTTGCAGGCGCAGCAAGCAGATACAAGTTGTCAGCCATATCAACCTTGGTTACCGCTGCACCGATATCCGAACCGTCAACCGAAACATCATATGAATCGAAAACCAAACGGTCAGACACATTGAGCAATAAATCAAGGCAACGCAAGCCCTCATCAGCATCTATTAAAAGAACTTTTTTTCCTTCGGTACAAAAAGACGAAGCGAGCCCAACCGAAACCGTTGACTTACCGACGCCGCCTTTGCCGGAAAGAATTACTGTTATTTTGCCCACAGTATATTCATCCTTTAAACACATTGATTTTACTTATTTTAGCACAATTCGGCAGCAATGTCAAAGAAATTATATACAATCGCAAAAATTCATAACATACAACCGCCCGGAAACAGTTACCTAAGCAGAGTATTCACCTGGTTATCTGAATTTCCGGTTGTTGAATTGAAGAAGTATTCGTCAAGTATAGCCTTTGCGACCGGGCCTGTTGTTGTACTGTACTGACCGTGTTCAACCACTACCGAAATGGCAATTTCCGGGTCGTCATACGGTGCAAAGCAAACAAAAACACTGTGATCTTTACCTGCGTTTTCAGCTGTTCCCGTTTTACCCGCAACCTTAACGGGATAATCGGAAAAGTAGCGGCGTGCAGTACCGTCCTCGGTAACCGAAAGCATACCTTCCTTAACGATATTCATATTTTCGACGCTTATACCGACCTCTGCAACCGTTTTGGGAGTGTTGTGATTTACTTTCATCTCGGACAAATCGTATGATTTTATTGAATTCAATATAGTGGTTTGATAACGGGTGCCGTTATTGGCAATGGTTGCGGTATAAGCCGCCAATTGCAACGGAGTAAAAGCGTTATCGCCCTGCCCTATTGCCGCCTGCAAGGTATTACCCGCGTACCAGGTAGCGCCCATTTTCGCGCTGAATTCAGGCCCTGCCAATCTGCCCGAACTCTCATCAATTTCATTCGGGTCGCCTGTTTTTGTACCAAGCCCGAAAAGTTTAGCATATTGGTCTATTTTATCAATACCTATTCTTCTGCCTGTTTCAAAGAAATAATAGTTACAGGATTTAGAAAGTGCGGAAACGACATTGATATTACCGTGGTGGCCCATACAGGACGGACCGTTACTGTCATAATATGTGTACTTCCTAACGCAATTTATATGCTCCGTCGGCGTAATCGCACCCGTTTGCAGACCTACTGCGGCAACAAGTGGTTTATAGCACGAACCCGGCGGATAAATACCGCTGAAAGCGCGGTTATTAAGCGGTTTACCTGTTTTATCATTTTGCAGGGTTTCAATGTCGTCATAATAAGTATCAAGGCTGTATGACGGGTAGTTGGCAGCCGCCAGCACCTGACCTGTTTTTACTTCAACAACCACTGCGGAAGCACCTGTTATTTCGGGCATTGTTGCCCTGCTTTCCTCAACGGTGTTTTTCAAGGCATTCTGCGCAACACGCTGCAGATTTTTATCAATCGACGAATAAACAGTATCGCCCTGAACAGGTTCTTTGGTTACTTCTGATGATATTATTTTACCGTCATTATTGACTTTATAAGAAATTATACCGTCCTCACCGTGCAAGTAGTCCTCAAATGTTTTTTCCATACCGAAAGCGCCGACGGTATCATTATACGAATACCCCTTATCACGGTACGTTTCCCAGTCTTCCGCCGTTATTTTACTCATAACGCCGATTATATGCGGAGCAATATCAGGTGACGCGTACTCGCGGTACGGCACAGTGTCAACACTTACGCCGTCAAGATAAGAATATGACTCCTCAATATAGGTCAACAACTGTTTTGAAATATCTTTTGCAAATGTATAGGAAGTGAAAATTGAGAAATCGGACTTATCCATTGAATATCTTACGCCCATAACGCGGCGCTGCAGCTCCCTATTCATACCCTCAAGCGAATATTTTCTGACCATTTCATCGTAACAGTTGCGTGCGGTAGCATAGGTGTTTAAGCCAAGTTTGCTTTTCATAGCCGCTATATCGCTTTTTTCCCCGTCAAAGTCAACGGGGAAAGTATCTGTAAGCGGCAGCAAATCAATCCACTCCGTGCTGCTTTCGGCAAACAGATCGGTTAAATCAACAATTGTATCATTGATTTTATCCATATTTATTTCGGCGTAGTTAAAAACAACATCATAGCCGTCACGGTTTACAACAAGCGGTCTGCCGTAACGGTCAAGAATTTCGCCTCTTGCCGCTTTAACGGTTTTTTGAATTGTTCTGGTATCGCCCGAAACGGAAGCATATTTTGCCGCAGTGACCACCTGAAAATCAAACATTCTGGCGGCAAAAATGCCCATTATCCCTATAAGCACAGCAAACAAGACAAAGGTTCTTGGACTTACTTTTCTTTTTTTAACTTTTTTGAATTTCATAGTTATTACACCTTGATAATGTAATTGCCGCAAATATTACATTTACAGAACATCTGTTAAAAATGTTTGTGATATTTTCTTAACTACA
Source organism: Roseburia sp. AF12-17LB (assembly GCA_963589585.1). Classification (GTDB taxonomy): domain Bacteria; phylum Bacillota; class Clostridia; order Oscillospirales; family Acutalibacteraceae; genus CAVALG01. Next base: position 7,500 of record CAVALG010000131.1, read on the forward strand.
AAGTATGGGATTACACCTAACAGTGTAGTATAAACGGTTGACAAAACAACGCCTTGAACGAATGCATATGTTATTTCGCGTTCACCGCTTAGCATAAGCGTAAAGATTACAAACTTTACAGTAAAATAAGCAAGATTATACAAAAAGCCGATTATGGCAGCCGAAATAAAATTATTGTTAAAATACAGTTTGGATATTAGGCCTGCCGTTAAACCACACAGCATAAGCGCAATGGTATTAAAGCAAGGCGATGCGGCGCTTACAGCGTCAAGCATAAGTCCTACCGCCGAACCAAAGAAAAATCCCCAAAAACCGTTAAAAAATATGCTTACATAAACCACAAGCGGAACAAATAAAAATACAGTGGCGTTGCCGATCCGGGAAATGCCGAAATTACCGTAAAAAATCAGATAATACAAAAAAGTTACTGCAAACACCGAAAGTACTGCAGGGACGGCGCCTTTTTTCTCTTTCATCAGCCTGCATCCCCCGTTGAAGTATCGCCTGCAAAAACTCCCTGCCCTGAAAAATAGGTTATGACCATAACATTTTTAATTTTACTCATATCGACCTGTGACTTAACCTCGGCATAAACCGATTGATTAACACTATCGACATTAACATCGGTAACTTTACCTATAAGCAAGCCCTTAGGATAAATGCCGCCGCCGGAAGTAACAATAAGGTCGCCTACCGTGACAGAACATTTTCTTGAAAGGTTATGGAAATTCATTTTATCCGATGAGGCAAGTTTTACAGAACCTGTAATCACGCCGGCATCGGATGTACGGCTGTCAATTCCGCCGACATTTGAGCCGTTGCTTAATATTGTTTCAACATTGGAATAGGTCGGCGCGGCAATTTTAACATATCCTATAAGCCCGTTTTCGGAAATAACGGGGTCGTTCACCGAAACACCGTCGAGCAAACCCTTGTCAATAGTAAAATTTTTAAAGGAATCGGAATTATCGGTAGCAATCAATTTTGCGCTTTGAAATTTGTAATCCGGGTTTTCCTCTTTAATTTCCAAAAAATTTTTATAGAACTTATTTTCTTCAATTGAATTTTCATATTCAGCCAACTTCTTATTAAGTTCGGCGTTTTCGTTTTTAAGTTTATCGTTTTCTTCCATAATTTTTTCACCGTCAACAAGTTTTGCCGAGGTGTCGGAAAAGACGCCAGATATCCACGCTGCGCCTTTTTGGAACGGGGCGGCAATAGCACCTAATATACCGCTGCCGGGTGAAGCTACGCTGCCGACTATGCCGATAATTACGGAAGTAACAAGAACGGCGGCGACACACCCCAGCAGGAGTTTAAATTTTCTGCTTCTAAAGAAAAATCTCATTTAAAATCACCGAAATCAATCAAATATAGCGTTTTGAAGTTCTGAAAACGTAGTTGCCAAAAGGACGATCAGACTCAATCTTTTTAGCCATACCCTTTATAACACAGTCTGTCGGATTTTCGGCAACGGTTACGGAAAGCCCCGTTTCGTCCGCTATTAATTTATCAATGCCGCGTATAAGAGCACCGCCGCCCATTAAAGTAATTCCGGTGTCAATTATATCCGCCGCAAGTTCGGGCGGTGTTTTTTCAAAAGTTAATTTAATTTCATCAATTATGATATACGCAAGGTCCAGCATAACTTCCCTTATTTCCTCGGAAGTTAGTGTTACATTTTTAGGAAGACCGTCAACAATATTTCTCCCCTTAATTTCAACCTGTCCCTCATCTTCGTAAGGGAGAACCGAGCCGATTTCGAGTTTGATGCGCTCTGCTGTACGGTCACCTATTAAAAGATTATGTCTTTTTCTTACATAGTTTATAATGGCTTCGTCAAAATGATCACCAGCAGTTTTTACCGACTGTGCAGTAACAATATCGCTTAACGATACAACGGCGATTTCTGTAGTTCCTCCGCCGATTACAACAACCATATTACCCGAAGCGTCATCAACTTTAATTCCCGAACCGATAGCGCCTACAAGCGGTTGTTCAACGATAGTAATTTCATTTGCACTGGCGCCCGCCTGCCTTACAGCGTCATAAACCGCGCGGCTTTCAACCTCGGTAACGCCCGAGGGCACGCAAATCATCACCCTTATTTTAGATATAAAAGAGCCGCGCATAGCAGTATGTATAAAGCGTTTTATCATAGCGGCGGTAACATCAAAATCAGCAATAACACCGTCTTTTAACGGCTTGACGGCTACAATTGAACCGGGAGTTCTGCCTATCATATCCTTAGCCTCGTTACCCACGGCTTTAACAATATCGCTGCGCACATCATACGCAACAACAGACGGTTCGCTTAAAATTACACCCCTGCCCTTTGCGTAAACCGTAGTGTTGGAAGTACCGAGATCAATAGCAATATCTTTAGTGAACAAGTTTAATCAACCCCACAATTATTTTAATAATTTCTAATCCAATATATTATAACTCATATTGCTGCCATTTCCAATAGGTAAATTTAAAAAATATGTTATTTTCGGATATTTAATATTTTTTTAACATATGATTATAGTGTCAAAAAAGCGTATTTAAACAAAATTATTGACCTTAAACAAATTTTATAGTATAATGGTTGGGAAAATTGATTAAAATTCTTTGTCAATAGAGATTGGAGAACGCTAATGAGAAGAGATGGCAGGCGAGTTAAGGGCGTAAACCCTATGTACAGTGTTGTGCCTTTTATAATGACTAAAAAGAATGATGCGCTTAATTATGTAAATGTTGATATTCCATATGCACCGATGCAAAATTACATTAACGCAAAGCGCAAGTCCGGCGACAGAATCAGTCATTTGGCGCTTTTTATTTCTGCATATGTACGGTTGTTGACCGAGTATCCCGAACTTAACCGTTTTGTCATAAACAAGCGTGTATACGCCCACAATGATAT
>CAVALG010000132.1:0-16928 GCA_963589585.1 Roseburia sp. AF12-17LB
CGGCATTCGGTACGGGTACGCACGCAACAACAAAGATGTGCCTTGAACTTTTGGATAAATACACCCAAAGCGGCAGTAAGATGCTTGATATCGGCTGTGGCAGCGGTATACTCAGCATAGCGGCCGTTCTTTTGGGGGCGGAAAAAGCCGTGGGCGTAGATATTGACGCTACCGCCGTGCGCGTGTCAAAAGAGAATGCCGCACTTAATAAAATTTTGTATAAGACAGAATACATTAAAGGTAATCTGACTGACAGCGTAAGCGGAAAGTACGATATAATATGCGCTAACATAGTAGCCGACGCGATACTTTCACTGGTCGGTACGGTTAAGGAATTTATGCATAAAGATACCGTTTTTATATGTTCGGGAATAATTGACATCCGCGCTGACGAAGTCCGCAACGCGCTTTCGGCAAACGGTTTTGAAATAATTGGCGCACCAAAAGAAGATAATTGGCACGCGTTTGCGGCAAGGCTCAGCGAGGCGTAACGCATCAATCACACTATCGGCCAAATTTATTATATGAAAGATTAAAGGTGAAAATATGGTACAGTTTGAAGAACAGAAATTTAAAATCAAGGGATATGCCGAAGAACTTGAAGACCTTGGCAATGCGTTAGGTCTTAAACAACTTAAAAGCGAAGCCGAAAAGTTGGAGGCCCAAACAGCTGAATCGGGATTTTGGGATGATATTGAAAATTCACAAAAAGTTTTGCAGAAGATAAAACAATGCAAAAGCAAAATTGAAGGATACGAAAAACTTCATTCACTGTATGACGATACCCTCACGCTTATTGAACTTGCTGACGAGGAGGAGGATTTGTCGCTCCTTGAAGAGGTAACCGCAAGTGTTGATAAATTTATTGGTGAACTTGAAAATCAGCGTTTGCAGACTCTGCTTAAGGGCGAATATGACGCTAAAAATGCTATTTTAACATTCCACGCAGGAGCAGGCGGAACAGAGGCGCAAGATTGGGCACAGATGCTTATGCGTATGTATACGCGTTGGGGTGAACGCCATGATTATAAGGTAACCGTACTTGATTTTCTTGACGGTGAGGAAGCCGGAATAAAAAGCGCTACTATTTTGGTTGAGGGGCAAAACGCATACGGATATTTAAAATCCGAAATAGGTGTTCACCGCCTTGTCCGCGTTTCTCCGTTTGATTCATCGGGCCGACGCCACACATCGTTTGCTTCACTTGAAGTTATGCCTGAAATTGACGACGATATGAACATCGAAATTAAGGAAGACGACATTAAAATGGATGTTTTCCGTTCAAGCGGTGCAGGCGGTCAGCATGTTAATAAAACATCTTCCGCCGTTCGCCTTACACATATACCCACAGGTATTATTGTTTCCTGTCAGAACGAGCGCAGCCAGCATCAAAACCGAGAAATGTGTATGAAAATGCTTAAATCGAAACTTGTTGAGATAAAAGAACGCGAACACCTTGATAAAATTGAGGATATTAAGGGAGTCCAAAAGGAGATTGCCTGGGGCTCGCAGATTCGTTCTTATGTATTTATGCCTTATACACTTGCAAAAGATCATAGGACCGGCTTTGAAAACGGTAATATAAACGCAGTTATGGATGGCGACCTTGACGGATTTATAAACGCTTACCTTAAAGCGGAATCACTTGGAAGCCTTGAATCTGTGGATTAAGGACGGTAATTGTATGACTCCGATTGACTGGCACGGTTTTAAAGCAACAGGATTTGAATTTGAAGGGAAATGGGCTATAATCGTTTGTCCCGATAACCCCGATCCCGAACGCCGATTTGTACTTAAAACCGAATATTGGGACGCGTTCCCTGAAACCGAAATAGAACTGCTTGGCAGGGGATTTCACATTGTTTTTGTGTCTAATGACAATCGCTGGGCGAGCGACACGGATGTTGAACGCAAATATCGCTTTGTAAAATTCATAAGCGAGAGATACAACCTTTCAAAAAAATGTGCGCTTGAGGGTATGAGCTGCGGCGGTATGTATGCCGTGAAGTTTGCCCATAGGTACCCGGAGGTTGTTTCTTGTCTATATCTGGATGCTCCGGTGATAAATTTTATGAGTTGTCCCGCAGGCTTTGGCAAGGGTGTTCCGCTGCACGAGGACTGGTTTAACGAAATCTCAAAAGCATTGGGCTTTTATACTGTATCCGACCTGCTTAATTACCGCGGTTCGCCTATATACATTATTGATGAGTTTGCAAAGCGACACATTCCTGCAGTGTTTGTAGCAGGCGACAGTGATAGGTTTGTCCCGTTTAACGAAAATGGAGAACTGCTTGCAAATTTGTATAAAGAAAACGGCACACCGTGTGAAGTATACATCAAAAAAGGCGCAGACCACCATCCTCACGGGCTTGAAGACCCGACTCCAATTGTGGATTTTATTTGCCGTTACGCCTAACAAATAAGTGAATATTATGGATTTTAAATACATTTTTTTCGACCTTGACGGCACTCTGACCGAGTCGCATACGGGTATTATCAATTCAATATGCTATTCGCTTGATAAACTCGGGGTAACGAGGTATGACCGTGCCGACCTTTATAAGTTTATCGGCCCGCCGCTTACCGATTGTTATAAAGCGGTGTTCGGCTTTAGTGAAGAAAAAGCGCTTGAGGCTCTGTATCTGTACCGTGAGTATTACGCCGAAACGGGTATGTTTCAAAACAAGGTGTATGACGGTATTCCGCAACTTCTTGATAGTTTAAGAAACAACGGAAAGCAACTGTTTGTGGCTACCTCAAAACCTGAAGAAATGGCAAAAGAAATATTGGAACATTTTAGCCTTACACAGTATTTTAATGGCATTTACGGCAGCACGCTTGACGAAACACGGACGGATAAAACCTCAGTTATCGGCTATGCCCTGCAAGAGACGGGAATAACCGAACGCAACAAAACCGTTATGGTCGGTGACCGAAAATTCGATGTTATCGGAGCAGCGGCAAATGAAATTAAATGTATAGGTGTACTGTACGGTTACGGCTCGCGTGAGGAACTGAACGCCGCAGGCGCATACCGATTAGCGGATACGATAACCGGCCTTCAAAAAATGTTGGGGTAATTCTATGAAACGGGATAAAACAAATTTAGTTGCTTATTTTTCTATTTTCGGATTTTTATATGCTTATATAAACGGTGACCGTGAAAACTGTCGTTTTCATCTTAATCAAGGCTTGGTTTTGGGGCTTTTTGAACTTTTGCTTTTATTGGTTGACCTTTTGGGCAGAACAATTAAGGGTGCCGTTTTTTCGGTAATATTCAGCATACTGTTTTTAGCGCTGTTTGCTATGCTTGTAACGGGCGTGTGGGTAGGCGCGGCTTCGGCAGCCCGCGGAAAAGAGCGCAGTGCGCCGCTGCTCGGTAGGATAAATCTTATTAACAGGAATGAGTTTAACGGGTTCAAAACTTCTTCCTGTCATAACCACACCGTGTTTTCCGATGGTAAAAATTCACCGGAGCAGATGGTAATAGCGGCAATAAAGCAGGGCTTGACTGCTGTTGGAATATCAGACCATTCATATACTCCGCACGACGAGCGTTATTGTATGAAAAAAGACGCCGAATTTGATTACATCAATACTGTTAAAGACTTAAAACGCCGCTTTTCCAATAAAATAACGGTTGCAGTCGGCGCAGAGGTCGATTTATTTGCTCAAAAAATCGATAAAAGCAAATATGATTATACGATCGGTTCGGTCCACTATATTAAAAAAGGCGGCGACTTTTACCCGATTGACGATTCAAAAGAAGGGGAACTTTACATTATAGATGAAGTTTACGGCGGCGATCAATTGGCTTTTTGCCGCGACTATTATGATGAGGTTGCGCAAAATATTGCCGAGAATCGTCCGGATATTGTCGGGCATTTTGACCTTGTAACCAAGTTCGGGCTTGTTGACGAAAGTTCGGAACAGTACAGAAAAATCGCCCTCGATACGGTTGATAAAATTCTTGAATACAACCCTATATTTGAAGTGAACACAGGCGCGATAGCAAAGGAAATATGTTCGGCACCGTATCCTGCGCGCTTTATACTTGAACATCTTAAAGAAAAGGGTGCAAGGGTAACGGTAAATTCGGACGCGCACTGTGCCGATAATATTTCTTTCGGGTTTGCAAATGCGCTTACACTTTTAAGCGATGTCGGGTTTAAAGAAATTGCCGTGCTTACCGAATCGGGATTTGATCAAAGGCCGTTACGGTAAACTTACATAAATTTTGCCGCTTATTCTGCAAAATCACTTGACAAAGCAACTTGCGCGTAATACAATAACTATGTGTTAAATCGTTGAAAGGGACAGTAACTGCCTGTTTTGCTTTAATCAGAGATGACAACCGTAGCTGAGAGGTTGTTTTAAAGCATTTGTGCAGCGAAAACCACCCTTGAGTGCAGGCAGGTAACAACGCTTGACGGTAACCGCGTTATAGGTTTTAAGGGGCGCTTTGCGCAATCCGGGTGGAACCGTGGAGTAATTTACTTCATCCCGTTTCGGGATGGAGTTTTTTTATGTTAATTTAAAACGAAAGAGGTTTTTTATTATGGTTAATATCAATCTGAAAGGCGACGTTAAAAGTTTTAATAACGGCGTTACGCCTTATGAGGTTGCCGAAAGTATCGGTGCGGGACTTGCAAAAGCTGCCTGTGCCGCTAAAATCGACGGTACGGAGTGTGATTTGCGGACACCCATAAATGATGATTGCACACTTGAAATACTGACCTTTGACAGCGATTTCGGTAAAGGTGCTTTCAGGCACACGGCGTCGCACATTATGGCGCAGGCAATCAAAAGGCTTTACCCCGATACAAAACTTGCGATCGGTCCTAAAGTAGCGGACGGATTTTATTATGATATTGACCGTGATGTTCCGCTTACGGAAGACGATCTTGCAAAAATAGAAAAAGAAATGACAAAGATCGTGAGTGAAGATCTGCCGCTTGTGCGTTCCGTCAAACCGCGTGCCGAAGCCATAGAGTATTTTAAAGAAAAAGACGAACCGTATAAGGTTGAACTTATTGAAGATCTACCCGAAGACGCCGAGATCAGTTTTTACTCGCAAGGCGAGTTTACCGACCTTTGCGCGGGCCCGCACCTTATGTCCACAAAACCCGTTAAGGCGTTCAAACTTACAAGCCTTGCCGGCGCTTATTGGAGAGGTAACGAGAAAAATAAAATGCTTCAGCGTATATACGGCACCGCTTTTCCGAAAAAGAGCGAACTTGATGAATACCTCAATATGCTTGAAGAAGCCAAAAAGCGCGATCACAGAAAGCTCGGCAAAGAACTGGGTCTGTTTATGATGCGTGAGGAGGGACCCGGTTTCCCGTTCTTCCTGCCTAAGGGTATGGTGCTTAAAAACATTCTGCTTGATTACTGGCGCGAAATTCATAAAAAGGCAGGATATCTTGAAATATCGACGCCCATAATGCTCAGCCGCCATTTATGGGAAACTTCGGGGCACTGGGAACATTATAAAGAAAATATGTATACAACCGTTATTGACGGCGAAGATTTTGCTATTAAACCGATGAACTGCCCGGGCGGTATACTTGTTTATCAGTCCGAGTTGCGTTCATACCGTGACCTGCCGCTTCGCATAGGTGAACTCGGCTTGGTTCACCGCCACGAAAAATCGGGTCAGCTTCACGGTCTTATGCGCGTTCGCTGCTTTACACAGGATGACGCTCACATATTTATGACGCCCGAACAGATACGTGATGAAATCAAGGACGTTGCAAAACTTATTGACAGCGTTTATAACCTGTTCGGCTTTAAATATCATGTTGAACTTTCAACACGCCCTGATGACAGTATGGGCAGCGACGAAGATTGGGAGATGGCTACCGAAGCGCTGCGCGGTGCGCTTGACGACCTGGGGCTTGACTATGTGGTCAATGAGGGGGACGGTGCGTTCTACGGCCCGAAGATCGACTTCCATCTTGAAGACTCTATAGGCAGAACATGGCAGTGCGGCACAATCCAACTTGACTTCCAGTTACCGTTGAGGTTCGGCTGCGAATACACCGGTGCTGACGGTGAAAAGCACAGACCGATAATGATTCACCGTGTTGCTTTCGGCTCTATCGAACGTTTCATCGGTATACTTATCGAGCATTTTGCGGGGGCTTTCCCGATGTGGCTTGCGCCCGTACAGGTGAAAATTGTCCCGATTTCCGACCGTCACCACGATTATTCACATAAGGTTAAGGAAATTCTTGAAAATGCCGGATTGCGTGTTGAGGTCGATGACCGTTCGGAAAAACTCGGTTACAAACTCAGGGAGGCACAGCTGCAAAAAATCCCCTATATGCTTGTTATCGGCGACAAAGAAATTGAAAACGGCACCGTTTCCGTAAGGCGCAGAGGCGAAGGCGACATAGGCTCAATGGATATTGACGGTTTTGCTGCGCTTGCCGCGGAAGATGTTGAAAGCAAAGTAATAAGATAAGGGGCATAAAGCAATGAAGGTGGATGAAGATTTTACCGACACTCCTGAGGGAAGTAAGGAAGATACAAAAGGATTTAAACCGTATAAAATTATCTTGCCTTTAATTTGTCTTGCGCTGTCTGCCGTTATTGTTTATTTTACGGTCGGCATATATAAAAAGACAGATTCGGGCAGCGGATTTTCAAAATCTTATTCGGCGGAGAGCAGCGGTAAGAGAGAAATGGGCAATGCGGAAAAGGACGAAGAACCAAAAGAGTCTGAGGACGAGAGTTCGGAAAGCAGTACCGCAGTGCCTGATGATGATATACCAAGCGAGCCGACAGTTGCCGAATCACAGAGTTCGGCAACGGCGACATCTTCGCAGACAACCGCCTCAAAAAGCAGCCCTAAAGCAAACAACACCGCTGTTGTTAATATAAACACTGCCGGAAAGGAAGAATTAATGACCCTTTACGGCATTGGCGAGACCAAGGCACAGCGGATTATTGATTACAGAAATTCTTACGGTTCTTTTCAGAGTATTGAACAGATCACAGCAGTTTCGGGGATAGGAGAAAAGACGTTTTTAAAGAACAAAGATCGCCTTACGGTAGGGTGAGTCCTTTAGACGTGATGCGCCCGACTTAAATACAATATATTATTAAGGGATAGGAAATAATTTTTTATGATGAAATTGGGTTTTGATAACGATAAGTACTTAAAAATGCAATCCGAGCATATTCAAGAACGTATAAACAAGTTTGACGGTAAGCTGTACCTTGAACTCGGCGGCAAGTTGTTTGACGATTACCACGCCTCCCGCGTTTTACCCGGATTTTTGCCGGACAGCAAGATAAAAATGCTTTTGCATTTATCCGACTGTGCGGAAATAGTTATCGCAATAAATGCCGGAGATATTGAGAAAAACAAGATCAGGGGCGATCTCGGAATTTCATATGAGCACGACGTGGTTCGCCTTATAAGCGCCTTTAAGAATATGGGGCTTTATGTAAGCAGTGTTGTTATGACCCAGTATGCGGGTCAATATGCGGCGGATGTTTTTAAGAAAAAACTTGCAAATCTCGGAATAAAGGTGTATCTGCATTATCCGATAGTGGGTTATCCAAACAATATTCCCTTGATAGTAAGTGATGACGGATACGGCAGAAACGAGTACATAGAAACCGCAAGGCCGCTTGTTATTGTTACGGCGCCCGGTCCCGGCAGCGGAAAACTGGCTACCTGTCTTTCGCAACTTTACCACGAGCATAAGCGCGGCGTGACTGCGGGTTATGCTAAGTTTGAAACATTTCCTATTTGGAATTTACCCCTTAAACATCCCGTCAACCTTGCATATGAAGCGGCAACCGCAGATCTTAATGACCTTAATATGATCGACCCGTTCCATCTTGAAACATACGGGAAAATGACGGTAAACTACAACCGTGACGTTGAAGCGTTCCCGTTGCTTAAGGCGATGCTTGAAAAAATTTCGGGCAAAAGCCCATACAATTCCCCTACCGATATGGGCGTTAATATGGCAGGCAACTGTATATTTGACGATGACGCGGTGTGCGATGCCGCCCGTGCAGAAATAATCCGCAGATATTATAAAGTGTGCTGCGATAAACTTATGGGCAGAGTGGGCGAAAACGCCGTTACTAAGGTTGAATCTATAATGCAGCAGGCAGGCGTAACTACTGATGACCGTAAGGTGGTTAATTATGCGCTTGACAAGGCGGAAGAATCGGGCGCGCACGCTGTTGCAATTGAACTCGATGACGGAACGGTTGTAACAGGTAAATCAAGCGACCTGTTAGGTTCGGTTTCGGCGGCTTTGCTTAACGCAATGAAAGTTATGGCAAAAATTAACGATGATGTTCCGCTGCTTTCACAGTCTATAATCGAACCGATAATAAAACTTAAAAGAGAGATACTTAATTCTGTCACATCACATCTTGATTCCAACGAAATGCTTATAGCGCTCTCAAGCAGTGCTATTGTAAATCCGCAGGCAAGCCACGCGCTTAATACAGTTTCGCGCCTTAGGGGTGCCGAACTTCATTCTTCGGTAATTCTTTGCGAAGCGGACGAGCATGTTTTGAAAAAGCTCGGCATAAATTACACTTGTGAGCCGGTAAGAAGAACCAAAAGCCTTTATTAAGGAGAGTTTACATATGAATAATATTCCAAGACCCGAACACCCAAAACCGCAGTTCGAACGCACAGATTGGCTCAATTTAAACGGCGAATGGCAGTTTGAAATTGATAACGGCCGCAGCGGCGAAGCACGCGGACTTTTTAAAGATGAAATTGATTTGGCGCAAAAAATTATTGTGCCTTTTTGCCCCGAAAGTAAACTTTCGGGTTTAGAGCATAAAGATTTTATGTACGGTGTTTGGTATAAACGCAGTTTTGAACTCACGCCCGAAAAACTTTCGGGCAGACTGTTTCTCCATATCGGCGCTGCCGACTATGAAACCGCAGTGTATGTAAATGAAAAAAAGGTAGGTACGCATAAAGGCGGCTATATTTCCTTTAAATTTGATATAACCGATTTTGTAAAGGAAGGCAAAAACACCGTTGCAATTTATGTGATTGACGATACAAGAAGCCATTTTATCCCCTCGGGTAAACAGTGCGTGGAATTTGAGTCAACAGGTTGCTATTATACAAGAACAACCGGAATTTGGCAGACTGTTTGGCTGGAATTTACGCCTAAAGCATATGTAAAAAGCGTTAAATATTACCCGAATATCAAACAATCGTCGGTTGCTATGCTTGTTGATGCCAGCGGCAGCGGAAAACTTGATATTACCGTTTCATATAACGGCAAGTCAGTTGGTAAAACTTCATTTTCGGCTTGGGGCGGAATAAACCGCGCCGATATATCATTAAGTGAAACCCATTTGTGGGACATCGGTAAGGGTGAACTGTATGATGTTCAAATTAAATTTGAAGACGATACCGTTAATTCTTATTTCGGGCTGCGTGAAATAACCCTTGAAGGCGACCGTTTTCTGTTAAACGGGCGCTCGGTTTATCAGCGCCTGATACTGGACCAGGGGTTTTATCCCGACGGAATTTATACCGCGCCTACCGACGCCGACCTTAAAAAAGATATTGAACTGGGGCTTTCCTGCGGATTTAACGGCGCAAGAATGCACCAAAAAATATTTGAAGAACGCTATCTCTATTATTGCGATAAACTCGGTTACATAACCTGGGGCGAATACCCAAGTTGGGGTATAGACCATTCAAACGGCGAGGCGATTTATTCCGTGCTGCCCGAATGGCTCCAAGAACTCGAAAGAGATTTTAACCACCCGTCAATAATCGGTTGGTGCCCGATGAACGAAACCTGGCCGTTTGAGGACAGGATGCAAAGGGACGACCTTTTAAGAATGTTGTACAGGACCACCAAGGCAATTGACCCGCAGCGCCCCTGCATTGACACAAGCGGTTGGTTTCATGTTGAAACCGATATGTTTGATGTTCACGATTATGAGCAGGACGCCGCAAAGTTTAAGGAGAGATACGACACGCTTATGGAAACGGGTGAGATATATGATTGGACTAATGACAAAAACAATCATTTCAACCGTCAGCACCATAAAGGCGAGCCTGCTTTCTTAAGCGAGTACGGCGGTATTCAGTGGACCGAGAATAAAAACGCCTGGGGTTACGGAAATGAACCGAAAACTTTAGAGGAGTTTTATGACAGGTTTAAAGGCTTCGCCGACGCACTGCTTGATAATACAAAAATGTGTGCGCTCTGCTATACGCAACTTACGGATGTTGAGCAGGAGTGCAACGGTCTGTTCTATTATGACCGCACCCCGAAATTCGATACCGAGATTTTAAAGGCGGCAATGTCCAAAAAAGCGGCAATAGAAGATTAAAATAATAATAAAAACAGAGCCGATGGTCATTTAAAACCATCGGCTCTGTTAATATATCATTTCGTGGTATGCTTTGCAAAATTCTATTAAATTTTTATCTTAATCATTTGCTATTACGCGCATAGGGGTGTATAATAGATACGATATTTTGTCGGGGAAGTTTTAGGGATGAAGCAAAAATCAAATAAAAAACAACTTGATATGCTGCACGGCTCAATATGGAATAAATTGCCGAGGTTTGCTTTGCCTGTTGCGGCAACCGCAATACTTGAGCAGCTTTTTAATGCGTCTGACCTTGCCGTAGTCGGCAATTTTACGGGCGCACAACGCACGGTTTCGGTTGCGGCTGTAGGGGCGAACAGTGCCGTTATAGGACTTATAGTAAATCTGTTTATCGGTATTGCGCTGGGCAGTAATGTGGTAATCGCGCACGCAATCGGATACGGAAAAAAGGGCGATGTTAAAAAGGCGGTTCATACCTCAATACTTATATCGCTTATCGGCGGTGCTATAGTAGCGGTTATAGGCGAACTTATTGCCGCGCCGCTTTTGGGTATGCTTAATGTACCGAAAGATGTGTTTCCGTATGCGCTGCTGTATTTGCGTATATATCTGCTCGGTATGCCGGTAATACTTTTATATAATTTCGAAGCGGCTATTTTTCGCAGCGTGGGCGAAACCAGAATGCCGCTTATAGCGCTGGCAGCATCGGGTGTGCTTAATGTGTTGCTTAACCTGTTCTTTGTAATAGTATTGCATATGACGGTAAACGGTGTGGCGATAGCAACCGTTATTTCAAACGCGGTAAGTTCCGTTATACTGTACCGCAGACTGCGGCGCACAACGCTTGATATCCGCGTAGAACCAAAACAACTCCGTATTGATATGGGAATTTTAAAACGCATAATACGCATAGGGCTGCCTGCAGGTATACAAAGTGCGGTTTTCTCGGTTTCCAATATTGTTATACAATCCGCTATAAACAGCCTCGGCACAGTGGTTATGGCGGCGTCAAGCGCAGCGTTTAATATTGAAATTATTACATATGATGTGCTTGATTCTTTTGCGCAGGCGTGTACAACCTTTGTCGGGCAAAACTACGGGGCAGGGGAGTTGCGCCGCTGCAAACGGACGCTTATACTTTCGCTGCTTGAAGGTGCTGCAGCTTTAGCGGTTGCCATAACGGTTATTTTATTTTTCGGCAAATCACTGCTGTCGCTTTTCAACAACAATCCTGAAGTTATTAAAATAGGGTATATCCGTTTAATGATGATTATGGTTTCTCATTCGTTCAGCCTGCTTTACGATATTATGTCGGGCTATCTTCGCGGCTTCGGTGTTTCACTTACGCCTGCCGTTCTTACTATGCTCGGCGTGTGCGGTACGCGCGTGGCTTGGATTCAGTTTGTGTTCCCCAAAAGCCAAACTTTTAAAACTATTATGACCGTTTATCCAATCAGCCTGTCAATAACTGCGCTGCTTGTGTTTGTTGCGCTGATTTGTTACCGCCCGTCAAAAAGATTTGCCGCCTTAAGAAAAGAATAAAACGGTTTAATTAAAATTTAAGCGCCCCGTTTTCACGGAGCGCTTTTTTGGGCTTATAATTCAAAATCATCTTTCGAGTAACTTTCAATGGTTGGGCGTTTTTTCGGTATTCGCTTTATCGGGTCGTATTTAAATGCGCGGCAGTGTTCGTCCGTTGTGGATAAACCTCTTTTTAAACACACTACCGTATCTGTACCGCGGCACACTTGACCGTATTTGCAATAACCACAGGACGGCACTGCGTCTTTTTTTAAAAATATACTTTTCAAGTTTTTCACACCTTTTGTGTCTGCTGTTAATGTATGCAAAATCATTATAACATACAAAATCGTAAATGTAAAATAAATTTATTTTAAGTATGTAATGCAATAAATTTAGGGTGATAATTTTAATTTTTGCTATTGACATCAATAAAATTCAGGCGTATAATAACAGTGTTATGAAACAGTGTTATGAATTGGAGATAAAGTATGGCAAAGCAAATTAAGGGCGTGGCGGATAAAATAATATCAGCCGCCAAGCAGGAATTTTTGGATAAAGGATATGTTGACGCTTCTCTGCGTATAATTGCCTCTGCAGCCGATACCAGCACCAATTCCATTTATGTCCGCTTCGGCGATAAGGAAGGCCTGTTTTCCGCTATTGTTGAGCCTGTGCTGAGCCAAATGACCGAGAGATTTATCCGCATTCAGGAGCGCTTTCACCGTATGACTCCTGATGAACAGGCAAAACAAATGCCCGATTATGCCGACGGCGGTACTTTGGAACTCATAGATTATATGTATGAGCATTTAGATGAATTCCGCCTGTTGCTTGATTCTTCATATGGAACTCGATTTCATAATTTTGTAGATGAACTTGTCCGCATTGAAGTTGAGTACACATATAAGTATATGGAGGCTGTGGGTTATCCGAATAAATTCGGTGACGCATTGACCGAAAAATTGCTTCATATAGTCACAACCTCGCGTTTTGAAAGTATATTTGAAATTATCCGCCACGGAATGAACCGTGATGAAGCACAGGAGTATATTGCTCTGCTTAGCAAATACCACCGTTCGGGTTTTCTTGCGGTTTTCGATTAAATCGGCATAATAAGGTTGCCGTAAAGGCAGCCTTTCAATATATAAATCGGTTAGCAAACGCTAACTAACAGGAGGTAATATTTATGAAAGAACAAAGCCCGGTAGGGCGAATTTGGAACTCGGCGAAAAAGAGCACAGCAAACTTATTACTGCGGTAATTCTTGCGGTGATAGGCGTTGCCTGTGGTATGGCGCCCTACTTTGCCGCAGCAAAAATCATTGTTATGCTGCTTGGCGGAGAAACCGCATTTTCGGCATATCTGCCGTGGCTTATAACAGCACTTGCAGGCTTTCTTATCCGCACGGTGCTGTATAATACCGCGCTGGGCATTTCCCACAGAGCGACCTTTAACATACTAAAAACCATACGGCAAAAACTGCTTGCCAAACTGCCGCGTATGCCGCTCGGAACGGTTATGGATACGCAAAGCGGCAAACTTAAAGAGGTTGTTGTCGATCAGGTGGAGGGTATGGAAACAACCTTAGCACACCTGTTCCCCGAAATGACTGCAAACATTGTAACACCATTACTTACGGTGGTTTACTTGTTTATATTGGATTGGAGATTGGCTTTGCTTTCCCTTGCGGTTTTCCCTATAGCCTTTGTTTTTATGATGATGGTTATGGGCGGCTATGCCAAAGACTATGAGGGAGCTGTAAAAGCGACAACCGAAATGAGCAGTACTGTGATTGAGTACATAAACGGCATAGAGGTAATTAAGGCGTTTAATCAGGGTAAAACCTCTTACACTAAACTAACCGATAAAGTGCGCGCCAACGCGCAGTATTATTATGATTGGATGCGCCGCAGCCAACTGGTATGTCAATGGCTTACGCCTTCTTTCCTGCGCAAATGCTTACGGTTTTGCCGTTCGGCTGGCTGTTTTACACACACGGCACGCTTACCGTAGAAACTTTTGTTACGGTTATTATACTTGCGCTCGGTATGGCAGCACCGATAGTGGCGGCGTTCAATTTTGTTGATACCTTGGCGCAGGTGGGTACAACGGTTTCACAGGTAGACGAAATTTTGAAAGCGGAAGAACAGGAACACGGTACGCAGCCGGTGGAGCTTTTAAACCGCAATATCGAAATTCAAAATGTTTCTTTCGGCTATCATAACGATAACGAGATTTTACACGGTGTCAATCTTTCCGTTCCGCAGAGCAGTATGACGGCACTTGTCGGACCGTCGGGTTCGGGCAAATCTACAATTGCTAAACTAATAGCAGGATTTTGGGATGTTAAAAACGGCAAAATCACTATGGGCGGACACGATTTAAAGGATATTCCCCTTAACGAACTTTATGACGAAGTGGCTTTTGTATCGCAGGATAACTATTTGTTTGATGATACCGTTCGCGAAAATATTCGTATGGGGCGCAGAGACGCAACCGATGATGAGGTCGCGGCAGCAGCGCATAAAGCAGGCTGCGACAGTTTTATAAACGATTTGGAAAACGGTTTTGATACACGGGTCGGTGGTGGCGGTGCGCATCTTTCGGGCGGTGAACGGCAGCGCATTGCCATTGCGCGCGCAATGTTGAAAGACGCACCGATTATTATATTAGATGAGGCAACCGCATATATCGACCCTGAAAATGAGGCGGTAATTCAAAAAGCAGTAGCAAAACTTGTAGAGAATAAAACAGTTATAGTAATTGCCCACAGGCTGTCTACCATTACGGGTGCCGATAATATTGCCGTAATTAAAGACGGACGAATTGAGGCGCAGGGTAATCACGAAGAACTGCTTGAAAATTGCGCGCTTTACCGTGAAATGTGGCAGGCGCATATAGGTGCAAAGGACGGTGACGCAGAATGATTGAAGCATTCCGTAAAATCTGGCATTTTGCTGGTAATGAAACAAAAAATATCAACAAATCCGTAGCGGTTGGCTTTTTAAACGCAGTTTTGCAAATGTTCCAAGTTGCTGCAATTTACTTTGTGGTACTTGCGTTGACAAACGGGGAAAAGGGCGGCAAAACCGCGTGGATAGCGCTTGCCTGTGAACTTATTGCCGTGTTCGGCGGAGCTGTAAGCGCAAACTTTTCAAAAATGCTGCAAACTCACGCAGGCTATTTTATGGCGGCTGACCGCAGAATTTCAATTGCAAATCGCTTAAAAAGCGTGCCTATGGGATTTTTTAACGAGAACAGTCTGGGACAGGTTTCTGGCGTTTGTACAACGGTCATAGGCAGTATCGAAAGTATGGTTCCGATGGTGCTTGTAAATATTCTTGGGGGACTTATTACAACCGCCGTGTTCGCCGTGCTGATTTTGGCGTTCGATTGGCGCATCGGGCTTATTGTTATTGTAGGTATCACATTGTATCTGTGCGCGGTTTCCGCTATGGAAAAGAAATCTGCGGCAATTGCTGACAATACTCAAAAATCACAGACCGCATTGATTGAGGCTGTTTTGGAAACCGTTCAGGGTATGAGCGTTATTAAATCCTTTAATCTTACAGGTAAAGGCGATAAAAAATTGCAGGAGGCGCTTGAATATAACCGCCGCAGCAATGCCGAGGTATCTGATATCCTTACGCCGTATACCGTTTTGCAAGAGGCGATTTTGCAAATAGCAGGCGTGGGAATGATGCTTGCAGCAATACTTCTTTGGATAAACGGCGCTTTGAGTCTTGCTAATGCTCTTATGGTGCTTGTAATGTCATTCCTTGTGTTTAATCAGATAAAAGCATTCGGTATGGGCGTTTCTATGCTGCGTTTGGCTGCGTCTGCAATCGACCGCACCGAGGAGACCGAAAATATGCCGCGTATGGACAAAAACGGCAAAGCGCTTAACCCCGAAAAGCACGATATTGTATTTGAAAATGTAAACTTTTCATATGAGCAGAAACCTATCTTGCATAATATATCTGTAACCTTGCCCGATAAAACTACAACGGCGGTCATAGGCCCGTCGGGAAGCGGTAAAACCACCTTTTGCAATCTTATCGCACGCTTTTGGGATGCAGACAGCGGCAGCGTTAAAATAGGCGGATACAATGTTAAGGATTACACTCTTGAATCCCTTATGAATCAAATCAGTGTGGTATTTCAAAATGTATACCTGTTTGCCGATACAATCGAGAATAATATTAAATTCGGCAAACCGCAGGCAACCCACGAGGAAGTCGTTGCGGCGGCAAAAGCGGCTTGTTGTGATGACTTTATTGAAAGTTTACCCAACGGCTATAATACCGTTATAGGCGAGGGCGGCGCAAGCCTTTCGGGCGGCGAAAAACAGCGCATTTCAATAGCGCGCGCAATGCTTAAAAATGCGCCCATAGTTATTTTGGATGAAGCCACCGCAAATGTTGACCCCGAAAACGAGGACAGATTGCAAAAGGCGATAGAGGCGCTGACGCGTGATAAAACAATTATTATGATTGCCCACCGTCTAAAAACCGTTCGCCACGCAGATCAAATCTTGGTTATAGACCACGGCAGTATAGTCCAAAAAGGAAAACACGAACAGCTGATTGCGGAGCCCGGCATTTATGCCGACTTTGTCGGCGGTAAAAAGCAAACCGTCGGCTGGAAACTGTAAAATGCCGAATTATAAACCCGAGCGATGTTTCTAACATCGCTCGGGTTTGCTGCTTTTTGCATTGCTTTTAATTTGTATTAAATAATTGATATAGCATAATTTTAAATTAAAAGATAACTATTGTTTTCCTTTTTCGTTTTTATAAAAATTTGATACTTCGGTTTCAACACCGACTATGTTTTTGTCCACCTTATTTAAAAGATACAATCTGAAATTTTAAAAATGACTTGCAATATTATTCTTTACAAGGTATAAAATTTTTGATTTCGTGTTTTTAAGGTAAAATGTTATAAAAACACTCGGAGGTTAAACGAGATGGAAGAACGGTTTATTACGGCAAGTAAGATTGCCGCCTTTAAAGAACACTTAATTTTAGCCGAGCGCAGCAGGGCTACGGTAA
>CAVALG010000133.1:0-2724 GCA_963589585.1 Roseburia sp. AF12-17LB
ATATAAACGAGGCGGTTATGCGCAGTGTTATCCGCAATATCTGCGTTTTGCTTGCCGACCCGGAGAATTACGAGGCGCGCAGCGAGCTTGCATGGGCGTCTGCTATGGCTGAGAACGGCGTGCTGAAAATCGGCAAGGTAACCGATTTTCAGGCGCACCAGATCGAACATCAGCTGGGAGCTTACATCAACTGCAACCACGGCGCGGGACTGGCTGTTATTCACCCGGTACTGTACTGCCATATTTACAAATACAATATTGCCCGTTTCGTCCGCTTTGCCGAAAATGTGTGGGATATCGCGCCGCAGGCAAGCGATGAAGACACTGCGTTTGCCGGAATCAAGGCGCTGTCCGACTTCATTCGCGAGATCGGGCTGCCGACCACCTTTACGGAAATGAATATTTCTCCCGACACCGATCTCCGCGCGATCGCCGAGTCGACTAACACCACTGCGGGCTGCTGCAAAAAGCTTACCGCAGACGAGATCTATCAAATACTGATTGAATGCAGATAAACGAAAAGATGTTTGTTATGAAAAAGCTTACCGCATTATTTTTAAGGATACTGCTTATCTTAGGACTTGCCGCCTGCGGCGGCAACACATCTGGCAATTCGTCGGGCAGCTTGTCAAAGGCCGATAAAAGCTCGTCGGCCGCTTCGTCAAAGAGCGATGCAAGCTCGTTCGAGCAGTCATCAGCACCCGCCGACAGTAGTAACAGTGACAGCGACGGCGGCAGCACGTCAACTCCCGCACAGCCGAGCGGCAAAAAGGTGCTGGTTGTCTACCACTCTGCGTCGGGCAACACCGAGCGCATTGCCAAAAGCATCGCCGATGCCGCCAATGCCGACACATTTGAAATTGTACCGCAAAAGGTTTATACAAGCGATGACCTCAACTGGACCAACAAAAACAGCCGCGTGAGCCGCGAGCATGATAACAAAGACCTGCGCGATGTGCCGCTGAAAACCACCTCCGTTGCCAACTGGGCTGATTACGACACCGTATTGATCGGCTATCCTATCTGGTGGGGCATTGCCGCGTGGCCTGTCGACAATTTTGTAAAAGCCAACGACTTCACGGGCAAGGCCGTCATTCCGTTCTGCACCTCGTCAAGCTCGGGGCTCGGCCAGTCGGGCAAGCTGCTCGCCGATATGGCAAAAGGTGGCAAATGGCAAAAGGGTCAGCGATTTTCTTCCGGTGCGTCCGACAGCACTGTTAAGGACTGGGTAAACGGACTGGGACTCAACAAATAAAGAAGTGATTTTTATGCGAAAAGCAGCTTTGATAACCGTTTCGGTTTGCATAGCTTTCGCTCTCACAGTGTCAGGCTGCGCCCAAAACGCGCAGCCGACGGCTTCGGGTAAATCAGCCGCAAGCGGAACGTTCAGCCCAGGCGCAGCGGATGAAAGCTCCGCTTATTCGGATGGAGCGCCGAGCGCCGCTTCGTCTTTCTCCTCATCGGTGACGGCGGGCAATGACACCTATCACGGCTTTGTTATCGACAACGTGCTGCATTCCGATGAAAATGGCGACATTCACTACAATGTTTATGTTCCCGAAAGCTATGACGGCAGCAAGCCGTATGCGCTGTATTTCACGCTGCCGGGTTACGAGGGGCTGTATTTTCAGGGCGTGGCGCAAAATCTGAAGTCGGAGGATTTCGGCTTTGAAGCGCAAAAGTATAACAAAGAAATGATCATCGTTGCGCCGCAGCTATCCGACTGGGGCGAAACCTCCGCGAATCAGACGATCGAACTGGTAGAACACTTTTTAGAAAATTACAATATTGATCGCACAAAAGTGTTTGCAAACGGCTATTCGGGCGGCGGAGAGACAATGTCTATCGCCGTTTCAAAGCGCACCGACCTGTTCTCGGCTTATTTACAGGTCTCGTCAAAGTGGGACGGCGAGTATGAATCGGTCGCAAACGCTCGCCTGCCCATATACTTCGCCATCGGCAGAAATGACGAATATTACGGCTCAGCGCCGACGCAGAACGCCTATGACCGACTTCACGCTTTGTATGAAAAACAGGGGCTGACCGATGCCGAGATCGACAAAATACTGGTGCTCGACATAAGGGAGCACAGCTATTTTATCGAAAACGGCGCGCCGAATGAGCACGGCGGCGGTCTGTTCTCAAAAGACCCGCAAATTATGGGCTGGCTTTTTAACCGCTGAAAGGAGTACACTATGAAACCCTACGTTGTTTGCCATATGCTGACCTCAATTGACGGAAAAATTGGCGGCAGCTTCTTCTCCGCCCCCGAATGTGCACCGGCGCTGCAAAAGTTCGCCGAGGTGCGCGAATTTTACCGCTGCACAGCGATTCTTTACGGAACTACCACTATGGAGGGCGGCTATTCGGGCGGCATTATCGACGATCTGCCGATGTCGGGCAAAATCTATCCCCGCGAGGACTATGTTGCAGAAAGTGGCGCCGAGAACTACATTGTTTCCCTCGACCCGAAAGGCACGCTGGCGTTCGACAGCAATTTTATAAAAAAGCCGAACCGCCCGAGCGCGCACATCATCGAGGTACTGACCGAGCAGGCGACAGACGATTATATTGCTTACCTCAGAAGCTATGATATATCCTACATTTTTGCGGGAAAAGACCGCTTTGACTGCGCGGATGTGCTCGAAAAGCTGAACCGTCTTTTCGGTATAAAAAGGCTGATGATTTCGGGCGGCGGGATAACCAATCTGTCATTCTTGCAGG
>CAVALG010000134.1:0-2657 GCA_963589585.1 Roseburia sp. AF12-17LB
GCGACAACCACCCGATAGGCGAAACGGTAAGCCGAATAATTGCGGACGCCGACCAAGTGGCGGACGGTCTGCTTTTGGGCTTCAGCCAATTGTTTACGGGAATTGCCACCATTATCGGTACGATTCTTTTTATGCTGTCAATAAGTCCCGTTATAACGCTTGTTGTGGTTGTGCTTACTCCTGCCTCGATTTTTGTTGCAAAATTTATTGCGCGGCACACCCACGATATGTTTACGGCACAATCGGAGGCGCGCGCCGAACTTACGGCATTCACTGCCGAAAATATCGACAACCGCGATGTCGTAAAAGCATTTTCAAACGAGGACAGCGCACTCCTTAAATTTGAAAAAATGAACGCGAAATACGCGGACGCGGCGCTGAAATCTACATTTTTTTCATCGCTTACCAACCCTTCAACACGGTTTATAAACGGACTTGTTTACGCAGGCGTTGGGGTTTTCGGGGCGTTATCGGCGCTTGGAATATTCGGCGGCGGTATGACAATAGGCGGCTTGGCAAGTTTTTTAAGTTACGCCGACCAATACACCAAACCGTTTAATGAAATTTCGGGCGTTATTACCGAACTGCAAAACGCGCTTGCCTGTGCGGAACGGATATTTGAACTGTTAGACGAGAAGGAAGAAGAAAGCGACACGGGAAAACCCAAACTGCCCGATGTACAGGGCAATGTTACATTTAGTAATGTAAGTTTTTCATATTCGACCGACCGACCGCTTATAGAAAATCTTAATTTAGAGGTTAAAAGCGGCAGCCGCATTGCAATAGTAGGTCCTACAGGCTGCGGCAAAACCACGCTTATAAATCTACTTATGAGATTTTACGATGTATGCGGTGGAGAAATTAAAATTGACGGCACCGATATAAATGCCGTCACGCGCAACAGTTTGAGAAAAAAATACGGTATGGTATTGCAGGAAACCTGGCTTAAACAAGCAACAGTGCGCGAAAATATAGCGTTTGGTAATCCGCAGGCAACCGATAAAGAAATAGAACAGGCAGCACGCGCGGCACACGCCCACTCTTTTATAAAGCAGTTGCCCGACGGATACGAAACTGTGCTTGACGAAAACGGCAGCGGACTTTCACAGGGGCAGCGACAACTTCTATGCATTGCGCGAATAATGCTGCTTGACCCCGATATTTTAATACTTGATGAGGCGACATCCTCAATAGATACAAGAACCGAACTTAAAATACAGTCGGCATTCTCAAAACTTATGCAAAACAAAACAAGTTTTATAGTAGCGCACCGCCTTTCCACCATACGGGAGGCAGATGTTATACTTGTTATGAAAGACGGACATATAATCGAAAAAGGCTCACATAACGAGTTGCTTAAGCGGCACGGATTTTACTACAATTTATATAACAGTCAATTTGATAATTAACACGCAAAAAGCGGCTGCAACCGAATATTACGGTTGCAGCCGCTGTATTTTCAGCGATATACGGTTCAGATAATTCTGACGCGGATAACATCAGCCATTTCGCCTACCGCCTTTTTAATAGTTTCTACCTTTGCATCGTCCTTTTCGGCAATATCAAGCATTGTGCAGGCATAATTACCCTTGGACTTATTAAGCATATTTTCGATATTTATTTCGGACACGATTCCCGTAATTCTGTTAAGCACCGTAGGTACATTTTTATGAATTACGCAGATTCTGCGGTCACCGCTGCGCGGCATTGAAATATCGGGCATATTAACCGAGTGGGTGATGTTGCCGTTTTCAAGGTAATCCATCAATTCTTCAGCCGCCATCTGAGCACAGTTGTCTTCCGATTCGGGAGTAGACGCGCCGAGGTGCGGAATTGCGGTAACGCCGCTTACATCAAGCAGGTCATCATTCGGGAAATCGGTAACATATGCAGCAACTTTACCGTCTGCAAGGGCTGATTTGATGTCCGCGGTATTAACGAGGTCGCCGCGCGCAAAGTTAAGAATGCGAACGCCGTCTTTCATTGCAGCAATTGAGTCTGCGTTTATTGTATCCTTGGTATCGGGGGTAAGCGGAATGTGCAGGGTTATATAATCGCACTTTTCAAATATTTCTTTAATATCATTAGCACGGATAGCGTTGTGGGTCAAATTCCAGGCAGCGTTTATAGAAAGATAGGGATCATAACCGTAGACCTTCATTCCAAGATGGTTAGCTGCATTGGCAACAAGAACACCGATAGCGCCAAGGCCGATAACACCAAGGGTTTTGCCCTTAATTTCAGGGCCTGCAAAAGCACTTTTTCCCTTTTCAACCATTTTGCCTACTTCAGCACCGTTGCCCTTTAAGGTTTTTGCCCACTCAATAGCCGGTACAACACGGCGTGAAGAAAGAAGCAAGCCTGCTATAACCAATTCTTTAACGGCGTTTGCGTTAGCGCCGGGGGTGTTGAAAACTACTATTCCCTGCTCTGCGCAACGGTCGGTAGGAATGTTGTTTGTACCTGCGCCTGCCCTGGCTATAGCCAAAAGGCTTTCGGGAAATTCGGTATCGTGGAGTGAAGCGGAGCGGACTATCGCACCGTCCGGCTCGGCTACATCGTCACCGTGGGTATAGCGTGTTTCATCAAGGACATCAAGCCCCGCTTTTGAAATCTTGTTATATGTTTTAATTTTGAACATTATGCGTTCTCCTTTT
>CAVALG010000135.1:0-12882 GCA_963589585.1 Roseburia sp. AF12-17LB
TTACAATGACCGATACAAGCATTTACAAGGATATAGCGCAGCGGACGGGCGGAAGTCTGTATCTTGGGGTAGTCGGTCCGGTCAGAACCGGAAAGTCTACATTTATTAAAAGGTTTATGGATACGCTAGTTCTGCCGAATATGGAGGGCGATTACAGACGCGATCGCGCAAATGATGAGATGCCGCAGTCTGCCGCTGGCAGGACCATTATGACTACCGAGCCGAAATTCATACCCGAAACTGCCGTTAAGGTGTTTATAGATGATAATGCAAGTTTTAATGTACGGCTGATAGATTGTGTGGGTTACATAGTGCCGAGCGCGATTGGGTATAACGAGGATGAAGGACCGCGAATGGTTATGACCCCTTGGTTTGCAGACCCCGTACCGTTTGATAAGGCGGCTGAGATTGGTACTCAAAAGGTAATTAACGAACATTCCACCATAGGGCTTGTTGTAACAACCGACGGTACGATAAGCGATATACCGCGAGTCGAATATGAGGATGCGGAAAACAGAATCATTTCCGAACTTAAGGCGATAAACAAACCCTTTATCGTTCTTTTAAATTCGGCATATCCCGATTCAGCCGAAACTAAGGCAATAGCCGCGGAAATATCGCAAAAACACAGTGTTTCGGTTATGCCGGTAAACTGCCTTGAACTTGGGGAATCGGATATTAAGAAAATACTTGCAGGGATTTTGTACGAATTCCCAGTAAGAGAAATTATGGTGGAACTGCCGATGTGGATAACCGCGCTTGACGACGGACATTGGTTAAGAAAAGAACTTGCCGAAACTCTGCAAACAACCTGCTGTAACATTAAAAAGGTTAAGGATATTTACGGATTTACCGATAATGCTGCAAAGTCGCCGAGTATTTCGGGCGCGAAAATTATTTCTATAGAGCTTGGCAGCGGAAGCTGCGGAGTTAGGCTTACAACCGAGCCGCAGCTGTTTTATAAAATTATTGAAGAAAGCACGGGCATCGCCATTAAAAACGAGCAGGAACTGATGAGCAACATTATGTCGCTTGCTCAAATGAAGCGCGAATATATGAAATTCAAAGATGCTCTTGACGAGGTTGAAGCCACGGGTTACGGCATCGTTATGCCCGATATAAATGAACTTAAACTGGAAGATCCCGAAATCGTTAAACAGGGTGGCAGATATGGTGTAAGACTGCGTGCAAGCGCCCCGTCAATTCATATGATGAAAGCAAATATAACTACCGAAGTAAGCCCGATAGTAGGGTCCGAAAAACAGTCGGAAGACCTTGTAATGTACCTGCTTAACGGTTTTGAGGAAGACCCGGCAAAAATATGGGATTCCAATATATTCGGTAAATCGTTACATTCGCTTGTAAATGAGGGGCTGCATACCAAACTTGCGCGAATGCCGCAGGATGCGCGTATGAGGTTGCAGGAAACAATAGAAAGAGTAATAAACGAGGGCTGCAGCGGACTTATCTGCATAATACTGTAAAATAATTGTACCGCAATATGTTAAACAGCACAGGCTGTTTTCGACATATTGCGGTCTTTTTTTCGTTATTTAATAAAAAAATGAATATTTTCTAAAAAACCCTTGCATAAATATTCACATTATGTTATAATTCTTGTATAAAAATTAGTTTTATAGCTAATATGGGTGAATATTTTTAATGGTGTGAGGGGATAAATCAATGTTCAGCGTTTTTATAGACGGCAGCGCAGGTACTACCGGATTAAGAATATATGAAAGGCTGCGCGGCAGGGAAGAGATAACTTTGAAATTGTTAAGCGATGAAAAACGAAAAGACCCTGAGGCACGCCGTGAAGCCATAAACAATGCCGATATAGTTTTTTTATGTTTACCTGACGCCGCAGCCAAAGAGGCGGCGGAGATGTGTGAAAATTCCAACACGGTTATTATTGACGCGTCTACCGCACACAGAACCGCCAAAGGGTGGGATTACGGTTTCCCCGAACTTTCCGAAGAACATAAAAGTAAAATCGCTGTTTCAAAGCGAATAGCCGTTCCCGGTTGCCACGCAAGCGGTTTTATTTCGCTTGTCTATCCGCTTATAAATTCGGGGGCATTGGAAAAAAGCACAGAACTTACCTGCTTTTCGGTTACGGGTTACAGCGGAGGCGGTAAAAAGATGATTGCGGAGTATGAAGCGGACGGCAGAGATGTTTTGCTTAACGCTCCGCGCCAATACGGTATTTCTCAAATGCATAAACACCTGCCCGAAATGAAAGCGGTTTGCCGTCTTGAAAAAGAACCGATATTTTCGCCCATTGTGGCCGATTTTTACAGCGGAATGGTTGTAACGGTTCCGCTTTTTGCCGATAATTTAAAAGTGCCCGTCAGTGAAGTTAAAAAAATTTACGCCGAAATGTACAAAGGGCCTGTTGTTAAATATATTGAAGATTTTGACGAAAACGGATTTGTATCGGCGGCAAAACTTTCGGGTAAAGACAGTATGGAAATATCGGTTGCAGGCAATGACGAACGCATATTGTTAGTTTCAAGATACGATAATCTCGGAAAAGGCGCGTCGGGCGCGGCAATTGAATGTATGAATATAGTTTTGGGACTGCCTGAAACCGAAGGACTTAATTTGTGAGGTTTTATTATGGAATTTATAAAAGGCGGCGTTTGTGCCGCAAAGGGATTTAAAGCAGGCGGAGTGCATTGCGGAATAAGAAAAAATCGCTCCAAACGCGACCTTTCGCTGATCTACAGCGAAAAGCCTGCGGCAGCCGCAGCGGTTTATACAACCAATCTTGTTAAGGGCGCACCGCTTGAAGTTACAAAAAAACACATTGCAAACGGCGTAGCACAGGCTGTAATCTGCAACAGCGGAAACGCAAATACCTGTAACGCAAACGGCGTACAAATTGCCGAGGAAATGTCGAAATACTTAGGTGAGTCGCTTGGCATACCGGCGGAGGATGTTATAGTTGCTTCTACGGGTGTCATAGGTCAGCCGCTGGATATAACGCCCATTAAAAACGGTATCCCCGAACTGACTTCCGTATTATCCGAAAACGGGAGTGAGCAGGCGGCAGAGGGCATAATGACAACCGATACAAAAATTAAACAGGCAGCCGTCAGTTTTACGGTGGGCGGCAAGACTTGTAAAATCGGCGGAATAGCAAAGGGTTCGGGAATGATACACCCGAATATGGCAACAATGCTTGTTTTTATAACTACCGATTGCGCCATATCGCATAAAATGCTGCAAGCGGCGCTTTCGGGTGATATTGCCGAAACATTTAATATGATAAGTGTTGACGGTGATACATCAACAAACGATATGGTTACCGTTATGGCTAACGGTATGTCGGGAAATGCGGAAATAACCGATTACGGCGAAGATTTTACCGAGTTTATGAAGGCGCTTAATACGATAAATGTTTACCTTTGCAGGCAAATAGCGGCGGACGGAGAGGGCGCAACCAAACTGATAGAATGTAAGGTCAGCGGTGCGGCAACCGCAGAAATCGCAAAACAGGTTGCAAAATCCGTTGTGTGTTCTTCGCTTACAAAGGCGGCTATGTTCGGTGCCGACGCAAACTGGGGGCGTGTGCTTTGCGCTATAGGATATTCGGGTGCGCCCGTTGATGTTAATAAAATAGATGTAGCCTTTAAGTCTGCAGCAGGTGAGATTGAGGTTTGTAAAAACGGTTCGGGTACACCGTTCAGTGAAGAAATTGCAAAAGAGATATTATCCGAATCCGAAATAGAAATTCTGGTAGCCCTTAACAGTGGTGAATGTGTTTCCACTGCCTGGGGTTGCGACCTTACATATGATTATGTTAAAATAAACGGAGATTACCGTACCTAAAGGGGATGTAAATATGTCGGTAAATATAACAAATGCGCAGCGTGCCGAGGTTCTTACACAGGCTTTGCCTTACATACAAAAATATTACGGTAAGACAGTTGTTATAAAATACGGCGGCAACGCAATGGTAAACGAAGAATTGAAGCAACAGGTTATGGAGGACATAGTTCTTTTATCCCTTATCGGGGTAAAGGTTGTTTTGGTACACGGCGGCGGTCCCGAAATAACCGAAATGCTTAAAAAAATCGGAAAAGAATCGGTTTTTGTGGATGGACTTCGCGTGACCGATAAAGAAACCTCCGAAATTGTTCAAATGGTGCTTGCAGGCAAAATCAATAAAGGGCTTGTTAATTTGCTGCAGATAAACGGCGGCAAGGCAATGGGCATTTCGGGTATGGACGGACATATGATTGAGGCACGCCCGAAAGACGAACGCCTTGGCTTTGTCGGTAAAATAACAAAAGTAAATGTGCAGCCGATTTTTGATTTGCTTAAGTACGATTATATCCCCGTGGTTTCTACGGTGGGCTGCGATATGGACGGCAACGTTTATAACATAAATGCAGATACCGCAGCAGCTTACATAGCAGGCGCAATGGGCGCCGAAAGACTTATACTGATGACCGATATCGCAGGGATACTTAAGGATAAGGACAACCCCGGTTCGCTTATCCCGTGCCTTAATATTGAGGAAGCGGTGCAGCTGTTTGGCGACGGTACGATTTCGGGCGGTATGGTCCCTAAGGTCGAGTGCTGCATTGAAGCGATACATCACGGTGTAAATAAGGTGATTATTATGGACGGGCGCGTACCTCATTCGCTGCTTATAGAAACCCTTACGGATGAGGGCGCAGGAACTATGGTAACAGGTGAAAAAGATGATAAGCGTTAAAGAAACCGATAAAAATTATATTGCAAATACCTACGCGCGTTTTCCCGTAGTTATAACAAAGGGCAAAGGCTCGGTGCTTACGGATGAGAACGGAAAGGATTATATTGACCTTGCAACAGGCATTGCGGTTAATACCTTCGGTGCGAGCGACGATGAATGGCTTGGCGCAGTTAATGAGCAGCTGCATAAAATCCAACATACATCAAATTTGTATTATACCGCCCCGTGTGCCGAACTTGCAGAGGTTCTGTGCAAACGCACGGGACTTAAAAAAGTTTTTTTCTCAAATTCAGGCGCTGAGGCTAACGAATGTGCAATTAAAGCGGCGCGTAAATATGCAGCCGAAAAGAGGGGGAAAGACTGCTTTAATATAGTAACCCTCGTAAACAGTTTTCACGGCAGAACGCTTACAACCCTTGCGGCTACGGGGCAGGATATTTTTCATAAAGATTTTTTGCCTCTTACCGGCGGGTTTATTTATACCGAGGCAAATAATACCGAAATGCTTAAAAAAGCCGTGTCGGGCGGTAATATTGCCGCAATAATGATAGAGTGTGTTCAAGGCGAGGGCGGCGTTGTGCCGCTTAGTAAGGAGTTCGTATCTGCGGCGGCGGATATTGCAAAAGAAAACGATATTTTGCTTATCGTCGATGAAGTGCAAACCGGCAACGGCAGAACAGGGGAATTGTACGCCTATATGAATTACGGAATTACCCCTGATATTGTTACTACTGCAAAGGGGCTCGGCGGAGGTTTGCCTATCGGGGCGACAATGCTCGGCGAAAAGGTTAAAGATGTATTTTCACCGTCCGACCACGGCTCCACATTCGGCGGTAACCCTGTTTGCTGCGCAGGTGCGCTTAATATTATAAACAGGATTGATAACGAACTTTTAAGCGGTGTAAAGCGTAAGGCGGAGTACATAAATGCCGCCCTGAAATCCGCATCCGGTGTTAAGTCCGTTTCGGGGCTTGGACTTATGATAGGTGTCGAAACCGAAAAGCCTGCCTCCGAAATTATAAAAGAATGTATGGAAAACGGAGTTTTGGTTATAAAGGCTAAAAATAAGATAAGGCTCTTGCCTGCACTTAATATTCCGGATGAGTTGCTTGCCAAAGCCGTAAGTATACTTATAAAATGTTGTGAGGTTTAAGGAAAATGAATTTAAAAGGACAAAACTTTTTAAAACTGCTCGATTTGTCGGCAGAGGAAATAGACGGCTTGTTGGAACTTGCCGCCGAACTAAAAAATAAAAAGAAAAACGGAATACCGCATTGCCTTTGCAAGGGCAAGAACATTGCCCTGATATTTGAAAAAACAAGTACCAGAACACGCTGCAGTTTTGAGGTAGCGGCGCGCGACCTGGGGGCAGGCGTTACATATCTTGACCCGTCGGGCTCGCAAATCGGAAAAAAGGAAAGTGTTGCCGATACGGCGCGTGTGCTCGGCAGAATGTTTGATGGTATCGAATACCGCGGTTACGGGCAGGAAATTGTTGAAGAACTTGCAAAATATGCAGGCGTACCTGTTTGGAACGGGCTTACCAATGAATTTCACCCCACGCAGATATTAGCGGACTTTTTAACAATTAAAGAGCATTTTGGTCATCTTAAAGGAATCAATTTGGTTTATATGGGTGACGCACGGTATAATATGGGAAATTCGCTGATGGTCGGCTGCGCCAAAATGGGTGTTAATTTTACCGCCGCCGCGCCCGAGGGGTATTTCCCGAACGAAGAATTGCAAGCCGAATGTTTAAAAATTGCAGAGCAAAGCGGAGCAAAAATCAAGTTTGAGACCGACCCGATTAAGGCTGCAAACGGCGCAGATGTCATTTATACCGATGTTTGGGTTTCTATGGGTGAACCTATCGAGGTTTGGGAAGAACGCATCAATGCGCTTCTTGCATATCAGGTTAATAAAAAAGTAATGGATGCCGCAGGCAAAAACGCAGTGTTTATGCATTGCCTGCCTGCATACCACGACCATAAAACAAAAGTAGGAAAAGAAATGGGCGAACAGTTTGGGCTTGACGCTTTTGAGGTTACCGACGAAGTGTTTGAGTCACCGCAGTCAATAGTTTTTGACGAGGCTGAAAACCGTATGCATACTATAAAGGCCGTTATTGCGGCAACATTGGGTTGATTTTATGAGTAAAAAATATTTGGTTTTAGAGGACGGAACGGTCTTTGAGGGAGCAGCTTTCGGAGCGAATACCGAAACGGTAGGCGAACTTGTTTTTACAACAGGAATGTGCGGATACATTGAAACGCTTACCGATGAAAGTTATTGCGGACAGATTGTATTGCAAACTTTTCCCCTTATCGGTAATTACGGAATAATTCCCGAAGATTTTGAGGGTGATTGCGCTTTAAAAGCTTATGTAGTTCGGGAGGTGTGTGAAACCCCTTCTAATTTCCGCGGTGTGAAAACATTGAACGCTTTTTTAAAAGAAAAAGGTATACCCGGAATTTGCGGAATTGACACAAGGGCGGTTACTAAAATCATTCGCGAAAGCGGTGTTATGAATGCCGCTGTGCTTAATTCCGTACCGCAGGATTTATCGGATATTAAAAACTATAAAATAACGGACGCGGTAATTTCCGTAACCTGCAAGGAAGCGGAAACATTCAACCCGTCGGGTGATCATAAAATTGTTTTACTTGATTACGGCGCAAAAAAGAATATTATAAGGGAACTTGTAAAACGCAATTGCGCCGTTACCGCCGTACCTGCCGATACATCGGCTGAAGATGTGCTTTCTCTCTGTCCCGACGGTGTAATGCTCTCAAACGGTCCGGGCGACCCTACCGATAACCCGTATGAGATAGCCCAGATAAAAAAACTTATGGGTAAAGTCCCGATTTTCGGAATCTGTCTCGGGCATCAGTTGATGGCGCTTGCCGCAGGCGCAAAAACCGAAAAACTAAAATACGGCCACCGCGGAGTAAATCAACCGGTAAAAGAAACGGGAGGAAAACGCACATATATTACAAGCCAAAACCACGGGTATGCCGTGGTGGGTGAAAGTGTTAAAAACGGTAAAATCAGTTTTATAAACGCCAATGACCAAACCTGCGAGGGGATTGATTACCCCGATTTAAAGGCGTTTTCGGTGCAGTTTCACCCCGAAGCGTGTTCTGGCCCGCACGATACGGAATTTTTATTTGACCGCTTTTTAAAACTAACGGAGGAAAAGTAAATGCCGCTTGATAAATCCATAAAAAAAGTAATGGTAATAGGCTCGGGTCCTATAGTAATCGGGCAGGCCGCGGAATTTGACTATGCAGGCGCGCAGGCGTGCCGCGTACTTAAAGAGGCAGGCGTAAATGTTGTGCTTGTAAATTCAAACCCTGCTACAATTATGACCGATAAAGCCCTTGCCGATGAAATATATCTAGAACCGCTTACAGAAGAAACGGTTAAACGCATTATTTTAAAAGAAAAGCCAGACAGTCTGCTTGCCTCACTCGGCGGTCAGACGGGACTTACTATTGCTATGCAGCTGCAAAAGGACGGGTTTTTGGCAGAAAATAATGTCCGCCTTATCGGCACAAATGCCGAAGCAATAGATAAGGCGGAGGACAGGCAACTTTTTAAAGAAACAATGGAATTGATAGGCGAGCCGACGATTCCGTCAGATATTGCCAATGATGTTGAAACTGCGCTTAAAATTGCCGAAAAAATCGGTTATCCCGTTATTGTTCGCCCAGCGTTCACACTTGGCGGAGCAGGCGGCGGAGTCGCCCATAACAGTGAAGAACTGGGGATAATCGCAAAAACGGGACTTGATGCGTCCCCGATAACCCAAATACTTGTTGAAAAGTATATCTTCGGCTGGAAAGAGATTGAATTTGAAACTATGCGCGACAGCGCGGGCAACGTTATTGCCGTTTGCAGTATGGAAAACTTCGATCCCGTCGGTGTGCATACAGGGGACAGTATAGTTGTCGCTCCTGCACTTACTCTGTCGGATAAAGAGTATCAGATGCTGCGCAGCGCAGCGCTTAATATAATTTCCGCCCTCGGCATTGTGGGCGGCTGTAACTGCCAATTTGCACTGTCGCCCGACAGTTTCGAGTATGCGGTAATTGAGGTCAATCCCCGCGTTTCGCGTTCGTCGGCTCTTGCCTCAAAGGCAACGGGTTATCCTATTGCCAAAACCACCGCAAAAATCGCCCTCGGTTATACGCTTGATGAAATTACTAACGATATTACGGGCAAAACCTGCGCCTGCTTTGAACCTGCCCTTGATTATGTGGTGGTCAAACTTCCTAAATGGCCGTTTGATAAATTTGCAGGCTCTCCCCGAACTTTGGGTACACAGATGAAAGCAACCGGCGAAGTTATGGCAATAGGCGGCAGTTTTGAAGAGGGAATTATGAAAGCGGTCAGAGGGGCTGAAATATCCCTTGATACACTTAACGCTGCACCGATTTCCGAAGAAAATGTAAAAGAGCGCCTTAAAAATACCGATGACCGCCGCTTATTTACAGTTTTTGAAGCGCTTAAAAGCGGAGTTTCGGTAGATGATATACATAACATAACACGCATTGACCGCTTTTTCCTTTATAAACTTCAAAATCTTGCGGAGTATGAAAAAGAAATTAAAGGAAACCTAACACAAGAACTTTATTTAAAAGGCAAACAGTTAGGATATACTGATAACGCCCTTAAAAGACTTTCGGGTTGTGATTTACCGCTTGCAGCCGATGCCGCTTATAAAATGGTTGATACCTGCGGTGCGGAATTTGACGCAACAACGCCGTATTTTTATTCGTCTTATGGGACAGAGTGTGAGTCGCGTGCATTTAAGCGTTCCGGCAAACCCGTAATTATGGTATTAGGCTCAGGACCTATAAGGATAGGGCAGGGGATAGAGTTTGACTATTCCTCGGTACATTGCGTGTGGACGCTTAAAGAGTTAGGCTATGATGTTGTTATAGTAAACAATAATCCCGAAACCGTGTCGACCGATTATGACACCGCCGATCGCCTTTATTTTGAGCCGCTTTGCGAAGAAGATGTAATGAATATTATTAAGGTTGAAAAGCCGGTTGGCGTTGTGGTAGCTTTCGGCGGTCAGACCGCTATTAAACTTACCGAGTTTTTAAATGATAAAGGCATTACCATTTTAGGCACTTCGGCAGAGGGAATAGATTTAGCCGAGGATAGGGAACGCTTTGATAAACTGCTTGAAAAGTTCTCAATAAATCGCCCCAAGGGGTTCGGTATAAACACTGCGGACGAGGCGTTGCAGGCTGCCGGAACTCTCGGTTATCCTGTGCTTTTGCGCCCGTCTTATGTAATCGGCGGACAGAATATGAAAATTGTACATAATGCCGACGAAGTAAAAATGTATATGGATAAAATCCTTTCGGGCGGGATTGACAACCCTGTACTTGTGGATAAATATATGGCAGGCAAGGAATTGGAGGTTGATGTAATTTCGGACGGTACGGATGTGCTTATACCCGGCGTTATGCAGCATATTGAGCGTGCAGGCGTTCACAGCGGAGACTCTATCGCGGTTTATCCGCCGTATAATATTAACGATAAAATGATGGAAAAAATTGCGGACTGCTCGCGTAAATTAGCGCTTGCCCTCGGTACGCGCGGACTTGTTAATATCCAGTATTTGATTTACGAAAATGACCTTTATGTTATTGAGGTAAACCCGCGTGCTTCACGAACAGTGCCGTATATAAGTAAGGTTACGGGCGTGCCTATGGTAGATATAGCCGCGCGCGTTATGACGGGCAGCACCCTTAAAGAGCTGGGCTGCGGAACGGGATTGCACAAAACGCCGCCGTATTTTGCGGTTAAAGTTCCCGTGTTTTCGTTTGAAAAACTAAGCGATGTAAACTCATATCTCGGTCCCGAAATGAAATCAACGGGCGAGGTTTTGGGAATAGGTAAAAATCTTAAAGAGGCATTATTCAAAGGCTTAACCGCCGCAGGTATGAAATGCCGTTCTGCATTTTCCGACGGTGAAACCGGGATTTTAATAAGTGTGGACTCTCACGATCTGCAAGAGGCTGTTGCCCTTTCTAAAAAGTTTGATGATTTGGGCTTTAAGCTTTATGCAACAAGGGAAACGGCGCAGGCAATTAAAAATCTCGGCATATCGGTTACCGAAATCGCAGGAATACGCGAAAGCGACAACGCGTTTAAACTGCTTGAAAACGGCAATATAAATTATGTTATTTATACGGGCGCGCTGATGGATTCTACTGTTGACGATTATATCGCCCTACACCGCCGCGCTTTGCAATTGTCTATTCCGTGCCTTACTTCGCTTGATACTGCCAATGCTCTCGCAGATATAATTGCAAGCAGGTACAGCGAAAATAATACAGAACTTGTGGATATAAACAATATGCGTACCGAGCGGCAGAAACTCAAATTTGCAAAAATGCAGGGAACAGGGGACGACTATATTTTTATTGAGAATTTCGATAATTCAATAACTTGCCCCGAATCGCTTTGTATAACTCTTTGCGACCGTCATAAGGGTATCGGCGGTTTCGGTATCGTCTTGATTGAAAATTCCCAAATTGCTGATGCAAAAATGCGTATTTACAACGGCGACGGCTCGGAGGGAAAAATGGCAGGCAACTGTATACGCTGCACCGCAAAATATCTTTATGATAACGGTATAGTTTTGTCGGATACAATGAAAATTGAAACCGCAAGCGGTGTTAAAGATATAAAGGTTTATACCTCCGGCGGCAAGGTCACTCTTGTGTCGGTCGATATGGGCGCAGTGGAATTGGCGGCAAAAAATGTGCCTACAACCATTAAGGCTGAAAAGGTGATAGACTATCCGACGAAGATAGGCGGCAAAAACTATAATATAACCTGCGTTAATATGGGTAATCCGCACTGCGTGGTATTTTGCGATAATACCGATGCGGTGGATATAGAGAATATAGGGCCGCAATTTGAAAATGCCCCGATATTCCCTGAGCGTGTTAATACCGAGTTTATACGCGTTGTAAGCCCCAATATGATAAAAATGCGAGTGTATGAACGCGGCAACGGCGAAACATACGCTTGCGGAACGGGCGCTTGCGCCGCGGCTGTTGCGGCTGTGCTTAACGGCAAATGTCCTAAGGGTGAAGACATAACCGTTAAGGTAAAGGGCGGTGACCTAACCGTTAATTACACCGATGAACGGGTGATACTGACGGGTGACGCAGTGCTTGTGTACGAAGGAATAACCGAATATTAAATTAATCAGCCTACCGAAAAAGGCTCTCTGCAAAAACTGCAGGGAGTCTTTTTAAAGTTATTGTATTTACCTGTTGACTATCGGGCGATATTTGGTTAAAATAGAATAGACAAAACAATCAGGCTACAACAGTCCCTAAAACAGTATGTATTCCTGCTTTGTTAGTCCCAGTAAATTATTGTTTTGGAGATGAATCCTATGATGAATGAGGAATACAATCCCGATATTATCGGTTTAACAGATGATGAAGGTAAGGAATATTCTTTTGAAGTGCTTGACAGAATAGAAACGGACGAGGGTAAATATGTAGCGCTGCTGCCGGTGTATGACAACCCGGAAGAACTGCTAAATGACAGCGGCGAACTTGTAATACTTAAAGTTGTGGAAGAAGACGGTGAGGAATCTTTTGAAGATATTGCCGATGATGATGAGTATGATATGATAGCGGACGCTTTTATTTCAAGATTGCAGGACGCTTTTGAGATAGAGGAATAATTAAACGACCTGCCCTGTGCGCGAATGTATGCCTTATAACCCTACAACCTTTTTAATAGGGAGCCCTTTGCTCGGGCGGTGAGCGTGCAGGCCTCCCGATTGGCTTTTTTACGCCAATCGGAAGCAGGAAGCCCAAAGCCGTTCGGCGGACACCCACCTGCTTGTATTGCAGGTTATCAACGGCAACTTACGGCAGGGCGGGTCTATTGATTGTTTTGTCTATAGCAAATCACCCCACCGAAACCTTACGGTTTCAGCAGGGTGATTTTTAATCATTCATCAATTCGTGCTTTAAGGCTAAACCTTAATCAGCAAGGTAAGCATACTGGAAGTACCAGTATCCGTACGGGCTGTGCCATGTGCCTTTAAGGTTTGAACTCTGGAGCCAGAAGTCATTGTAATATGCAACCGGAATAAATCCGTAGTC
>CAVALG010000136.1:0-15954 GCA_963589585.1 Roseburia sp. AF12-17LB
GCTTCAAAGGCAGTTGCAGATGCTGCAGCTTAATTCATATTTTGCAAAAAGATATATGGGTTGGCTTAAAGGCGCGTTCTCGCGGCGCAGCGCGGCGGCACTGATTTTTACGGCTGCCGAGATGTTCTTTATTTTAATAAAACCGTCACTTATTGCCGCAACGGTTATCGCGGTGATTTTACTTGTGAGAATACCCGTAAGTTTCGGCGACCGTAAAAAGGCAATAAAAAAACTTGTGTATACCGCAAGGGTAAAGCGTATGGTGGCGTGCACCGCCGTTTTATCGGTTCTTCTTACCGTTCTTCCGCTTGTTTCCGGTTATATTGCCGCTGTGTCTTTGCTGTTTTTTAATATAACACCGCTAATGTGTTTTGCGGTGCTGTTTGTTATGAAACCCGCGGAAATCGCCGTTTCACGGCACTATGTTAAAGATGCCGAAAATATGCTGCACTCAATGCCCGATATGCGTGTTATAGGCATAACGGGAAGTTACGGTAAAACCAGCGTTAAATACATTTTGGGCAGGCTGCTTAACGAAAAATACAATGTGCTGATAACGCCCGAAAATTTTAATACTCCTATGGGAATAGTAAGGACGGTGCGCGAAAATTTAAAACCGCAGCACGAAATATTCTGTGCCGAAATGGGCGCCAAAAAGGTTGGGGATATAAATGAACTGTGCGGAATTACAAACCCCGATATGGGTATTATAACAAGCGTCGGTTACCAACATCTTGATACTTTCGGCAGTATTCAGAACATAACGAATACAAAGTTTGAATTGGCTGACAGCGTTAAGGCAAAAAACGGTATGATGTTTTTGAATACCGATAATGAGTATATCCGTCAAAAGGCTGCCGAATATAAACACATTTCGTACGGCTGTAATGAGGGCGCCGATTTCAGGGCGTTTGACATAAGGTATGACCGTTCGGGCCTTAGGTTCAGCATATCCCATAACGGTAAAGTTACCGAACTTTCGTCAATGCTGCTCGGCGAGCATAACGCCGTTAATATAACGGGCGCGGTTGCCGTGGCAAGTACGCTTGGCGTTGAAACGGCAGATATAGTTACTGCGGTACGCAATTTAAAAGCGCCGCCTCACAGACTTGAGATGAAGCCGTACATATCAGGCAGCATCTTAATTGATGACGCATACAATTCAAATCCGTCCGGCTGTCTTGCCGCCGCAAAGGTTTTGGGCAGTTTTAAAGGTATGCACCGCATATTGGTTACTCCGGGTCTTGTGGAACTCGGCGAAAAGGAATATGACTGTAATAAGAATTTCGGCGTAGAAGCCGCTCGCAATGCAGATGTTATAATTCTTGTGGGCAAAAAGCGCTCGGTCCCTATAGCGGACGGTATACGCGAGCAGGGCTTTGACGAGAACAATCTGCATATAGTTGACAGTTTTAAAGCGGCGTATGAGGTGTTTGCACCGATGTGCAATGACCAAACTGTTGTAATGTTTGAAAATGACCTTCCCGATAATTATCTTAAATAAAACTTATTAAGGAGATTGTAATACTATGAAAATTACGGTTGCTGTTATTTACGGTTGCTCAAGTGTTGAACACGAGGTTTCCATCATTTCCGCAGTGCAGGCAATGCACAGTATGGATAAGGAAAAGTACGATGTTGTTCCCGTTTATGTAACCAAGGAGGGCGAAATGTACACGGGCGAAAATTTCCTTAATATTGATACCTACAAAAATATTGACGAATTGAAAAAGACTGCCCATCCGATTGCGCTTGTAAACGAGGGCGGCAAGGTGTTTGTTAAATATCTTGATAATAAAATGTTTAAAAAGAACGCGCCTAAAGAAATAAATGTTGCGTTCCCGATAGTGCACGGTACAAACTGTGAGGACGGCAGTATTGCAGGCTTTTGCGAAACGCTGCGCGTACCGTATGTAGGGTGTGATGTTCTGTCGGCCGCCATAGGTATGGATAAGGCGAAATTTAAAACGGTGCTTGCCGCCGCAGGATTGCCCGTTCTGCCCTGCGTGCTGTTCGGTATAAAAAAATGGGCTAACGAAAAGGAAAAAGTGATTTACGATATTGAAAATAAAATCGGTTATCCGGTTATTGTAAAACCTGTTAATCTCGGCTCCAGCGTAGGTATAACCAAGGCGGAAAATCTTGCCGAACTTACCGACGCGGTAAATCTTGCGGTTTCGTTTGCGGGTGAAATATTGGTTGAAAAAGCTGTTACTTCGCTGCGTGAAATAAACTGTTCTGTTCTCGGCGACTGTGACGGGGCAGAGGCCTCGGTTCTTGAAGAACCGATTATGTCAGGCAAAATTTTATCCTACAGTGATAAATATATGTCGGGCGGCTCAAAATCGGGCAAAACAGGCAGCAGCAAGGGTATGGCGTCGCTCGGGCGCGAACTGCCTGCCAAACTTTCCGCCGAAAAGACCGCCGAAATACAGGATATCGCAAAAAAGACATTTCTTGCAATGGGTGCTTCGGGTGTGTGCAGGATCGACTTCCTGCTTGACACTGCCGACAACGATAAGGTCTATGTCAACGAGGCTAATACTATCCCCGGCTCGCTTTCTTTCTATTTGTGGGAAGCGGGCGGCGTTAAATACCCCGAACTTATTAATAGGCTCATTTCGCTCGCCTTCAAGCGTGACAGAAAACGCGCGGACCTTATGTTTACCATAAATACGAATATTCTTGATAAAACTTCTTTCGGTACAAAGGGAGCAAAAGGAAGTAAAATATGAGCGAACATTTTTGGCGGTTGTTCATAAATCCGGGTGATGACCGAAATAACCCAAAAGTGCGCGAAAGTGTTGGCAGGCGGGGCGGTGTTTTCGGTATAATCTGTAATGCGGTGCTGTTTCTTGCTAAACTCTCGGTGGGCATAATTTCAAACTCGGTTTCCATACTTGCCGACGCATTTAACAATCTTACCGATATGGGCTCTTCTATTATTACAATACTCGGTTTTAAAATTGCAGGCAAACCTGCCGACAGGGGGCATCCTTTCGGTCACGGAAGAATGGAATATATGTCAGCCGCTGCCGTTTCGGGGCTTATAACCGTTGTGGGACTTGAACTTTTAAAATCATCGGTTGAAAAGTTGCTTTCGCCTGAAAAGGTAACTGCTTCCGCAATTACATATGCTGTACTTGTCTTTTCGATAGCCGTTAAACTGTGGATGGCGTGTGTCAATAAAAAACTCGGCAAAAAGATTAATTCCGCTACGCTCGGTGCTGTATCTCTAGACTCATTGTCGGATTGCGCCGCAACCTCTGCGGTATTGGCTGCAACGGTAATTTCGCAGTTCTGCGGAATTAATATTGACGCGTACGCAGGTATTGCGGTTTCTGCATTTATATTGTATTCGGGCGTAAAATCGTTTAAAGAAACGCTTGATCCGCTTATAGGTATGCCGCCCGATAAGAAAACGGTTGAAGAAATTAAAAACACTGTTATGTCGTTTGACGGATTTTTGGGTATTCACGATTTGATAGTCCATAATTACGGTCCGGGCAGGTCATTTGCCTCTGTCCATGTTGAGGTACCGTCACATGTTGATATTGTAAAATGCCACGAACAGATCGACCTTTGCGAAAAACTTATAGATGAGCGTTTTGGGATAGAAACGGTAATCCATATGGATCCCGTGGATACGGACAATGAAAAGGTGGGGCGTGTAAGGCGCCTGCTTTCCGAAAAGATAAAAGAATATGACAGCAGGCTGAGCATACACGATTTCAGAATGGTAAGCGGCGAAAACCGTACAAACTTAGTGTTTGATGTGTTGGAACCTTACGGCTACAGCCTTAATAAAGAGCGGCTTGTTAAGGATATAGGAGAACTTGCAAGGCAGATAGATGAAAATTATGTTTGTGTAATAACGGTTGACACAAGTTATGTGTTGCCCGAATAAGGTGATAAATTTGAAAAATGTAAGTGTTATCGGCGGCGGCGCGTCGGGTATCGCCTTGGCGGTTATGCTTAAATTTGCCGACCCGAAAATTAGTGTTACGGTTTTTGAGGCTCGTGACCGAATACTGAAAAAACTTCTTGTTACAGGTAACGGACAGTGCAATATAACGAACTCGGAAATTTCATCCGGGCGTTATCACGGGGGCGCACCTGCATTTGCCGAAAATATAATTAAAAATTTTCCGCCTGAAAAACAGGCGGAGTTTTTTAAAAAAATCGGTGTGGATATAGTGTTTGAATCCGACGGCCGCGCATATCCTTCGTCATACCAAGCGTCAAGCGTGGTTGACTGTTTGCGTTTCAGTGCTGAGGAACAGGGCGTTAATATAGTACACGGCAGGGTAGAAATAATTGAACGCCTGCCCGACGGCTTTTTATTGACGGTTGACGGTAAAAAACAACGCGCGGAAAATGTCGTTGTCGCAACCGGCGGCACGGCAGGCGGCAACCTCGGCGACGATTCGGGTTACGCTCTGCTTAAATCGCTCGGCCATAAAATAATTGAACCTAAACCTTCTATTGTTCAAATAACCACAGAGGGCGGCGCAAAAAGCCTTAAGGGCATAAAGACGGTAGGGCGCGCCGACGCAATGCTCGGCACACAGGTTTTGCGCAGCGAAAAGGGCGAAATACTGTTTTGCGATTACGGGCTTTCGGGTCCGCCGATATTGCAGTTGTCGGGTCTTGTTTCACACTACGGCAGGCTGAAAATAGCGCTTGACTTTATGCCTGATGTACAATATGAATCCCTTGTTTCTGAACTCGGACGAAGAAAAGATATTATAGGCACGCGCCCCGTTCCGGAATTTTTTACGGGATTGCTTAATAAACGCTTGGGTCAATATATTATCCGTACCGCAGGTGTTGGCGGCAAAAAACAATGCGGCGATTTAAACCGCAGTGAAATATCCGCAATAGTGCGGTGTACCAAATCGCTTGATTTTACCGCTACGGGAACTACGGGGATTAAAAATGCACAGGTAACGGCAGGCGGCGCAGATGTGTTGCAGTTTTTCCCGAATACCCTTATGTCAAAAAAAGCACGCGGACTTTATGCTATGGGTGAAGTGCTGGATATTGATGGGGATTGCGGCGGATTCAATCTGTCATTTTGTTGGGCTTCCGCCGCCGCTGTTGCTGCCGAT
Organism: Roseburia sp. AF12-17LB; assembly: GCA_963589585.1. Taxonomy (GTDB): domain Bacteria; phylum Bacillota; class Clostridia; order Oscillospirales; family Acutalibacteraceae; genus CAVALG01. Next base: position 5,112 of record CAVALG010000136.1, read on the forward strand.
TTGATTTGCGGAAAGGGTAACCGATAATGCTTATTTTAAAAAATGTTATGCTGCCGCTCGGCACTGATTTTTCGGCGCTTGACTGCGTTATGTCAAAATTACTTAAAACTAAAGTAACCTCGGCAAAACTCTACCGCCGTTCGGTAGATGCGCGCCGTAAACCCGATATAAAATACTACTGCTCGGTGCTTGTTTCAGGCAATGAAAAACAAATATTAAAAAACGGTAAGAAGTATTTGCCTGCCGTTTTCAATCCTACATCGTATACAGTAAAAAAAGCTGACAGGCTGCCGAAAGAAAAACCTGTTGTAGTCGGTTTCGGCCCGGCAGGTATGTTTGCCGCGCTGATATTGGCAAGCGCGGGGCTTTCGCCCATTGTGTTGGAGCAGGGTAGAGATGCCGATTCCAGACTTGCTGATGTTGAAAAATTTCGTTCGGGCGGCGCGCTTAATACCCTCTCAAATATTCAGTTCGGCGAGGGCGGCGCAGGAACATTTTCGGACGGTAAACTGAATACAGGGATAAACGACGAACGAATCCGTTATGTGCTTGAAACTTTTGTGCGTTCCGGCGCAGATCCCGATATTCTTTTTGAGGCAAAGCCTCACATAGGTACAGATGTGCTTGTTAATGTGGTAAAAAATTTGCGCCGTGAGATAATCAAACTCGGCGGCGAGGTAAGGTTTTGCAGCCGCGTTACCGATATTAAGTGCTATGAGGACGGCGTGCGCCTTACCGTGGAAGATTGTCAAAATAAAAACGAATATAATTTAGAGTGCGGCGAACTGATTTTGGCTATCGGTCATTCGGCACGCGCAACTTATAAGATGTTGCTCGGTAACGGCGTAAAAATGGAGCAAAAACCGTTTTCGGTCGGCGCGCGTATAGAACATAAGCAAAAGGATGTTGACCGTGCAAGATACGGAACGGACAACCGTTCTGCGGAACTTCCGCCTGCGGATTATAAATTAAGCGTTCACCTTGAAAACGGCAGGGGAGTGTACACTTTTTGTATGTGTCCCGGCGGCTATGTGGTGAACGGTGCAAGCGAAGAAAGTACGGTTGTTACCAACGGTATGAGTTACCGTGCGCGCAGCGGTGAAAATGCCAACAGTGCATTGCTTGTTGGAGTGGGTACAGACGATTTCGGAAGCGAGGACCCGTTGGCAGGCGTTCGGTTTCAAGAGAAAATCGAAAAGGCTGCTTTCAATCTTTCTGGTAGTTATTCCGCCGTGTGCCAGACGGTCGGTGACTTTTTAAAAAATCAGCCGTCAAGCGATTGTGCCGATGTTAAACCTACCGTTTTACCGAAACCGATTTACGGAAATATCGGCGATGTATTACCGTCCTTTGTTTGTGACGCTATGCGTGAGGGGATAATGCGCCTTGATAAAAAATTAAGTGGATTTGCAGACAGCGGCGCAGTGCTTACCGCACCCGAAACACGCTCGTCTTCACCTGTTCGCATATTGCGTAACGAAAACTTTGAATCCGATTTTAAGGGCTTATTTCCGTGCGGCGAGGGCGCAGGATACGCAGGCGGCATAACCTCTGCCGCAGTAGACGGCATTAAGGTTGCCGAGTCGGTTTTACGGCCTTACATTGATTAAAGGATTGCGGCATATATCACAAAGGTAAATATATGCATACGATAACGGGTCGCTGAGGTACCCGATATCATCGGTTTTTCGGCAGGTCTGCTGTTTGGCAGGCTTGTATCTTACAATTATTTCGGTTTTATTGAAGCCCGTAAATATTGCGCCCGAAGAGCGCCGCAAAATTTCACCGTCAATATATATCTGTCTGTTAAGGGATATTCCCATTTTTTCTTTACCTATAGTAATTACAGCGTCTGCTCCAGTTTCGGCGCATTTTTCAATAATTTTAAACATCAAACATTCAGTAGCTCTGTAATCACAAAGCGCGTTAGCACTGCCGCTTATATATGCGTCTATTGCTATTCCGCCGCAGCTGCACAAAAATACACCTGCGCCGAATATTGAAGTAAGCGTTTCGCGTATGTTCAGCGGCTCAAAAAACGGATGCGAACTTTTAACGCTCTCGGTAGCAAGACATTGCAGTTTGCGTAAAAGCGTTTGAGTTAGTCCGTATTTCAAAAATTCGTCAAATATCTCTTCGCGGCGTTTTGCAAAATAGATTTCAGATTTTGTAAAGTTGTTCATATAACACCCCCAAAATAGTGTGACCCGAATTATCAAAATAACAAAAAATTTATTTTTGCGGGCTAAAATCATAGTTATTTTGAAAAAAATTAAAGATTTGTGTTAAAAATTAAACAAACTACTTGAAAACTTGTTTAAAAGTGGTTACAATAGTATAGAAAAATAAAAGGAGGTAATTTTACAATGGTTAAAGTTGCTATTAATGGTTTCGGCCGCATCGGTCGTCTTGCTTTCCGCCAGATGTTCGGCGCTGAGGGTTACGAGGTTGTTGCTATCAACGATCTTACAAGCCCCAAAATGCTCGCTCATCTTCTTAAGTATGACTCGGCTCAGGGCAGATATGCTCTTGCCGATACCGTAGTCGCGGGCGAGGACAGCATCACGGTTGACGGAAAGACCATCAAAATCTATGCTGAGAAAAACGCTGCGGATCTTCCGTGGGGCGAGATCGGTGTAGACGTAGTTCTTGAATGCACAGGTTTCTATACATCAAAAGAAAAAGCGCAGGCTCATATCGACGCAGGTGCTAAAAAGGTTGTTATTTCCGCACCGGCAGGTTCAGACCTTAAAACTATCGTTTACAGCGTAAACGAGAAAACTTTGTCGGCTGACGATAAAATCATCTCGGCTGCAAGCTGCACAACAAACTGCCTTGCACCTATGGCTGATACTCTTAACAAATATGCACCTATCCAGAGCGGTATTATGACTACCGTTCACGCTTTCACAGGCGACCAGATGGTTCTTGACGGTCCGCACAGAAAAGGCGACCTTCGCCGCGCTCGTGCTGCTGCTGTTAATATCGTTCCTAACTCAACCGGCGCTGCTAAAGCTATCGGTCTTGTAATTCCGGAACTTAACGGTAAACTTATCGGTTCTGCTCAGCGTGTTCCGGTTCCGACCGGTTCCACAACAATTCTGGTTGCTGTTGTTAAGGGCAAAGATGTAACTGTTGACGGTATCAACGCTGCTATGAAGGCTGCTTCAAGCGCATCATTCGGTTACACCGAAGAACCGCTTGTATCTTCGGATATTATCGGCATTACCTACGGTTCACTCTTTGACGCTACACAGACAATGGTAACAAAGATTGATGACGATACTTACCAGGTACAGGTTGTTTCGTGGTATGATAACGAAAATTCTTATACCAGCCAGATGGTAAGAACCATTAAATACTTTGCTGAAATCTAAGTGTTAGGGCAATAAGAATCAATAATCGGCTGATGTTTGGTGCAAACCGAGCGTCAGCCGTTTTTTATACTTTGCAATTTATAAATCGCTGTTTTTAGTGTATTAATACTTGTATTTTGCGGCATACTGTGCTAAAATTTTATGTATAATTTTATTATTTGGAGCAGACGATGATTAATGGCAGATATTCAGGTGTGCTTATGCATATTTCATCAATGCCGGGCAAATACGGCGTTGGCGTAATGGGTAAGGATACCGAAAAGTTTATTGATGTTTTAAGCGAATGCGAGTTTAGATTTTGGCAGTTGCTGCCCGTCAATGTGGCAGGTGAGGGTAATTCGCCCTATTCGTCCTACAGCGCATTTGCAGGAGATTATATTTATATTGACCCCGAATATATTTACAGGCTCGGTCTTGTAAGCGAAACTGACATTGCCGATAATATTTATAAGGGCAGTGAATATACCGCCAATTATGATTTTGCGCGTGAAAAAAGACTTGAACTTTTAAAAAAAGCTTATAATGCAGCCCCTAATTCACTGCTTGATAAGGTAAAGCGGTTCAATAAAGAAAATGTATGGTTAAATGCTTTTGCGCTTTATATGGCTGTAAAAGATTCGGAGGGCGGAAAACCCTGGTGGGAATGGCAGTCGGAACATATCAGATATGCCGATGTTGCCGTAAGTAAAGATCTGAAAAAAGAAGTCGATTTTTGGAAATTTACGCAGTATATATTTTTTGCAAATTGGAGCTGCATTGCGGATTATGCCCACAAAAAAGATGTTAAAATTATAGGGGATATGCCCATATATGTGGCTATGGACAGTGCCGATGTATGGAGTAATCCCGAAATGTTTCAAATAGACCCCGATACGCTGAAAGCACGCACGGTTGCAGGCGTGCCGCCCGATTATTTTTCGGCTGACGGCCAGTTATGGGGCAACCCTTTGTATGATTGGGGCGCTATGAAAAACGACGGGTACAAATGGTGGGTTTGCCGCCTTAAAAATGCAATGACACTTTATGATACGGTAAGAATTGACCATTTCAGGGCATTTGCAAGATATTGGTCTGTCCCTGCCGAAGCGGAAACCGCCAAAGAGGGAGAATGGGTAAAAGGTCCCGGCAAAGAATTTTTTAGCTGTGTTTTGCAAAAGGTCGAGAATGCCTCTATAATAGCAGAGGATCTCGGCGAATATGACAAAAGCGTAGTTGAACTTTTAAAAGACACCGGTTTCCCCGGTATGCGTATAGTTCAGTTCGGTTTTTCGGACGGCGACAGTACTCATATGCCGCATAATTATCCCGAAAATTGCGTTGCGTATATAGGCACGCATGATAATAATACTCTGCTTGGTTGGTTGTGGGAATGTGAACCTGAAACACGCAAAGAAGCTCTTGATTACTGCGGCTTTGACGGCGACGACTGGGGCAGGGGAGGATATAATGCGCCTGCCTGCCGCAAAATAATCGAAACCGTTTGGAAAAGCCATGCCTACCTTGCAATGATATCTTTTCAAGACCTTTGCGGATTCGGCTGTGACGCAAGAATCAATATACCCGGTAAACCCAAAAATAATTGGCGGTACCGCGCCTCACTTCCGCAAATCTCCGAATTTGATAAGGAATATTATAAGAAGATAAACCGACTGTTCAGAAGAACATATCCGCACTGAAAAAACAATGATACTTTGCCGACAGCGAGGAATAATACTACTGTCGGGAGGTGAAGTGCAGTGCAGGATAACAAGCGTGAATTTGCCAAAAGCGTTTATTTTAAATCTTTGCCGAAAAATGTTCAGGAAACCGTAATAATGAGCGCCGACAACCATTTGGGCGAGGAACAACTTAAAAGAATTGCGGATTCCGTTATGTCACAGTTTGACAAAAACTAAAATAACTATTGAAAACGGCGGCAGTGTATGATATATTTTACTATGTGGACGAATACTGCCGCCGATTGTAATTTTACTTTAAAGGTTGTAAATATGAAAGAAAATGCCGGAATATCCGTATCCATAGTTACATATAACGATTGGGGCCGGGTTGAAAACACAATTGAAACGCTTTTAAAGTTTTCATCCGAGCCTCTTCAAATCTATGTTGTTGATAATGCCTCGGCTGACGGGACACCCGAAAAGATAGCAGAGCGTTTTTCTACGGTGAATATTATTAAAAATAATGAAAATATAGGTTTTGGTAAGGCGCACAATGCGGTTATCGGGAAACTCACCTCAGAATATCATATTGTTTCAAACCCCGATATTGTCCTTAATGACGATACGGTTGCAAAACTTGCGGATTACCTCGATAAAAACCCCGATACGGTTATGGTTGCTCCTAAAATTCTGTCGCAGGACGGGAGCGAGCAGCATCTGCCTAAGCGTAAACCGCGCGTAAAATATTTGTTGGCAGGCAGATTGCCGCTAAAGAAGATACGCGCCGAATACACAAGGGAAAACGAGCATTTGTCGTCCCCTACAGAGATTGAGTTTTGCTCGGGCTGCTTTTTTATGATAAGAACCGATGTATTTAAAAAACTCGGCGGATTTGATGACCGATTTTTTATGTATATGGAGGACGCCGATATATCCGACAGGGCGCGGCAACTCGGTAAAATCATTTATTATCCCGATGCGGCTGTTACCCATATATGGGAACGCAGCAGTTCCAAAAGTCTTAAATATCTCTTTATTCATATCTGTTCCGCTTTTAAATATTTTTTCGGGCGCGGTAAACGCCTGCCCGACAGTAAATAAGCAAAAAAGGGCGCCGAGCGCCTTGAAAGGAAGTTATATATGAAAACATATCTTGTAACCGGCGGCGCCGGATTTATCGGCTCAAACTTCATCATTTATATGCTTAATAAATATGATGATGTTAAGATTATAAATGTCGATAAACTTACATACGCCGGCAACCTTGAAAATCTTAAGTCTGTTGAGAATAACCCGAACTACAGCTTTGTTCAAGCGGATATTTGCGACAACGACGCTATTGCCGAGATTTTTGAGAAAAATGTTATCGACTATGTTGTTCACTTTGCGGCTGAAAGCCATGTTGACCGCAGCATCAGCGACCCCGATATTTTTGTAAAGACCAATGTGCTCGGCACGGTCAATCTTTTAAATAACGCTAAAAAGGCTTGGGCGGTAGGCGACGATAAATACCGTGACGGCGTTAAGTTCCACCATGTTTCAACCGATGAGGTTTACGGTACTTTGGGGCCGGACGGCTATTTCACCGAAACCACTCCGCTTGACCCGCATTCGCCTTATTCTTCGTCAAAAGCGTCGTCAGACCTTTTTGTTAAGGCATATCACGATACATATAAACTGCCTATAAATATAACCCGTTGCTCAAACAACTACGGTCCGTTCCAGTTCCCCGAAAAACTCATTCCGCTTATTATGAACAACACTTTAGCGCACAAGGATTTGCCCGTATACGGCGACGGATTGCAGATAAGGGATTGGCTGTATGTTGACGACCATTGCAAGGCGATAGATATGGTAATCCGCGGCGGAGTTGACGGTGAAGTTTACAATGTCGGCGGCCATAATGAGCGCACGAACATCTTTATCGTTAAATCTATAATCGAATATATTAAAGAAAATGTTGACAAAACCGTCGGCGAACATATGATTAAGCACGTAACCGACCGTAAAGGTCATGACCGCCGCTACGGCATAGATCCGCAAAAAATTAAGGATGACCTCGGCTGGTATCCCGAAACAACTTTTGAAGTCGGCATAAAAAAGACCTTGAAATGGTATCTTGAACATAAAGACTGGGTCGAAAATGTTACAAGCGGAAAATATCAGGACTATTATAACAAAATGTATTCCGGAAAGAAGGAACTGTAATAATGGGTAACTTCAAGTTTATTAAAACCGATATTGACGGTGTTGTTATTGTTGAACCTAAGGTTTTCGGTGATGACCGCGGATACTTTATGGAAACTTATGTTGAGCGTGATTTTATAGAGGGCGGAGTTACCGCAAAATTCGTGCAGGATAATCAGTCAAAATCGCGCAAAGGCGTTTTAAGAGGTCTGCACTTCCAAAAAAGCCATTCACAGGCTAAGTTGGTTCGTGTGGTTTCGGGCGAAGTGTTTGATGTTGCGGTTGATTTGCGTAAAGGCAGCCCGACTTTCGGTAAGTGGACGGGGGTTCTGCTTTCTGCCGAAAATAAACGTCAATTCTTTATCCCTAAAAATTTTGCCCACGGTTTTCTTGTTTTGTCGGACGAAGCAGAGTTTTGCTATAAGTGTGACGACTATTATCACCCCGAGGTTGAAGGCGGCTTGCGCTGGAATGACCCCGATGTTAATGTTGAATGGCCGATAAGCGACGATATGGATATACTGTTGTCGGACAAGGATAAGATTAATCCGTTCTTAAAAGATATAGATTTTGACGCTTTTGAGAATTAACATCGGTTTTTAATTTTAAGGAGCATACCCGTGAAAAGCAAAACTAAAAAAGTGATGATTGTTATTTTATTGTTTGCTTTTTCGGCGGCGGTGGTTACCGCCGCCGTTGTTTTGCTGCACGGCGTTACGGGGAAGAAAAAGGGCATACCTGCGCCGCAAGCGTCTTCATCTGCTGCAAGTTCTTCGGAACCCGAGCAGGAGGTTTATGTTTCGCCCGTTAATTTTGCGGAATTACAGGCGCAAAATCCGGATATTTACGCTTGGATAGAAATACCGGGCACTACCGTGTCATATCCGATATTGCAAAGGGCAGGGGACCGTGCATTTTATCTTAATCACTCAAGCACGGGTGCCTATTCGCAAAAGGGTTCTATCTATACGGAGGATTACAATTCCCGTGACTTCAGCGACCCCGTTACGGTAATATACGGTCATCATATGCGCAACGGCGATATGTTCGGCACACTTGAAAAAAGTTATTCAAACAGGGAGTTTTTTGACGGCCATAAGGATATTAACATTTATATGCCGAACGAGGCGGTTAAACTTAAGGTTTTTGCTTCCGTGACATATAACGACAGTCATTTGCTTTATAACAAGGACTATTCAGACCCTGAGGTGTTTAACGCGTTTATAAACAGTGTGAAAAATGATTATTCGCGCGGACTAATTTGGGACGAGAGTACCGGCATAACATCGAATGACCGTATTGTAATTTTATCCACCTGTACCGGAAATAATCCGTCAGCTCGCTTTTTGGTGCTTGCCAAAATTGAAGATAGCTGAAAAGTCAAGAGGTAAATTGCAAAAAGTCGCAAAAAATTTTATTTTAGGCGGATAGGAGGCTATTTAAGCACGCCTCGTATAAGTCGGCAGAGGTCGAAAAGTTAAAAATGCCTCTCGGGTAATGGTTTATCCATTGTTCGAGCTTTCGGGTGTCTGCGGGCGTTACTTTTTCAAAGCTAACGCCTTTCGGATAGTGTCGGCGTATCATTTTATTTTGATTTTCGTTAGAGCCCCGCTCGTAAGCGCTGTAAGGATGGCAATAATATATTTTTGTGCGGTTGCCAACGCGACGGCAGCTTTGCTCGAGCCCCTCTCGGTCTGAAAACTCGGAGCCGTTGTCTATCGTGATACTTTGAAACACTTTGTAAAAGTCTGCTCCGTATGTACGTTCTATGCCATTAAGAGCTTTAACAACGCTTGCGGCTGTATGGTCTTTCATAATGCGTATGATTTCGTAGCGGGTATAGCGCTCGGTAAGTACAAGCATAGTTTTTTAGTACCTTTTTTGCCCTCTACGCAATCCATTTCCCAATGCCCGAAAGTAGAACGCTCCGCAATCTCTGCGGGGCGTTTCTCTATGCTTTCGCCTTTCGACGCGCGGGCGGCACGTACTTTTTTATATTTCCGCTTCGTCTTGTTTTTCTTTACGGGTAAGTCGGCATTTGTGATAGTTAAAAAAACGCCGTCCGTAATATAGCGATAAAAAGTAGTCTTTGAAATGGTGGTATTGAATTGTATTCCTTTTTCCTTTATTTCGCCCAATATAGCACCGGGCGCGTATTTTTCAACTGATACTTTATATTCAAGATAATTAGCGTACTCGTGGTCGTTTCCGATTTTGAGCCCCGCTCCCTTTGCTCTTAAATTCTCTTGATATTTTTCCTCCGCAATCTGGGCTGTATCGCATTTCGGTTGTATAGTCGCTGTTCAAGTGTTCGTATTGCCCTCTTGCGAGCTCGTTATAAATTGTTCTCCAATGTACGCCAAGCATAAGCGCCATATCCTTTTTTGATACTCCCGCTTTTAGCCACGCCTCTATTTTCAGCCTATCGTTAAAGGTTAAATGCTTAAAAGTTCTTTTCATAATAAAATCGCTCCGTTTTATTAAAAATTGTAAAGAGAGGGAGCAGTTGTGCTCCCCCTCGATTACTGTTGTAAAAATTCCTCAATCGCTTTTTTGATAATTTGTGCCTGCGATACCCCCTCGGATTTGCATTTTTCTTTAAATGCGCTGGCTAAATCCTTAGGGACAAACGCCGTAACCGTGCCGTAAGTTTTTTCATTGTACCGCCGTTTAACGGCGGTTGATGTTTTAGTTTTTCGCTTTTCTGTTTCCATTTACAAACCTCCAAACCTGTCTTGCCACATCTGCCAATACTATAACAGCGTTTGCGGCTATCGCGATGCGCAGGTAAATGTCAAGCCCGACACGGGCTGAAATAACAAGAAGCGCGCACAGCGATATAAACCAAAAATCATTGTTATTTTTCACTTGAAAAACTCCTTTCGATGTGCTATACTATTAATGACCCTTACGGGGGCGGGGCTTTCGCCCCACCGTTTACGCCTACCACCATTTGATAGCTGTTATCAAAGCGGCTGCTGCAACGTTTGCTTTGATTATCAATTCGGCGATTTCAAAAGCGGTAGGCTTTCTTTTCCGTCTTTTCATTTTATCACCCCCTCGTTTGTTTCTGTAATTATTATAGCATACTCTATAGAGTATGTCAAGCATTATTTTTAAATTTTTTCACTTTTTATAAAATTTTTCAAACAAAAAAGCGGCTACCGCAAGAGGTTATAACCTCCGACAGTGGCCGCTTTTTTGTATCGTTATTCCTCCGCAACCTCCGGCAAGCCGCCGATACTTGTAAGCACCGAAAGCAGGGCGGCAAGCACGGCGGAAGAAAGTACATACCGCCAATTAACTTCACCCATTGCCGCGGCGGTTCCTACCGCTGCAACTGCCGACTGTGCAAGTGTTTTAACTGCTCTCACAGCAGCCGCTTTGCCCCATTTTTTAAATTTTTTCATATAAATTCCCCCTTAAAACGCCGCAAGAATTATGCTTATACCGCCCGTTATCGCGGCGCCTATAAGCACTTGCTTGTAATGGCTGAAACTCTTTGCAGGTTCGCTTTCAACCTCTGTAAGGCGGTCTCCTATGCTGTCAACCTTGCTCTCTATGGTCTGCGTTTTAATGTAATTTCGTAAGGGTAAATCTCTTTTCTTTTTGCGGTAAGGA
>CAVALG010000137.1:0-7893 GCA_963589585.1 Roseburia sp. AF12-17LB
GCGAAGCAGAAGCACCGACCGAGGCGGCAGCCGAGACGGTGGGTTTTGCCCTACGGGCAAAACTCGGAGGGAGAGAAAAACTAACATTAAGAACGGTTTACCGTCTGTTATCAAAACTACCGTTACCCACAAATTTCTTGGCTCCCTCGGTTTAGATGTTAGATTTTAGACTTTAGACATTAGATGTGATTAAAGTAAGAAAAAAGATAGAAGGTAAACGCTGCTTGCTGCAAATCGCACTAGCCCTTGACTTACTAGATGTTAGATTTTAGACTTTAGACATTAGATGAGGGTCGGCGAGAGTTTGGGAACAGACGGTAAAAACCGCTAACTATAAGTACGCACAAACCCCGGAGGGAGAGAAAAACTAAGGCATAGTAATATTTGCCGTCTGTTATCAAACTAAACCTAACCAACCCTAACTGCAAGATAAAACTTATCGGCAAACAGCAGACAAGCCGCGCGGAAATGGTTTGCGGCGACAGTCGCAAACCGTGGAAGTGCGGCGTACCGATTACGACACAGCCGCCAATAAACCGCTCGCCACCAATCAACAATAAAGTAATCCAACCAATCCGCCCGATGCGAAACGAGCGGATTTTTTATACAATATTATTAACAAGTCCAAAGTATTTTACATAAAAAATTAACAATTGTTTCACATGAAACATTTTAAAAGGGCTTTACTTTTTGTCCTAATACTGCTATAATATCAAGGCGGCAAGATTGAAATTACAATTCGAGCCGCATTATGATTGTTAAAAAGGGTGGAGAATATGGGCAAGGTCATTGCGATTGTCAACCAAAAAGGCGGAGTCGGCAAAACGACAACCGCCGTAAATCTTGCTGCAGGGCTTGGTATCGCCGGCAAAAAGGTCCTCTTGGTGGATATCGACCCACAGGGCAACAGCACAAGCGGCTACGGCATTGATAAGCGCGCGGTACAAGTTTCATCTTATAATGTGCTTATCGGCAAAGCCTCTGCGGCGGTTGCTACCGTTAAAACCAGATTTAAAAATGTTTCGGTAATGCCCGGCACAATGGAATTGGTCGGTGCGGAAATAGAACTAACCGAGATAGAAAACGAGCGCGAATTTTGCCTTAAAAAGGCGCTTGCGCCTGTTACCGACAGTTACGATTATGTCTTAATTGATTGCCCGCCGTCACTCGGCCATATAACCCTTAACGGGCTTTGCGCCTGCGATACATTTTTAGTGCCGATACAGTGCGAATATTTTGCGCTTGAGGGACTTTCACAGTTAATGGCAACGGTAAGGCAGGTAAAACGCCTTTATAACCCTGCAATTGAACTTGAAGGCGTCCTGCTTACAATGTATGACGGCAGACTGAACCTCACGCAGCAGGTTGTGGGCGAAATTAAAAAATTCTTCCCTAAAAAACTGTTTCGTACGGTCATACCGCGCGGCGTCCGCCTGTCGGAAGCACCGTCTTTCGGTGAACCCGTGCAGTATTACGATAAGCGCAGCAAGGGCGCAGAAGCGTATGATGATTTGGCAAAAGAACTTATAAAGAATAACAGGAGGACAGGGAAATGAGCGTAAAAAAAGGGTTAGGCAAGGGCTTGGAATCGCTGTTTGTTGAAAATTCGTCCGAAAACGGCGCAGCAATTGAAGTTCGCCTTTCGGAAATCGAACCTAACCGCGAACAGCCCCGTAAATATTTTAAAGACGAAGCGATTGAAGAATTGAGCGAGAGTATTAAAAAGCACGGGCTTATTCAGCCGATAGTTGTGCGTCCGCTTGTAACGGGCGGCTACCGCATAATAGCAGGCGAGCGCAGGTGGCGCGCCTCACGCAAGGCAGGGCTGACCACTGTTCCCGTAATCGTTAAAGAAATTGACGATTTGGGCGCTGCCGAACTCGCACTTATAGAAAACCTGCAGCGTGAGGACTTAAACCCGATTGAAGAAGCAGAGGGCTACCGTTCGCTTATGAATAATTTCGGATTAACGCAGGAGCAGGTGTCCGAAAGGGTGGGTAAATCACGCCCTGCAATCGCTAACGCTCTCCGCCTTTTATCGTTGAATGACGAAGAAGTAAAAGCGCTTGCCGACGGTAAAATCACACAGGGTCACGCACGCACACTGCTGTCGATAAAAGACGAAAATGCGCGTAAAGAAGCGCTGGCGCTGGCTAAAAAAGGGTGCAGCGTACGCGAACTTGAAACATTTTCTAAAAAAGCCGCAAAGGGCGAACCAAAACCTAAACAGAAAGCCGACCCTAAGCCTAAGTTCCTTACAGAGGTTGAAATTGCGCTGACGCGTGAAGTCGGGCGCAAAATAACCGTTACCGGCAACGGCAAAGGCGGCACGATACACATAGAATTTTTTGATGATGATGACCTTAAAGAGATGGCTGAACGCATAGCCGGAATAAACTTTTAAACTTTTAGAATTACAGAAAGCAGATGATTTCTTGAAACTCAAAGAAAAAGAAGAAATAACGGTAGCGGCAGCCGCCGAAACCGAACCGACGGCAGCGGTGACTACCGAAAAAGTCGAAAAAAGCAAAAAATCAAAGAAAAAGAAGAAAAACAAACTGCCCAAAGAGGGCAGGGCAGGCCGCATAATTTCCACAACCGTTGTTGCCGTTACCACATTTATATTTATGGCGGCAATGTGGGGCGTTTCACAGGTTGCAGAGATAAACTTCAATCAGATAATATTCAACCTCGGCGGCGGACTCGGCGGAACCGATTTTAATTTGGTTATCAGTTTTATAGTTGATGTTATACCCGTAAGCGTTGCCGTCCCTGTGCTGTATCACCTTATATTTTTCACTTTCGGCAGCCGCCGTTTTAAGGGTAAAAAGGGCGGAGTTTTCGGCAAAATTGCCGCAAAGATATTCCCCATACCGCATGTTAAAGTAGTGTCGGTTATTGTTTGCATAGTTATAGCGGCAGGAACATTGACCTACTCGGCGCTTAATTATAATGTGTTCGGGTTTTTAAAGCACAATATGACTTCAACAAGTTTTATATACGATAACTACACCGACCCGAAAAATACCGCGGTAACATTTCCCGAAACCAAACGCAATTTGGTTTATATCTTTATGGAATCAACCGAAACAACCTATTATTCCGAAGAAAACGGCGGTAAGTTCAATGTAATGCCCGACCTTGAGCAGCTTGCGCTTGAAAACATCAATTTTTCAAACTCAGATAAACTCGGCGGCGCAAAACAGTATGACTCTACCGATTGGACGATTGCCGGAATGACGGCGCAGACCTCCGGCATACCGCTTAAAAGCGGAGTTAAACGCAATAAGTACGGCAAAAATGACGCGGCGTTCCTGCCCGGTGCGTATTCGCTCGGCGATATATTAAACAAGCAGGGCTACCGCAACTCGCTGCTTATCGGTTCGGATAAAAGCTTTGCAGGCCGCGACTCTTACTTTACACAGCACGGAAACTATAAGATTTATGACCTGTATTCCGCAATTGATGACGGCGTGGTTGAGGAAAAAAACGACTTTTGGGGATTTGAGGATAAAACCCTGTTTGAGCTTGCAAAACAGCAGTTAAGCGAGGTAGCAGCCGACACATCAACCCCGTTTAACTTCACAATGCTTACGGTTGACACACACTACCCCTACGGCTGGCAGTGTGAGGATTGCCGCAATGAAACCGTTGCGCCCGAGGACGCTTCGGAAAGCGAGATTAAGTATGCCAATTACAAAAACGCACTTTCCTGCTCAAGCCGCAAAGTGGTTGACTTTGTACGCTGGATTCAGCAGCAGCCGTTCTATGAGAACACAACAATCGTCATTTCGGGCGACCACCTTACAATGAGCAAGGATGTTTACAACGAGGTATCCGAAAGCGGTTATCAGCGTACTACGGTCAACATCTTCATTAACGCCGCCGCAACGCCCGTAAACACCAAAAACCGCGATTTCGGCACATTTGATATGTACCCGACCACCCTTGCCGCACTCGGCTGCAAGATTGAAGGCGAAAGGCTTGGGCTTGGCACCAATCTGTTCTCGGATAAGGCGACAATTGCCGAAACTATCGGGTATGAGCGGCTTAATGAGGAATTGTCAAATCAATCCGATTTTTACAACACATACCTTTTAAACGGTAAGGAATATAAACCGACGAGGAAAGAACTGAAGGAAAAGAAATGATAGAACTGCTTTCTCCGGCAGGCGGTGCCGATTCGGTAACGGCGGCGGTCAGGTGCGGCGCGGACGCCGTTTACCTCGGCTTGCCCGATTTTAACGCACGCCACAATGCCGAAAACTTCTCGGCTGAGGGGTTTGCTCAAACGGTAGAATATTGCCACATCAGGGGTGTGAGGGTCTTTTTGACCCTCAACACCCTTGTTCGGACTTGTGAGATTCCGCAGGCATTGAACGCCGCAAAAACCGCAGCGGCGGCAGGGGTTGACGCATTTATAGTGCAGGATATAGGGCTTGCTTCGCTGCTGCGGCGCGAGTTTCCGCAAATACCGCTGCACGCTTCAACACAACTCTCGGTTCACTCTTATAAAGCCGTGCAAAAACTTGCAAAAATGGGGTTTGCACGCGTCGTTGCCGCAAGGGAAATGAGCAAGCAGGAATTAAAGGAACTTATTTCGGCGGCTCACACCCATAATATGGAAGTTGAAGTGTTTGTACACGGCGCACTGTGTATGAGCCTTTCGGGGCAGTGTTATTTAAGCGGAACGCTCGGCGGCAGGAGCGGAAACCGCGGACTTTGCGCAGGGCCTTGCCGCCTGCCCTTTTCGGTTGAGGGCGGAACGGGCTACGATTTAAGCCTTAAAGACCTTTGCCTGCTTGACCGTGTGAACGATTTGCGTGAGATAGGGGCTGACTCACTTAAAATTGAGGGCAGAATGAAGCGCCCCGAGTATGTTGCCGCCGCCACCGCCGCATATCGCCGCGCGCTGGACGGCGAGCCTGTTACGCCCGAAATGCGCCGCCTGCTTGCCGATATTTTTTCACGCAGCGGCTTTACAAGCGGATATTTTGACGGGAAAACAGGGCGCAATATGTTCGGCAGACGAACCGACGAACAGGCTAAAATGTCGCCTGCCGCCGCCAAAGGGCTGCACGAACTCTACCGCCGTGAGCGCTGCTCGGTAGCGGTTTCGGCGCACCTTTCAACAGATGAAAACAATTCGGTTTTAACCCTGTCGGACGGGGTGAACACCGTAAAAGTAAGCGGCGAATACCCGTCGGATTGCGGCGGCGCGGCAGCAAATGATGACGCTGTTCGTGAAAAAATCGCAAGACTTGGCTCAACACCCTTTAAATTGGGCAAACTTACAGTAGACCTGCCTGCAGGCACAGCCGTTTCGGCAGGTCAGCTTAACCGTATGCGCCGCGAGGCAGCCGAAAAATTATGTGCCGCAAGGGCAAAAAATCCGCCGCTGTATCCTATATCAAAGGGCGCAGCGCCGCAGTCGGAACAGCACGGCGCGGTTGCGGAGCTTACGGCGTCGGGCGGCAAAAAGCCGCTGCTTGTAAAATTCCGCTCGGTTTCGCAAATACCGCAAAATCTTTCGGGCGTGGACGGAATAATCTTACCGATTGAAGAAATAACCGAAAAATCAGCCGAGTGCACGGGCGTAAAACTGCCGCTGTATGCTGACCTGCCGCGCGGTATGTCGGGCGGCGAGGAACAAATTAAAGAAAAACTGCGCGCCGCGGCTGCAAGGGGCGTAAAGGCTGCGTTTTGCGGAAATATTGCGTCGCTGCAACTGTGTGAGGAGGTCGGAATTTCGGCAATTGCCGATTTCGGGGTAAACATTATAAACAGCGAATCACTTGCCGCCGCAGCCGATATGGGCTTTGGGGCTGCCGTGCTGTCGCCCGAAACGCCGTCAGCCGATATTGCCGCATTTTCCGGGGCATTTTTGGGCGAACGGGCGGCACAGAAAGTACCGCTCGGCGCGTATATCTACGGCAGGAGCGCGCTTATGCTGCTGCGTAACTGCCCCAATAAAAACGGCAGGGGCTGCGCCGATTGCGGCGGCAGGTCCGAAATATGCGACCGTAAGGGGATTTCATTTCCTCTGCTTTGTCGGGGCGGATATACCGAACTTTTTAATTCCCGCCCGCTTTATGTTGCCGACCGCATCGCAGAGTTCACATCTGCCGACTTTTTTATTGCCTCATTTACCACCGAAACGGCGGACGAGGCAGCAACTGTAATCGCCGCAGCCGCCGCGCACAAACCGCCGCAGGGCGAGTATACAAGAGGCTATAGGGTTTAGATGGTAGATGGTAGATGTTAGACTGTGGTAATCTAGATGTTAGACATTAGACGCTAGATATTAGACTATGGTAGCGGTAGAATGATAACAGACGGTAGGCTGCCGTTATCCGCAAACTCCTTGGCTCCCTCGTTCTAGATATTAGACGCTGGATTTTAGATGTTAGACTATGGCAACGGTAGTTTGATAATATATGGTAGGCTGCCGTTGTTATCTATCTCCTTGGCTCCCTCTGACGAGGGAGCTGTCAAAACTTTGTTTTGACTGAGGGAGAGAAGAACTAAGGCAAAACAGAGATGTAATTACTGTCTGCTATTAAAACTACCGTTAAAATATTTTAGTATAACAACAGACGGTAAATTGTTATTACCTCTAGTCTTTTCTCTCCCCCAAGCTAGATGTTAGACATTAGATTTTAGATATTAGACTATGGTAACGGTAGTTTGATAATAGACGATAAACTGTGATTACCGTCAGTTCTTCTCTCCCTCCGGCTTTGCCTGACAGCAAAGCCACCTCCCTCATCAGATGGAGGCAAGGGTTTCTGCTGCGCAGAGATGTCCACCGGACACCCGCACCCTCGTCAGATGGAGGCAAGGGTTTGTGCATACCGTCAAATTGCGGATGGACGGTAAATTGAGGTTAGCATTGGTTTTTTTTATTCATAGTAAGTATTATTTGCCGTCTGTTTGCATAGCTGTCGTTATACTGAACCCCTTGGCTCCCTCTGACGAGGGAGCTGTCAAAAATCTTCGATTTTTGACTGAGGGAGAGATAAAAAACTAGCGGCAAGCAGCAGCCATCCGTTTGTTATTAAAACTATCTTCACCTACATCTAACGTCTAGTGTCTAACATCTAAAATCTAGAACGGCTGAGGGAGAGAAAGTAAAGAAAATCAGAGATGTAATTACCGTCTGTTATTAAAACTGCCATCACCTACATCTACTATCTAGTGTCTAGCATCTAAAGTCTAGAACGGGTAGTTTGATAACATACGGTAAACAGTTCTTGCCTTCGGCTTTTTCTCTCCCTCCGTCACGGCTGTGCGCCGTGCCACCTCCCTCATCAGATGGAGGCAAGGGTTTCTGCTGCTCAGAGGTGTCCACCGGACACCCGCACCCCCGTCAGGTGGAGGCAAGGGTTTTATGCATACCGTTAAATTGCGGATAGACAGTAAATTAAGATTAGAATTATTTTTTGTTCTTACAGTAAACATTTTTGCCGTCTATCTTCTAACTGCCGTTATCCACAAACCTCTTGGCTCCTCCTGACGGGGGAGCTGTCAAAAATCTTCGATTTTTGACTGAGGGAGAGATAAAAAACTAGCGGCAAGCAGCAGCCATCCGTTTGTTATTAAAACTATCTTCACCTACATCTAACGTCTAGTGTCTAACATCTAAAATCTAGAACGGCTGAGGGAGAGAAAAAGTAAAGAAAATCAGAGATGTAATTTTCGTCTGTTATTAAAACTACCGCCACTCACATCTAATGTCTAGAACGGGTAGTTTGATAACATACGGTAAACAGTTCTTGCCTTCGGCTTCTTCTCTCCCTCCGTCACGGCTGCGCCGTGCCACCTCCCTCATCAGATGGAGGCAAGAGGTTTAAGCATACTTGCGGCAAGCAGCGTTTACCGTCCATCTTTTAT
>CAVALG010000138.1:0-10864 GCA_963589585.1 Roseburia sp. AF12-17LB
GCGGTTCAAGGAACTCGCGGTTTTCGGGGTTATATTTAATATCGCGGCAGATGCCTGCTGAAATAAAGGCGTCATAAATATCTTTCTCGTGCGCACCGTCAAATACCGGCGTGCAGACCTTCCAGCCGAGCGCCTTAGCGGCGTAGCCGAGGTGAACTTCAAGCACCTGACCGATATTCATACGGGAAGGAACGCCGAGGGGGTTAAGCACAATATCAAGCGGCGTACCGTCCGCAAGGAACGGCATATCCTCACTTGGGAGTATTCTTGAAACAACACCCTTATTACCGTGGCGGCCCGCCATTTTATCGCCGACCGAAATTTTACGCTTCTGGGCGATATAGCAGCGTACAACAAGGTTTACGCCGGGGTTAAGTTCGGAAGAATTGGTACGGTCAAACACCTTAACATCAATAACCGTGCCGTATTCGCCGTGCGGAACACGGAGGGAAGTATCCCTTACTTCGCGTGCCTTTTCGCCGAATATTGCGCGCAGTAGTCTTTCCTCGGCGGTCAGTTCGGTTTCGCCCTTAGGCGTTACTTTACCTACAAGGATATCGCCCGTGCGGACTTCGGCGCCCACGCGGATAATACCTCTTTCGTCAAGGTTTTTAAGCGCGTCGTCACCTACATTGGGGATATCTCTTGTGATTTCTTCCGGCCCCAGTTTGGTATCGCGCGATTCTATTTCATATTCCTCAATATGGATAGATGTATAAACATCTTCACGGACAAGGCGCTGATTTATAAGTACAGCGTCCTCGTAGTTATAACCTTCCCAGGTCATAAATCCGATAAGTGCGTTTTTACCGAGTGAAATTTCACCGTTGCAGGTAGCCGGACCGTCGGCGATTACTTCGCCTGCTTCTACGGTTTGGCCGACATCAACAATCGGTTTTTGGTTTATACAGGTAGTATGGTTTGAACGGAGGAATTTGATAAGTTCGTACTCGTCAATTTCGCCGGTTTCGGTTTTGATTTTAATTTTTGACGCGCTTGCGGCAACAACTTTACCCGCGCGTTTTGCAAGCACAACAACGCCCGAATCGACAGCGGCTTTGTATTCCATACCCGTGCCTACTATCGGGTTCTCGGTTTTAAGCAGCGGAACCGCCTGCTTCTGCATGTTAGAGCCCATAAGCGCACGGTTGGTATCGTCATTTTCAAGGAACGGTATCATAGCCGTGGCAACCGAAACAACCATCTTAGGCGAAACATCCATAAGGTCGGCTTTATCGGCTTCGATTTCAAGGAACTCGTCACGGTAACGCGCATTTACCTTCGGGCGTACGAAATGACCGTTTTCGTCAAGCGGTTCGTTCGCCTGGGCGATAATATATTCGTCCTCTTTATCAGCCGAAAGGTATACAACTTCATCCAGCACCTTGCCGGTTGCTTTATCTATTTTACGGTAGGGTGCTTCAATAAATCCGTACTCGTTTATCTTTGCGAAAGTAGCAAGATAAGAGATAAGTCCGATATTAGGACCTTCGGGGGTTTCAATCGGGCACATACGGCCGTAATGGGTATAGTGAACATCGCGGACTTCAAATCCTGCGCGGTCACGCGACAGACCGCCGGGGCCCAACGCCGAAAGGCGGCGTTTATGGGTAAGTTCCGAAAGCGGATTGGTCTGGTCCATAAACTGTGAAAGCGGGGAGGAACCGAAGAACTCCTTAATCGCCGCGACAACGGGTCTTATATTGATAAGGGATTGCGGAGTTATGGTATCGACATCCTGCGCCTGAAGGGTCATTTTTTCGCGGACGACGCGTTCCATTCTTGAAAAGCCGATCCTGAACTGATTTTGCAGGAGTTCGCCTACCGAACGGATACGGCGGTTGCCGAGGTGGTCGATATCGTCAACATTTCCGACGCCGTGTGCAAGGCCGAGGAAATAGTTGACCGACGCAAAAATATCGTCAACCGTTATGTGGTTTGGCACAAGTTTGTCCATATTGGCGGCAAGCGCTTCTTTTATCTCGTCTTCGCTGTCATTGGTTTCAAGAATGTTTCTTAAAACGCCGAAGCTGACCTTTTCCTTAATATTAAGTTCGGATATATCGAAGGTTATAAAGTCCTTGATATCAACCATATTATTTGTAAGAACCTTGACCTCAACACGGTCGCCCTCGTTTTCAAGAACGTCGAGATAAACCTCGCTTACGCCCCTGCGTTCAAACTCGGCGGCGGTTTCTTTGGTGATAGGTTTAGAGTCGACCTCTGCAAGGATTTCGCCCGTCATCGGGTCGCCTACCGGGCGGGAAAGCACCCTGCCGACTATACGCGGTGAAAGCGCAAGTTTAAGGTTGTATTTATAACGTCCGACGCGGGAGAGGTCGTATCTTCTCGGGTCGAAAAACAGCTGCGAAAGATGAGCCTGCGCGCCGTCAACCGTTGCGGGTTCGCCGGGGCGAACCTTTTTATAGACTTCTATAAGTGCGGAATCGGTATCGGTGGTGGCGTCCTTGGCGAAGGTATTGTCCATACGTTCGTCTTCGCCGAGCAGCTCGTTGATTTCAAGGTTGGACTGAACGCCCAACGCACGCACAAAGGTGCTTAAAGGGAGTTTGCGGTTTTTATCTATTCTTACATAAAGTATACCGTTAAGGTCGGTTTCGTATTCAAGCCACGCGCCGCGGTTAGGTATAATGGTGGCATTAAAGAGGTAGCGGCCGGTCTTATCCTGTTCCGAGCCGTAGTAAACGCCGGGCGAACGCACAAGCTGTGATACGACGACGCGTTCCGCGCCGTTGATTACAAACGTACCGGAATCGGTCATTATGGGGAAATCGCCCATAAAGACTTCGTTTTCCTTTATCTCCCCGGTTTCGGTATTCTGAAGGCGTGCAAGAACTCTGAGCGGCGCGGCATATGTTGCGTCCCTCTCCTTACATTCGGCTATGGTATATTTTGGTTTGTCGTCAAGGCGGTAACTGATGAAGTCAAGAATCAGGTTGCCGGAATAATCGGTAATGGACGACATATCGCGGAAAACTTCATCCATCCCTTCTTCAAGGAACCAACGGTATGAGTCCTTCTGTATTTCAATAAGGTTCGGGATATCAATGACCTCATTGATTTTGGAAAAGCTCATTCTTTCGTTGCGACCGAATTTAACCGGTTTGACATTTACGGAATTCACCATAAGCCTGCATCACTCCTTAAATTATTAACGGTATATGATATCGGCGCGTTACCGACCGCATCGCGCCCCCTGAAAACCGCTTATCGGGCGGCTGAAATCCTAAACATAGGAATAATAGGGTACAATATCACATCATTAGGCAATTTACAATTATATTACACTGAAAGTCAAGTGTCAAGCCCTTTTTTCACAAAAAACGCAAACATTTTAACAAAAATGCTGTTTTAGGCGGAGTTTAACATATTAAAAGCAAACGCCGACGGGGGAAAAATCCGTCGGAGCGTTTTATTGTCTATTAAGTTTGGCGGTTTCGGCTCTCGTCAGCCTTAAGCAGATATTCTGTAAGGGCGCGGACGGTGCCGTAATCGTCCTCGTTTAAAAGGTTGATTTTTTCACTTAACTCGCCGCAGTTTTGCAGCGCCTCGGAGCCTTTTAAAATGTAATCCGCAGTGATACCGAGGATATCGCTTATTTTTATAAGGTTTTCGATTTTAACAGCCTTATTTCCCCGTTCGAGATTGGATATCATCTGAACCGACACATTCATTTTCTCGGCAAGCATTTCCTGTGTAAGGCCAATCTGCCGCCGCCGTTTGGCAATCCGCAAACCTATATTTTTTAATTCCAACGCCGTCATTTTAACACCTCTTGCCACATATCAAACAGTCTATAAGAACAGTATATTAAATTACAGGTTGTTTTTTAATAACCTAAAGATTGACAAACTTAACCTAAAGATGTATAATACTTACAGCACATTTATTATTTGTAAAAAATATAAATTAACGGAGGTAAACTATGTTTTGTAAAAAATGCGGAAAAGAAATTGAAGAGGGTGCGGCATTCTGCGCTGTGTGCGGTGCGCCTGCCACCCTTGAAGAAGCATCTGTTGCGAATCCTGTGCAGGAGGAAACGGTTACGGGTAACTCCGTAAAGCGGCAGGCTTTGCCTGTTGCCGAGCCTGTTTTTAGCAATAACGGGTCAGTCGATAGCGGTACTCCGGAAAAGCCACCCAAAAAGCCTATTTACAAACAGTGGTGGTTTTACGCGGCAATTGCGGCGGCAGCGGTAATTATCACAATAGTTGCGGTGTTTGCAGGCGGAAAAATCGAAAAAAACAAATGGTCGGAATTTGTTTTATCGGATATGCTGCCCGAACCGCAGGCTTCTGTAAATATGATTTATGAAAATTCAGAAGAGGAACTTTGGGTTACCTTTGAAGGGGTTACGGACGGCGAATACAGCAAATATGTAAAATCCTGCGCAGACAAGTGCTTTACGGTTGACGCGAAGAAAGATTCAAATTCATACAAGGCCTTTAACAAAGATGGATACTGTTTGGAACTTTCGCATTACACGGACGATTTAAGCATTAAACTTGACGCTCCTATGGAGTTTGCGGCTGTTTCCTGGCCGACGGGTGCGGCAGGCAGCCGACTGCCTGAGCCAAAATCATTAATCGGCAAATTTGACTATGAATATGACGATAGATTTTCGGTATACATAGGCGACACAAGCAAGGCGGACTATGAAGAATATATTAAAGCCTGCGCCGACAACGGCTTTACGGTTGATTATGACAAAGGCGACGATTATTATAATGCCGATGACGGCGAAGGCTGGAGCATTTCGGTTAAATATGAGGGCAATAGCATTATGAACATTCAAATTGACGCCCCTTCTGAAAAAACGGACGAGGACAACGAAAGCACGCCGACGGCATCTTATTCCGAATCGTCAAGTTCAGCGGAATCCAAGCCCTCGTCGGAGTCTAAACCTGCCGAAACAGGCAGCGGAGAAAACCTTGTTGACGGAATGCGCAAAGAATTTAAAGATGCGATTGACAGTTACGAGAAATTTATGGATGAATATGTTGCCTTTATGAAAAAGTACAAAGAAAACCCGAACGATATCAATCTGCTTTCGGATTACTCAAAATATATGAGCAAGTATTCCGATATGTGCAGCAAATTCAATAAATTGGGAAGCGAGAATATGAACAGTGCTGAAATTGCCTATTATATTGATGTTCAAACGAGGGTAAATCAAAAGCTGCTTGAGGTTGCAAACTGACGAGTAACTTGTGAACACCTATGCCGAAGTAAATACGATTTTTATATAAAAAACAATTTTAATGCGATTGCAATGTTGTTGCGTTTGTTGCGGCAACATTGCATTTTTTTGCGCTGTTATATAGGGGGTTTGCTCGGCAGCCGCTGCAAAGCAGGATTTACTGCTGCGGTGAAGCGGTTGGATTTGTTGCGGATTCGGGGCTGTCCGCCGCGCCGCACGCCGCCCCAAGCGTTCAGCTTGGAAGCGGCGCAAGGCAAGTTGTGTATCGGCATTGCACTGTTGAGGTTTGCGCCGCCTGAAAACGAATGTTTTCGGCGGCGTGCGGCGCGGCGGACAGCCCCGAATTTGTGCAAAACGGCGGCATATTTCGGTTGTCGGCAAGGGTTGGCCCAATCTAGACATTAGACATTAGATTTTAGACTTTAGACTGTGGCAACGGTAGATTGATGATAGACGGTAAAAGTCGCTTCGCTTTGGTTTTTTCATTAAACGGGCTGCCGTATGCGCTGAATATCGTCCGCCCCTAAAAAGCTCGTCCGCCGCCCCAAGCGGAACGCTTGGCGACGGTGCATTTGCAGATTGTGTGCTGTTATTGCGTTACTGCGTTATGCACCGTCTGAAAACGAATGTTTTCGGCGGCGGACGGGCTTTTTAGGGGCGGACTTTTCTGCGCAACCCGATTTTACTGTTCTTACGCTTTTTTATACTTGATAACAGACGGCTGACTGAAACCGTAGCCGGCGTTTAGGCGAGCCGCGCGGAAGTGGTTTGAGGCATACTAGATGTTAGATATTAGATTTTAGATGTTAGACTGCGGTAACGGTAGATTGATAACAGACGGTAAATTGTTATTACCATTGGTTTTTCTCTCCCTCCGTCACGGCTGCGCCGTGCCACCTCCCTCGTCAGAGGGAGGCAAGGGTTTTGTGCATACTTGCGGCAAGCAGCGTTTATCGTCTATCTTATAATTTTCCGTTATACTGCAACCCTTGGCTCCCTCTGACGAGGGAGCTGTCAAAAATCAAAGATTTTTGACTGAGGGAGAGAAAAAACTAACTGAAATCTCAATTTGCCGTCCGTTATTAACTTCCGTTACCACAGTCTAAAGTCTAAAATCTAAAGTCTAATATCTAGCAAGGCAAAGGCTTTATACTTGCAGTTAGCGGCGTTCGGCTGCGCCATATCTTATATTAAACGGAGTGTAAAAAATGCGTAAAGGTACCGAGAAAACAAGTAAACTGACAAAAAAAGAAGAGGAATTTTGCCGGCTTTATGCTGCAGGGCGGTCGCCGCGAGAGGCTGCCGCCGCCTGTGGTTTTTTTCCTGCGGCTCTTGTCGGAATCAGGCTGCTGCAGCGGCAGGAAATACGGCAGTGTGCCGAAGAAATACGCAAAGCGAACACCCCGTCCGCATTGGCGGCGGCAGGGCTTTACAGGCTGGCTTTCGGCTCGGTTGCCGACGCGGTGCGGCTGATGACGGGCGACGGCGACGCATTATCCGAACCCGAAAAATTAGACCTTATTAATATTTCGGAGATAAAGTTTGCAGGGGGCGGCAAGGTTGAAATTAAGTTTTTTGACCGACTGAAAGCGATGACGGCGCTTGCAGACCTCGGAGCGCAGCAGGAAAGTGACGGCGGCGGACTGATTGAGGCGATTATGGGCGGTGCGGGAGCGATGAACGGCGGCTCTGACGAAAACGGGAAAATCGGCGAGGAAAACGGGGGCGAAAGCGATGAAATTTAAACCGTTTTCACGCAAACAGATGAAAGTTATGTGTTGGTGGACTCCGCAAAGTCCGTACCGCGACTGTGACGCGATTATATGCGACGGCGCTGTTCGCAGCGGCAAGACTTTATGCACATTTCTTTCGTTTATGCTGTGGTCGGTTTCCTCATTTTCTGACACCTCTTTTGCCATATGCGGCAGGACGGTGTCCTCGGTCAGGCGCAACATTATTTTGCCTATGCTGCCTATGCTTAAAGAGTTGGGCTTTAAATGCGATTATTCCTTGTCACGGGCAACTCTTACCGTGAGTTACGGCGGTGTTACGAACACATATCTGCTTTTCGGGGGCAAGGATGAGGCGTCGGCTTCGCTTATACAGGGTATGACGCTCGGCGGCGTACTGCTTGACGAGGTTGCGCTTATGCCGCGCTCGTTTGTAGAGCAGGCATTGGCGCGCTGTTCCCTGCCCGGCTCAAAATTCTGGTTCAACTGCAATCCCGACAACCCATCACACTGGTTTTACAATGAATGGATACTTAAAGCAAAGCAGAAAAACGCGTTATATTTACATTTTAAGATGTCGGAAAATCCATCGCTTTCGCCCAAAATGTTAAAGCGGTACGAGGGGCTTTATTCGGGCGTGTTTTACGAGCGGTTTATTTTAGGTAAATGGGTGGCTGCCGAGGGGCTTGTTTACCCGATGTTCGGGAATGGGTGCACAGGAGTGCCGAGCGGGGATTGCGACCGATACTTTGTTTCGTGCGATTACGGCACGGTAAACCCTTCGTCCTTTGGGTTGTGGGGGCGGTGCGGCGGCGTATGGTACCGAATTGATGAATACTACTATGACTCTAAAAAAGAGGGTCAGCAACTGACGGACGAGGAATATTATGAAGCACTTGAAGATTTAATAGGCGGTTTGCCCGTTTCCGCCGTGATATGCGACCCGTCCGCCGCCTCATTTATTGCGTGCATACGCCGCCACGGGAAGTACAATGTGCGAAAGGCGAAAAATGATGTAATTGACGGCATACGGCGTGTTGCGGACGCGCTTAAAAGCGGTAAAATCAAGATTTCGCCCTGCTGCCGTGACTCAATATGCGAGTTTTCGCTTTATCGGTGGGACAGCGGCGGCGCAAAGGACAGCGTTAAAAAGGAAAACGACCACGCAATGGACGATATACGCTACTTTGTTGCCACGGCGCTCGGCGGCAGCGGCGGCGGACCTGTTGCCGCTTCGGCGGAGAGATTTAGGTGTTAGATTGGGTAACCGCAGATTGATGACAGGCGGCATACTAGATGTTAGATATTAGATTTTAGACTGTAGACCGTGGTAACGGTAGTTTGATGATAGATGGTAAATTGTGATTGCCATTGGTTTTTCTCTCCCTCCGTCTTTGCCTACGGCAAAGCCACCGTCTCGGCTGCCGCCTCGGTCGGTGCTTCTGCTGCGCAGAGGTGTCCACCGGACACCCGCACCCCGTCAGGTGGAGGCAAGGGTTTGAGCGTACTTTCAATATGCTGCGTTTACCGTCTGTTATTAAAACTACCGCTACTAACATCTAATGTCTAATATCTAATATCTAAAATCTAACAAAGGAGATAGATAAATTGAAACTGTTTAAGGAAAAGAAGGGGAAAAAGAGCCGCTCACCTATGACGGCAGGCAACGGGCGCGCGTTTTCGGCTGTAGGAACATTTGCGCGCAATGATTTGCGGTTGTTTGAGGCTATGCGGAGTTCTATCCCGATAATTGACGCCGCAATACTAAAAATCATACGCCTTGTGGGCAAGGTGAGAATTGAGTGCGACAACCCTGCGGCTTTGCGTGCGCTTAACGGGTTTTTATCCAACATACCTACGGGGCCTGCTTCAAAGGGAATCGACAGTTTTGTTTCCGCTTATCTTGACGACCTTTTGACCTACGGCACGGCGGTTGCCGAGATGGTTATGGGGCAAGACGGGCAGTTGCAGGGGCTTTACAACGCCGACCTTAGAAGTATCGACATTTCGGTTGGCGACGACCCGTTCCGTCCGCAGGTATCGGTTGACCCGAGGATTCCGCTGCCGCACCCCGAACGCATACTTGTAACGGCGCTTGACCCGACGGCGCAGCACCCGTTTGGGCGTTCGCTTTTGGACGGGCTGCCTTTTGTGAGCGAAATTCTTATAAAGATATTTAACTGCATAGGGGTGAATTGGGACCGCGCAGGCAATTTGCGGTATGCGGTCACCTACCGCCCGAAAGACGGTGCGGATGTGCCTGAGGACTGTGCCGAGAGGATAGCCGAGGAATGGTCGCGCGCGATGAATGACAAAAGCGCGGTAAGGGATTTTGTTGCGGTTGGCGATATCGGGGTTAAGGTAATCGGTGCGGAAAGCCCGACGCTTGATTCTAAAATCCCCGTGCAGCAATTGCTTGAGCAAATAGTCGCAAAGACGGGTCTGCCGCCGTTTGTGCTGGGGCTTTCGTGGTCAACCACCGAACGAATGTCATCACAGCAGGCGGATATATTAACAAGCGAATTGGAGCACTACCGAACGGTTTTAACGCCGACCGTAAGCCGAATTTGCCGCGAATTTTTGCTGCGCGAGGGGTATTTTTGCGATTTCCGCGTGGATTGGAACGATATTTCGCTGCAGGATGAGGTAGAACTTGCGCGCGCCAGATTTTATAACGCGCAGGCGGACGCGTTGGAATCAGGCAAAAAGGTTGATAACACCGAAACCGAGATGGAGAGCGTGGTTGACACGGGTGAGAATTAAGGATTACGGTGTATTAGATTTTAGATGTTAGACATTAGATTTTAGATATTAGACCGTGGTAACGGTAGACTGATGATAGACAGTAAACATTGGGCAAGCCGCGCGGAAGTGGTTTGCGGCGGTAGGCGCAGACCGCGGAAGGGCGGCAATTTAGATGTTAGATATTAGATTTTAGACTTTAGACCACGGCAACAGCGGTTTTGATAACAGACGATAAAAACCGATTTACTTTGGTTTTTTTATTAAACAGGCTGCCGTATGCGCTGAATATCGTCCGTCCCTCGCAAGCCCGTCCGCCGCCCCAAGCGTAACGCTTGGTGACGGTGCATTTGCAGATTGTGTGCCGGTATTGCGTTGCTGCGTTATGCACCGCCTGAAAACGAATGTTTTCGGCGGCGGACGGGCTTGCGAGGGGCGGACGGTCGGCTGCGCAGTTGTATTTTACTATTTTTATGCTTTTTAAATTTGAAAACAGACGGCAAACATCACTTACCATTAGTTTTTCTCTCCCAAGCTAGATGTTAGACATTAGATGTTAGATATTAGACTGTGGCAACGGTAGTTTGATGATAAACGGTAATCTGTGATTACCGTCAGTTCTTCTCTCCCTCCGTCACGGCTGCGCCGAGCCACCGTCACGGCTGCGCCGAGCCACCGTCTCGGCTGCCGCCTCGGTCGGTGCTTCTGCTTCGCAGAGGTGTCCACCGGACACCCGCACCCCCGTCAGGTGGAGGCAAGGGCTTGCACGCACCGCGGAATTGCAAATAGACGGTAAATTTAGATTGCTGTTAATTTTTGTATTTGTGGTTAGCGGTGTTCGCTGTCTGTTCTTAGGTTGCCGCTACCTGCAAACCTCTTGGCTCCCTCTGACGAGGGAGCTGTCAAAAATTGAAGATTTTTGACTGAGGGAGAGAAGAAAGACTAATTGCAAGCAACGCTTGCCGTCCGTCATCAAAATTACCGTTACCCACATCTAATATCTAAAACCTAAAGTCTGGCTTTTGTCATTTGCGGCTGCACTGTCATCAAAAAAACAAAGGGTGTGATTTTACGGAAAAAGGGATACTCAGCGCCGGTGAAATTCCGGACGAAAAAGAACTTGAACTCATCAACCGCTTTACACGGCGGAAGATGGCTGCCGAGGAACTTT
>CAVALG010000139.1:0-2158 GCA_963589585.1 Roseburia sp. AF12-17LB
CAATAAAAAGCGTAGTCCATAAGAGGGTAATCCCACAGCGGTTTTACTTCCCTCCTCTTTACTTATCAGCATTGCATTTGAATTCCCACAAAACGGACATTTTACATCGCGCTCGATAACAGTAGCGTTGTTTAATTTCATATTCTAAACCTCTATACATATTTTTTAATTGCAATACAGTATACAACTATTTTCTAGTTTTGTCAACTACATTCTAGTATTTTTTACTATTGAGCTGTATATTCATTTAAAATATCAACTGGTGATTAATATGAACTTTAATGAAAAATTAAGACTACTGATTGATGAAGAAAATATCACACAAAAACAATTTGCCAATGACCTAAACATTGCCCCATCAACAATCGGTGGATATGTACAAGGGGTCAGCGAACCTGATTTTGATACATTAAAACGAATAGCAAAATATTTCAATGTTTCAACCGATTACCTGCTGAACACTCCGGAAGTTAATACAAACAGTACTACCGAAAGTGAGTTACTAAGAGTGTTCCGGTCAATGACAAATGAACAGCAACTACTGTTCATTGAACAGGGAAAAGTCTTTACAAGGGCGAATGCGATATTAAAAGCGAAAGGCAAAAGCAATTTAAAAAAATGACAATTTTGCAAATGCAAAATTGTCATTGAAAATATATGTTTTTGAACAAATTAATTTAAAAAAACCTGTGAGAAAAATCTCACAGGTTTTTTGGTGAACCATCGGGGATTCGAACCCCGGACACCTTGATTAAAAGTCAAGTGCTCTGCCAACTGAGCTAATGATTCAAACTCGTCACCGAACTGCGACTTTGTTATTATACCAATAATACCTTCGGTTGTCAAGAACTTTTTTACTTTTAATTAGAATTTTTATTATTTTTTCTTGTATTCAACAATTTATACCCAAAAACGGCACAACAGCAAACTATTTTAAAAGTGTTTCGTGCTCGTTTTTGTTGGGCCTTGTCATAAGATTTTTTAAAGCGTCAACTGCGCCGGCGCCGTTATAAATTACATCATAGCACTGGTCGCATATCGGCATTTCAACATTATATTTTGCCGCAAGCGATTTTACGGCTGCGGCGGCATAATACCCTTCAACCGTTCCGACAGCAGAAAGCGCCGCCTGCGCCGAACTTCCCTCACCCAAGAGTTTGCCGAACCTGTGGTTGCGGCTATGTTCGGAGGTGCAGGTAACAATTAAATCGCCAAGTCCCGAAAGGCCTGAAAATGTTTCGCGCCTTGCGCCCATTGCCATACCAAGTCTTGACATTTCATAAACGCCGCGTGTGATAAGTGCAGCCTTTGTATTATCGCCGAGTGAAAGCCCATCAATTATTCCTGCGGCAACCGCAATTACATTTTTAATAGCACCACCGAGTTCTACACCCACAACATCATCATTGGTGTATATTCTGAAATAGTCAGTTGACAACAGTTCTTGAACCTTTTCGGATATTAACGGGTCGGCTGAAGCGGAAACGACCGAAGTCGGAATTTTGCGCGAAACTTCTTCTGCGTGCGAAGGCCCCGACAAAACCGCTATTTTGTTACTGCCCGTTTCTGCCGCCAATATTTCAGAAAGGCGTAAGAATGTATCGTTTTCAATTCCTTTTGCGACATTAACTATTATGCCGCAGTTTCTGCCATTTAACAGTCTTGCGGTAGAGCGTATTGCGGTTGACGGCACTGCAACAATTGTTAAATCGGCATTATCAACAACCGATAAATCGTTTGTTATATTTATTTCGTTTGGGATTTTAACGCCCGGCAAAAGTTTTTTATGTTCACGGCTTTCAAGTAGGTCAGCAACTTCTTTTTGAAACAAAGACCACAGCGAAACTTCATTGCCGGCATCATACGCAGTTAAAGCCAGGGCTATGCCCCATCCTCCTGATCCGAGAACAACAACTTTGCTCATAAAATCACCAATTCCCTTTCAAAAATTATAATCGCTAACGCTTAGCAGCGAATTTAAAATAATACACATTATTTTTTGTCGCCGAGCTTGCGTTCTGTTCCCTTGAAAATTCTTTTGATATTTTCAGAGTGCTTAATAATTACACACAGACACATAGCACCCATCAACAGCAAAGATATCCATGGTGTGTAGCCGTTTGAAACGCTGTAATACTTTTCAAAAAGGTACAAAGCA
>CAVALG010000140.1:0-14025 GCA_963589585.1 Roseburia sp. AF12-17LB
TGAATAAGAACCTTGGAATTAAAGTTGATAAGTCCGGTTGAACGCGCACGGTCAAGCGCATGAACGCAAACGGTGGCAAGTTCAAGCAGCATTCTCTCCTGCAAATCAAGGTCATTGACTGCAAAATATGTTGCGCCCTTACCTCTTATAAGCATATAGTCCGAGAACCAGCCGTTAAGCGGTTGCTCGTCATTATGTCCTATAAGCCCGAAAACGCCCTGTTTATCGCAAAGGTTGGTGTGTGACGGGTGCATACGGCATATGCCGCATTCACCGCAGCTGATAACCGAAGTTACCAATTTATCGCCTACCTTTAAGGGGTTGCCTGCGGTATCGCATTTAATATTCTTTCCGAGGTAGATTATTTCGCCTGTACCCTCGTGTCCGAGAACGACCGGAATAAGGCCGAACGGGTCGCCTTTCCATTCGTGAACATCGGTGCCGCATACGCCGCAGCCCTCGACCTTTACGAGTATATCGTCGTCCCCAAGTTCGGGAACCGGAAATTCTTTAACCTCAAAATGCTTTTTATCGGTAAGCATTGCAACGTGCGCTTTTTTCGGTATATCGCGCGGTGCGGAAGTTCCGCCGCCCATTTGACTTACTATTGACCTTACAATAGTTTCAATCTGAGAAGCTGAAATTTCCATAAGTATTCCTCCTTTTTAGATTTAATGCAAATTAACTTGTCATATTATGCGGAAACTGTCTGCCATTACGCAGCGGCGGCGCCTTGTAAAACTGCGCGCCGATGTGATTCCCTCACCTGTCGGTCCTGCGATAGTAAAGGTCGTGTGACCTTCACCGCCGAAGCCGATACCAGCATATGACGGTGCATTTTTTACAAATATCGTAGTTTCAACGGCGCGTGCAAAACGCGACAGGTTATCGATATTTTTAGAGTGCATATGCGCCGTATGGCGGTTGCCGTGTTCTGCTTTTACCGCAAGGCCAATCGCCTCGTCAATATTATCAACACGGACAATCGGCAAAATCGGCATCATAAGTTCGTTTTGAACAAACGGATGGTCAAAATCAGCCTCGCATACTATGCAGCGTATACTGTCATCAACCTCTATGCCTATTTTTCCGAGAAGAACGCGTGCGTCCCTGCCCACACATTCGCGGCTGACGGTTTTTTTAACAATGCCCGTTTTGGGATTCTTTTTATCAACAAGAACTATCTCCGCAAGTTCGCGTGCTTTGTCTGCCTCAATCATATACGCGCCGTTTTTCATCATACCGTCAATAAGTTCGTCGGCAATATTTCTGAAAGCGAAAACTTCCTTTTCGGCAATGCATGGCAGATTGTTGTCAAACGTGCAGCCGTCAATTATATCCTTTGCCGCCTTTTTTATGTCGGCGGTATCGTCAACAATAACGGGGGGATTCCCGGCGCCGGCGCCTATCGCTTTTTTACCCGAAGAAAGCACCGCTTTCACAACGCCCGGTCCGCCTGTGCAAACAAGCAGTTTGATAGCAGGATGTTTTTGTATTACCGCGGCGGTTTCCATTGTCGGTTTAACGACCGACGCAACCAGTACGCTCGGACCGCCTGCTGCGGCGCTTGCGCGGTTTACAAGGTCAACCGCATAGTTTGAAGCGGCAATTGCGCCTGGGTGCGGATTAAACACCACGCCGTTGCCTGCGGCTATCATACCTATACTGTTGCATATAACGGTTTCGCTCGGGTTGGTGCTGGGTGTTATTGCACCCACAACGCCGAAGGGCGCCTGCTCGGTCAAGGTAAGACCGTGATCACCGGTTTGGGCTTCCGCCTTTATATCCTCCGTACCCGGCGTTTTATCGGCTACCAGAATATGCTTTGCGGTTTTATGGTCGGGTCTGCCCATATGGGTTTCTGCTACGCCGAGCGCACCCATAATATGCGCTTCGGCACGGGTAAGTTTCCTTATTTCGGATATTATTTTTTCGCGCTGTTCAACACTCATTGCGCTGACGGCTTTATATCCGTTCTGTGCTGCGTTTATTGCGTCATTAATATCCTCAAAAACACCCGTAAACGTCCTGCTGCCGTAATGTGTTGAATCCCAATCCTTTTCGGCAGTGCCGCCCATTTGCGCGACAACCGTTTTTACTATTTGTTCTATCTGCGCTTCAGTCCAATTAAGAGCCAAAGTAAAAACTCCCTTCCGAAGCCTTATTTACCGAGCTGAGCCAAAACGCGTTTGGTAATCTCCGATATCATATCGCCGGACGGTGCAGCGGCAGCGTGTGTTGAACAATTGCAGGCAGCCTTATTAAGGTTGTCCTTGCAGCGGCAGTTCTCGGTTCCGAGGTTTTTGCACTTTTTGCATCCGGGATGACGGCCGGGAATATTCATCTTTTTACGGAGTTCCATAAGCTTTTCAAGCTGTTCGCACGGGATTTCTTCAACGCCGCCGAGCTGACGCGCATACATTGCGATTCTTGCGTTAAACTCAACCTCTTCCATCATAAACAGAGCCTTTGTAAGGGTGTTGCCGACGGTGAGTGCACCGTGATTTTTAAGCAGGAACGCATCGTGCTGCTGGATGTACGGTTCAAGTGAATCGGGAATTTCTTCGGTTGAAGGCGTACCGTATTCGCAGGTAGGAACATCGCCTATAGTAAGAACCGCTTCGGGTAATATGTATTCATTCATCGGAACGCCCGCAACCGTAAATGCGGTAGCGATAGGAGGATGGGCGTGAACAACCGCCATAACATCGGGGCGCTCTCTGTAAACGCGAAGATGCATTTTAATTTCCGACGAAGGATTAAGCTTGCCGTCCAGTTTTTTGCCTGTTCCGTCAATTTTTATAATCATATCCGGCGTGAGCGAACCTTTTGACACGCCTGTAGGTGTGCAGTAAAACTCATTATCGTTTACCTTTACGGAAATATTACCGTCATTAGCGGCAACAAATCCCTTTGCATACACCTTATGACCGACTTCGCAGATCTCTTTTTTAATTTCGTATGGTGACTTTTGCATAATTTATGTATTCCTTTCTGTTAATATGTACGACTTTGGTCTGACGGTATGGGAAATACGGGGGTGTATCTCCACCTTTTTCACCCATACAATCTTACTTTGGTATGATACCATACTTTTGTCCGTTTGTCTATATTCGGCGCAAAAAAAGCAATATTTGCACTTGTTTTTTCAAAAGTAATCATTTATAATCATAAATGAGCAAAATTTATTTAGTGAGGGTGACTGTTTATGCTTCCGCTTGAACGCCAAAACGAGATAATAGAGATACTTAACAAACGCAAAGCCGCGTCGGTTGAGGAACTGTGTAATGCGCTTTATTCAAGCGGTGCGACAATACGCAGGGATCTGGCGTTGCTTGAAAACGCGGGAATTATAAAGCGCACGCACGGCGGCGCCGTACTTATCGACAGCGGCAGCCGCGAATCGCCGCTGATGCTGCGCGAAAATGAGAACACACGCGCAAAGCGGCTGATTGCAGGCAGGGCGCTTAAACACATAAAAGACGGTCAAACAATTTTTATTGATTCAAGCAGCACCTGCTGCGCGCTTGCGGGTCAACTTGCGGTATTTTCGGGGCTTAGGGTAATTACGAACAGTTTAAAAACCGTCAATATCCTATCGGACATTGACGGTGTTACGGCATACTGCACAGGCGGTCGGTTGCGGGAACGTGCCTTCTCCTTTGTAGGCAGCCGGGCGGTACGGTTTATAAATGATTTTTATGCTGACAGTGCTTTTATATCCTGCCGCGGCGTTGACATTGAATCGGGCGTTACCGAATCAAGCGAGGAAGAGGCTGAAATTAAATCCGCATACCTAAAAAATTCGGACTCGGCGTTTTTGCTTTTTGACGGCAGCAAACTGGGTAAGCGGTATTTTTGCAAAATATGCGGCTTAGAAGATATAAATACACTTATAAGCAACGCACCCGTACCCGAAAAATATACGGGGCTTTCGGGTATACGGCACCGATAACCCGGTGCGGAACCTTTAGTGCCCTTTCTTTATTTTTGTGCGGACAAACATTTTTGAAAAATCTTTGAAGTTAAACGGGATAACGGGATAAAAATACCCTCGACCCGACAAGGTTTTGGAGGTCACCATAACTATGACTATAAGCAAGGTTCCGCCTATAAGCCCGTAAAGTCCGAACAGTTGGGTAAATATTAAAAGCAGCAGCCGCGAGAATTTCATTGCATAGCCCATTTCGTAACTCGGTTGGGAAAATGAAGCGATGGCAACAAACGACATATATATAATTGTTTCGGGCAAAAACCAACCTGCGTCTATTGCAAAATCCGAAAGCAGCAAACCTCCGATTATGCCGAACGAGCCGCTGAGCGCCGTGGGGGTATTCATTGAAGCAAGACGCAGCCCGTCAATTATAAATTCCAAAATCATAAACTGCCAAAACACCGTTATCGGTGTTTTTTTGTATATCATTATAAATTCAAGCCATTTCGGTATGATCTCCTGATTGTTTAACAGATAGAGCATAACCGGCGTTAAGAATACCGTTGAAAGCGAAACAGCCATACGCACCAATCTTATGAAAGTCGCTGTTATCGGCGCAAAATAATAGTCGTCAACCTCTTTTGTAAAATCGGAAAATGAAGTTGCAAACAGCATTACGGACGGAGAATTATCCATTACAAGGGCAATTCGCCCCTCTAAAATACAGGCGCTGGCGTAATCGGGACGCTCGGTAAATTTGATTTTTGGGAACGGGTTGAAATAGTTGGTTGGAACAAGCGTTTCACTGAGTGCCTGAGATGTCATAGAAACATTATTAAGTTCAAGTTCGCCGAGCCGCTTTTTCAGTTTCTTAACCACTTTAGGGTCGGCAATTCCCTCAACATAACAAACGCACAAATCAACCTTTGAGGCATTTCCCACCCTTACATATTCCATTCTCAAGCGTGGGTCCCTGATTCTGCGGCGTATCATAGCTGTATTAAATATAAGGGTTTCCACAAATCCGTCGCGCGAGCCGCGCAGCGACTTATCCTTTTCGGGTTCTTCTATCGAACGGACGGGATATTCCCTTGTATCAACAAGCAGCGCACCCTCTATTCCGTCAACTATCAGCACCGACTGACCCGAAAGGACAGCCGTTTCCATTTCCTCAACATTGTACTGAAAAGCAACCTCAATATAGGGCATATAGTGCTTTGAGAATTCCTCCATCGTTTTTATACCCTTGAGGTCGGAAGGCTTGCGTTTAAGGAGAAATTCCATCATCTTTTCATAAACTTCGTCTTTTGTAAAGCCGTCCACGAAAAACAACGCTGCTTCGCGGTCGGCTATCATTATATCGCGACGTATAAGGTCAAAACTTTTATCCACCGCCAAATCATGCGATATTCTTTGTATAAGAGATTTTGCATCTGACATAATCAATCCTACTTTCAACAAATACAATCTTTTTTCTGTCCTATATATCTTTTCCAAATAATATATATTTATGGGTGATAATTTTGAAAAAAAGGTTGTTTATTCAAAATGCCGTGATTCTAACGGCAACATCGCTTATATTGCGCGCCGCAGGCATTTTATTCAGGATATGGCTTGCCAAAAGCATAGGCGAAGAAGGTATGGGTCTTTACCAGCTTGTATTTTCAGTTTATCTGTTGGCTTCCGCCTTTGCAAGCAGCGGTATATGCACCGCGGTTACAAGGCTCGTTGCGGAAAGATCGGCTTACGGCAGAACAGCCGTAATGCGCGTTACAAGGCGCGCAATATCTATGACGCTTGCGGTTGCAGGCGTATCATCCGCTGTTTTGATTTTGTTTGCAAAGCCCATTGCAACAGGCTTTTTAAATGACGCGCGCGGTGAATTGGCAGTAAAAGTTCTGGCAGCGGCACTGCCGTTTTCGGGGATATCTTCCTGTCTGCGCGGCTTTTTTATTGCGAAAAAAAAGACGGTTGAACCGTCCGTTTCGCAAATATTTGAACAATTTATACGCATAGGGGTAACCGCCGCGGCAGTATCAATGTTTCGCGGCGGCGGTCTTGCGGTATGCACCGCCGCAGTGTTTGCAGGCGATGCGGTTGCGGAGGGTGCAGCTACGCTTATTATATGGATAATGTACCGTGCAGAATGCAGAAAAACCGCCATAGGTTCACAGGGTGTCAGTTTACGCACGGGCAAAAAAATTCTTGAAATCGCGTTACCGATAACCGCAGGAAGATATGTCACCACAGGACTTAAAACGATTGAAAATGTTATGGTGCCCACCCTGCTTGCCGTTTTTTACGGCAACAGTGTAACGGGTCTTGCGCTGTTCGGGGCACTTAAAGGAATGGCCATACCGCTTATATTTTTTCCATCGTCATTACTTATGGCGGTTTCCACAATGCTGATACCCGAAATTTCATGCGACAGTAAAGGTGCAGCGAGAAAATGCGAAATGGTAATAACGATGACGATTGCCGCCTCATTCCTTTTGGCAAGCTGCTTTTTTACGGCAGGCGAGGAACTCGGGACAATTATATTTTCAAGTCCTCAAACCGGCATAATAGTTAAAGTTCTTGCACCGGTGATACCGTTTATGTACCTTGAAAGCGTGTGCGATGGAATGTTAAAGGGGTTTGACGAACAAAATTACGCCTTTAAGTATAATGTTGCCGATTCGATTATGCGCATAGTTGCAATAAGGCTGGCTGTCCCCCGTTTCGGTATGACCGGATTTCTTGCAATAATGGCGGCAAGCAATGTTTTTACTTCGTCACTGTGCGTTTTAAAAGTGCTTAAAGAGGGGTGTATTAAGTTACGTGTGTTTCGCGACATAATCAGTCCGCTTATATCCGCTTTGCTTGCTTTTTGGGCATCTGACGCGGCTGCAAAGGTCCTTAAAAACTATGGCGTAAACGGACTTGCAATGTGCATTTTTAAGATTTTTGTATCCGTAATTACCTTTGCGGTGGCATATTTATGTACCCACCGTTCCGATAGCAGGAAAATAATTACAAATAAAGCGTAATTTTTTTAATTTAAGGCTTGCAAAACAATTATAATTGTGTTACCATTGCTCTGGTGTGTTGCAGATATCAATATTTCGGCATATTTGCAACCCACAGACGACTGCAAAGTCGCCTGCAAAAATCGGACAAAGCCGCAATCAGAATATGAAAATGCGGCAAATGAATCCGCGGCAGGCTTTATCCCTGCCACGCTAAGGAAGGTCGGGTAATAATGAATATTATTGTTGCAGGCTGCGGCAAAATAGGTCGCACTATTTTGCAAAATCTTGTATCGGAAGGGCACGATGTACTTGCCATTGACACCGATAATTCGGTTGTAAGGGAAATAACGGATATTTATGATGTTATGGGTGTATGCGGCAGTTGTACCGATTGCGATACGCTTGAGGAAGCCGATATCAGTAAGGCGGAACTGTTTATAGCCACTGCCGGTTCGGATGAAATGAATATGCTTAGTTGCTTTCTTGCGAAGAAGATGGGAGCAAAACACACTATCGCAAGAATACGCAAGCCCGAATACAATGACCGAAGTTTAAGTTTTGTGCGCCAGCAGTTGGATTTATCTATGTCTATAAACCCCGAACTTTTGGCGGCGCAGGAACTTTTTAATATTTTAAAATTACCGTCGGCAGTTAAGGTTGAAACTTTTTCACGCCGGAATTTTGAAATGATAGAGATGAATGTAAAAAAAGGGTCTCCCCTTGACGGAGCAACCCTCAGCGAACTTCGTTCAAATCACACCTATAGTTTTTTGATAGCGGCTGTTCAGCGCGGCGACGAGGTTTATATACCTGATGGTAACTTTATTCTGCGCGCGGGCGATAAAATCGGCATTACCGCTTCCCGCCAGGAAATAACCAAACTCCTTAAATCAATGAAGGTTCTGCAAAAGCAGGCTAAAAATATAATGATACTCGGCGGAAGCCGCACGGCATTTTATCTTGCAAAAATGCTTACCGCGGGCGGAAGCTCGGTTAAAATTATTGAAAAGGACACAGGGCGATGTGAATTTTTAAGCGAGGCTTTACCCAAAGCGACCCTTATACACGGGGACGGTGCAGAACAGGAAACCCTGCTTGAAGAAGGGCTTGACTCGGTTGACGCATTTGTTGCGCTTACGGGAATGGATGAAGAAAATATGCTTATTTCCATATTTGCCTCCTCGCACAATGTACCTAAGGTTATTGCTAAGGTAAACCGCCCCGAACTTGCAAAAATGTCTTCTAAATTAGGGCTTGATTGTATAATTTCGCCGCGCGAAACAACTGCCGATATAATAGTTCAGTATGCAAGGGCGCTTAAAAATTCGCTTGGCAGCAGTGTTGAAACACTGTACAAA
Source organism: Roseburia sp. AF12-17LB (assembly GCA_963589585.1). Lineage (GTDB taxonomy): Bacteria > Bacillota > Clostridia > Oscillospirales > Acutalibacteraceae > CAVALG01. Next base: position 8,304 of record CAVALG010000140.1, read on the forward strand.
CTTATGGACGGTAAAGCCGAAGCTCTTGAATTTAATGTAAGCAACGAGTCGCGCCTTGTAGATATACCGCTTAAGGACCTTTCATTTAAACCTAACACACTTATTGCGGGAATTGTGCGCGGCAGAAAAGCAATTATCCCGACGGGTGATGATGTTATTAAACCGAATGATCGCGTTGTTGTAATCGCAGGAGATATAGGCCTGCAGGATCTTTCGGATATAATTAAATAAGGGGGCTTTTAAATGAACAGGAGAATGGTCCTCTTTACAGTAGGCAGAATAATGATGTTCGAAGCAGCACTTATGCTGTTGCCTGCGGCGGTTGCTGCCATATACGGAGAGGCGTGCATTACCGCATTTTTATGGAGTGTGGGCGCAGCGCTTTTGCTTGGGCTGCTGCTTACGGTACTTGCCAAACCGGGCAGCCGCGTAATATTTGCAAAAGAGGGTTTTATAACCGTTGCCCTTGCGTGGATACTGCTTTCCGCCGTTGGGGCGCTGCCGTTTTATTTAAGCGGTGAAATTCCCTCTTATGTAGACGCATTTTTTGAAACGGTAAGCGGATTTACCACTACAGGTTCTTCGATTGTCCGCGATGTAAGCAAGTTAAGCCACGGCATACTGTTCTGGCGCAGTTTTACTCACTGGGTAGGCGGAATGGGCATACTTGTTTTTGTAACCGCAATTATCCCCACGCTGTCGGACAGGTCTATGCATATGCTAAGGGCGGAAATGCCCGGGCCGATTATAGGCAAATTAGTACCGCGCGCAAAAAAAACCGCTAAAATACTTTACCTTATTTACATTGTTATGACGGCAGTTGAAATAGTTTTGCTCTACTGCGGAGGTATGCCGTTATTTGACAGCCTTTTGCACTCGTTCGGCACAGCAGGCACAGGCGGTTTTGGAATAAAGCCGGACAGTATTACTGGATACAGCGCATACTCACAATGGGTAATAACAATATTTATGCTGCTTTTCGGTATTAATTTCAATCTTTACTATTTAGCGCTTATAAAGCATTTCAGAAACATTCTTAAAAGCGGCGAACTTTGGTGTTACTTGGGTATTGTCGGCTCAGCAACGGCACTTATCATTATAAACATAATGCCGATTTACAACAATTTCAGCAAAGCGCTAAGGCTTTCGGCGTTCCAGGTATCGTCAATAATTACAACCACGGGGTACTCAACCTGTGATTTTAACAAGTGGCCGTTATTCTCAAAAACAATACTGTTGCTGCTTATGTTTATGGGCGGTTGCGCAGGCTCCACCGCAGGCGGCATAAAAGTTTCGCGTTTTCTTATACTGTTTAAAAGTGTACGGCGCGACCTTAAACGGCTGCTGCACCCACGCTCGTTTGGGACGGTTATGTTCGAGGGCAAAAAATTAGGTGAAGATACCATAAGCAGTGTAAACACATATCTTGCCGTTTACACATTCCTGCTGTTCGGCATATTCCTTTTGTTGTCGCTTGATTCGGGTTTTAATATTGAAACCAACCTTTCAGCCGCAGTTTCCTGCTTTAACAATGTAGGCCCTGCGTTTGATATTGCAGGTCCGTTTTCAAGTTTTGCGGATTATTCTGTACTTTCAAAAATTGTTTTATCTATAGCGATGCTGCTTGGCAGACTTGAAATTTACCCAATACTGCTTTTGGCATTCCCCTCCACCTGGGCTAAAAAATAAATTTTAAAACAAATGAATTAAAACGGCACTGCCCCAAACATAATGTTCGGGGCGGTGCCATTATTATTTTTATACAACTGCGGCAGACTGTTAGACAATAACAAACTGCAGCTGCTCGCCGCGATGCCTGTCAATTGCAAAATTAATTATATGCAGCCCCTTTTTCTCGGCATATTCTACCGTACTTGCCGTGCCGCCTTTGGTGCCGTCATAATAAGTAAGCAAAATATCCGAATTATCTACCATAAAACGGTTGCGTTTGTGATATACGCCTTTTTCATATGACGGGGAAATAAATTTAATTTCATCTGCCGCTGCCGTAACGGCGTTGAAGCGCATTTGCCAATCATCTCCCCAGCCTTTTTCCTGCCCGGGGAAAGCAAGCGCCATTATAAGTTTAACCGAAAAGCGTTCTTTAACCGAGGCTACAATCTCGGCGGCAAGAATATCAAAACCGCGTGCGCCGCCGCAATAAAAAGTATCCGTGCCGCTGTTTATAAGTTTTGAAATACAGCATAATAATTCATTTTCAAAATCTCTGTAGTTTGGATCATTTTTATTAAATTCAAACGGAAATTTTTCGGGACGGTACCCCGTAAAGCAGCAGGACTGACTTTTCATAAATTATAATTCCTCTTTCCGATTTTAATGCTCATTCTTATCGGCAACCAACCCGACTATTTGGTGCGACAGGTTTTTTACTCCCTCGCCCTCAACAATTATGTCGGCAAAATTCTCGTAAAGTTTTTTTCGTTCTGCCCATATATGCATAAGACCGCGCTGCTGCGAAACCGGTCTGCCTTTTTTGGGCAAAAGGGATATATCCCTTTTGATAAACACAACCGTACCGTTCATACAAAGCGGTTCGCGGTTTTGCTCACGCGTTACCGTACCCCCGCCCGTTGCTATGACCGCACCGCTTTTTTTTGCGAGTTCAGCCACAATTTCGCTTTCAAGGCGGCGAAAAGTTTCTTCGCCGCTTGCTTCAAATATTTCGGGTATGGTCATACCTGCGCGCTGTTCAATAAGTTTATCTGTATCAATAAATTCTTTTTTCAGTTTGCGGGCAACCTCTTTACCGATACTTGTTTTACCGCAACCCGGCATACCTATAAGCACTATATTGCCCAAGAAAAGCCGCAACCGTTTTTCGGCTGTTTCAATAAGGTCCGGCGACAATTGTTTATCCAAAAACAGTTCAGCCGACCGAAATCCCTGTGCCGCCAACATTGGCAGCCCGTCGGCATACGGGATACCGAGCCGTTTTGCATCCAACAGCAGGCGCGTTCTAAGCGGATTATAGATTATATCTATTACACCCGATAATTTTTTAAAAACTTCAAGATCAAGCGGTGCTGCGTCGGTTTTGGGATACATACCTACGGGGGTTGTGTTTACAATAACATCGGCGTCCGAATGGATAGCTATATTTTCATAATTATCCTTTCCCGAACGGGATATTACCGTAACGCGCGCGCCGTTGTTTTTAAGTGCGTTTTGCACAGTAACCGACGCTCCGCCCGAACCCAAAACAATAACTTTTTTGCCGTTTACATTTATTCCGCTTTTTTCAAGAAGATATTCAAATCCGTAATAATCGGTATTGTAACCGCACAGTTTACCGCCGCGGTTTATAACGGTATTTACAGCACCTGCCGTCTTTGCCGTATCCGACACGGTATCGCAATGGCTGAAAGCAACTTTTTTATACGGGATTGTTACATTTATCCCGCAAAAGTCGCGAGTGCTAAAAAATTCGTCAACCTTTTCGGGCGCAAGTTCCATCAGCTTGTAATCATACTTTCCGTAATATGAATGGAGCTGCGGTGAAAGGCTGTGCAAAAGTTTTTCGCCCAACAGCCCATATTTTTTTGACCTTGCCATCATTTTATATCACCAATTCCGAATAACTTCCGAGATATTTAAATTCATCGCAAATTCCGTCAAGTTCGCTTATAAGTTTTACAAACTCATCAGAATATACAGAAGTTCTAAGGTCGAAATAGAACATAAACTCAAAATCGGTATCCGGCAAGGGGCGGCTTTCAAGTTTAATAAGGTCAATGCCTAATGCGTAAAAACGGGAAAGCACCTTATAAAGTGAGCCGGGTTTATGCGGAATAACCAGCATAAGGCTTGTACGGTCAGCGCCCGGATAAATTTCAAGATTTTTGGAGATGCAGATAAATCTTGTATGATTATTGCCCTCGTCCTGAATGTTTTTCTTTAAACATTCAAGCCCGTACAGCGCGGCGCAGTCGCTTGACGCTATTGCTGCAACATCATTGCGGTCGCTTTCGGCAACTGCTTTTGCTGCGGCAGCAGTATTTTCGCATGCGGTTACTTTCACACCCTTAAGACCCGAAAGAAAGTTTTCGCACTGCCCTATTGCCTGCTCGTGTGAATATATTTCCTTTATATCTTCTAACTTTGTTCCCTTTTTAACAAGCAGCGCGTGGTCGATTTTTATTCTTACACTTCTTACGATATTAAAATTATTAGTTATCATCAAATCGTAAACTTTTTTAACCGAACCTGCCGTACTGTTTTCAATAGGGATAACGCCGTAACGGCAAAGGCCGCTGTTTACGGCTGCAAAGATTCCCTCAAAACTTGAAACATACATAATTGACGGAGATTTAAACATCGCTTCGCACGCTTTTTGGGAATTAGCGCCCTCAACCCCCTGGCAGGCAACCGCAGCCGCAGGCGGAAAAAGTTTTTGGGTGTTTTCTATAGCGTTGTTTATTTCGTCCGAAAGCGGAGTGCTTTTACCGAGCAGACGGGTCTGATACGAACGGCTTAATTCAAAAATAAGCGAATACAGCACACGCATATACTCAGCCGTTTCGGGGCGTGATTTTTCGGCAATGTCACAGAGCTTTTGGCGCTCTCGCTCGGGCACTAAAACAGGCAGCCCTTTTTCGCCTTTGTATTTGGCGATTTCAGCCGATACATCCATACGCTGTTCAATCAGTTTGATGATACCGTCATCAATCGTGTCAATCTCTTTTCTCAATTCATCGATTCCCATTATTATTACCTCCGTTTTTTTCATTTTCAAGCAATTCATCATATATTACTATCGCCGCCGCCGCTTCAATTACAGGCAAAGCGCGAAAAACTATGCAGGGGTCATGCCGACCTTTTATGCTTATTTCATCATTACACATTTTTTCTGTATTAACCGTTTTTTGACTTTTGGCGATTGAAGGCGTGGGTTTGAGCGCCGTGCGGAAAACTATAGGCATCCCGCTTGAAATACCGCCGAGTATTCCGCCGTGATTATTTGTTCGGGTTTTAACCGTATCACCTTCAAAATAAAATTCATCGTTATTTTGACTGCCGCGCATTTCAGCGGCCCTAAAGCCTGCGCCGAACTCAACACCGCGAACGGCTGGAATACCGAACACTAGGTGCGCTATTCGACTTTCAAGCGAATCAAGCATCGGCGACCCGATACCTGCAGGCACGCCGTTTATAACACATTCGGCAACGCCGCCCACCGAATCGCCCTCGGCTTTTGCTTTTGCTACCTCGGCAAGCATTTCTTCGGGGCTGCCGCTGCAAGTGCCGATAGATTTTATACTTGTTTTAACCGTTATGCCTTTTTGCTCTAAAATCTGCAATACAATTCCGCCCAAAATGCATATCGGCGCGGTAAGGCGGCCCGAAAAATGTCCGCCGCCTGCTGCGTCCTCATATCCGTTATATTTTATATGCGCCGTAAAATCAGCGTGACCGGGGCGCGGCAAATTCCGCAATTCGTCATAGTCGTGCGAACGGCAATCGGTGTTTTTTATAACTGCGCACAGCGGCGCGCCGCAGGTGACATTACCCTTAACGCCCGAAAGAAACTCCGGTGCATCCGTCTCGTTTCGGGCGGTTGATACCGCCGAGCCGCCCGGTCTGCGCCTATCCATAAATTTTTGCAGGCGCTCAAAATCTATATTTATACCTGCCGGCAATCCGTCAACAGTTATGCCGATTGCAGGCGAATGGGATTGCCCCCAAACGGTAAATTTAATATTAT
>CAVALG010000141.1:0-6163 GCA_963589585.1 Roseburia sp. AF12-17LB
GTTAAACTCGCTTGACAACCAGATATCCTATTACCGAAATTTTATAAAGAAAAATGCAAACTGGGAATTTGTTGAGGGATATATTGACGAAGGCCTTTCGGGAATGAGCACCAAAAAGCGTGAGAACTTTCACAATATGGTAAACGATGCCAAAGCCGGACTGTTTGACCTTGTTATCACAAAGGAAATCACCCGTTTTGCCCGTAACACGCTTGACAGTATTCAGTACACCCGTGAGCTTTTAAATTCCGGAGTTGGCGTGTTTTTCCAAAACGATAATATCAACACGCTTGACGAGGATAGCGAGCTTCGTTTAACCATTATGTCTGGCATAGCGCAGGACGAACTTCGTAAGCTTTCAAGCCGTATCAAATTCGGGCACCAGGAAGCAATAAAGAAAAAAGTTGTTCTCGGCAACAGCCGAATATTCGGTTACCGCAAGGACAACAAAAGGCTTGTTATTGACGAAAAAGAGGCAGAGATGGTAAGAGAATTATTCACCCTGTACGCCACTGATAAATACAGTATGAAACAGATTGAGGATATTTTTTGGAACAAGGGTTACCGCAACAATAACGGCAAAAAAATTTGTCACAGCACAATGTCTAATACCATTTCAAATCCTAAATACAAGGGCTATTATGTCGGCAACAAGGTGAAAATTGTTGATATGTTCACTAAAAAACAAAAGTTTTTACCGCCCGAGGAATGGGTAATGTTTAAGGACGAAACAGGTGAGATTGTTCCGGCGATTGTAAGCGAGGAATTGTGGGAGCAGGCAAACGCAGTTTTGAAAAGGCGTAGCCGTGATGTAAAAAACAGGCAAAATCAGTGTAACCACGCAAATTTGCTGACAGGTAAAATGTACTGCACACATTGCGGAAAATTATACTACCGCAAGGACAGTAAAGACAGAAAAGGAAATGTGCTGTCACGCTGGATATGCTCGGGTAAAATTGAAAACGGCACGGATTCCTGCCCATCGTTTACAATTTACGAGGAAGAAATTAAAGAGGTTTTGTACGAGGTATTTAAGGACACCGCCGAGGACGCGAAACGAATAATTGAAGAATATACCGAGATGTATGCCGAAATACTTGCAAAGGATTCTTCAAGCGGCGAGCTGCAAAAGTTAAAGGACAGGCTCGGCGTTCTTTCAAAGAAAAAATCCAAATTGCTTGAGTATAACATTGCGGGTCAGATAAGCGACAGGGATTTTGTTGAAATGAACAAGCAAATCACCGAAGAGTCCGCCGAGGTTTACTCTGCTGTTGAAGAAATTGAAAACGAATTGAACTCAAGGGAGGAATACACCGAAAAAATTGAAGAAATTCGAAATGTACTTTTAAAAGCGGAAAAAGAAGCCTCAAAGGAAATGATTGATTCTGCCTTTATAAACAAGTATATTGACAGGATATATGTAACGCCCGTAAAAGACGGCGAAGTGGAGATTTCGGTAAAAATATTCTCGGGAGATACCGTAGAGAAACATTTGACAAGCATACGAAACCGCCATAAAACTATTAAAAATGCCGAGTTTTCTGGAAAAGATGAGTGCCTTGATGACGATAGCACCAAAGAAAGTCGTACGGGACACACTTTTAAAAAGATGATTGAATCTTACGAAAACGGTATGAAATAAGCATTGTTTTGATAATTTCACAAATTGATTTTTCGTTAATTTGTGCATTATTAAGAATCGGGCTGCCTGCGCTTTACGGCCGGGCGGCTTGATTTTTGTATAATTCGGTTCCGTATCCGCAAAAAATCAAATAAATAAAGCACTTTTGCAAATAAACTATTGACAAATGTTTTGTTAATTGGTATAATAATTTTCGCACTGTATGGTGGGTGTAGTTCAGTTGGCTAGAGCGCCAGATTGTGGCTCTGGAGGTCGTGGGTTCGAGCCCCATCACCCACCCCACACTCAATGAGCATACTTTGTAAAGTGTGCTCATTTCACATTAAAACAGTTTTATACACCTTGGGGTGTCGTCAAGCGGTAAGACACAGCACTTTGACTGCTGCATTCGTAGGTTCGAATCCTGCCACCCCAGCCACAAAAAGCACTTAAGCTTTATGCTTAAGTGCTTTTTCAAACAACGGATGCGCTTACGGTGATGTAAACGGCGATGGTGCGGTGGATACAATTGGTGCCGTACTCATTTTGCAGTATGATTCAAGGTTGATAGCTGCTTTCCCGGTTGATAATAAATAATCAAGCAAAACTCGTCGATTGAAAAAAATTATATTTAGCAAATAAAAGAATGATAACCTCTCACGATGGTAATAATTTTATTACCATTTATCGGGAGGTTATCATTTTGCGTTATAATAAGGTGGAAATCTGCGGAGTAAACACATCTAAAATACCTGTGCTTTCAGAAAAACAAAAAATCGAACTTTTAAAAGCGACAAAAAACGGAGACAAATCGGCAAGGGATAAGTTGATAGGCGGAAATTTAAGACTCGTTTTAAGCGTGGTTCAGCGTTTCAGTAACCGCGGCGAAGAACCCGATGACTTATTTCAGATAGGCTGCATAGGGCTTATAAAAGCAATTGATAATTTTGATGTAAATCAAGATGTGCGTTTTTCCACTTATGCCGTTCCGATGATATTATAATGTGGAAAAGAGAGGGGAAGTATGAAAGATATATTCACAACCGTTTATATAGGCGGCAAGCCCGTAAATAGGGAACAACTTAAAAATTACAGGTTCAAAAATGAGTATATAGACAAAGTGATAAACGAAATATGCGGCAGCAACAATAATCACCGAACGGAGTAAATAATATGGGTTGGCTTGAAAAAAACATACCTAAAAACAGATGGACAGAGATACTGTTTGACTGCAAAAAAATCGAAACAGATAAAAGCGGTAACTTTCTCGTTAATGTGGCTTATCGCCGTGTTTCTACCGATAAGCAAGCAGCAGACGGATACGGTCTTGATGTTCAGCGCAATGAGATTGTGCGATATTGTAAAATAAACGAACTTGATAATTGCATATTGCTTACAGATGACGGTGTTACAGGCACCCGTATCGACCGTGACGGGCTTGATATATTCTGCAATATGGTAAAAAATTTTAACGATGGCAACAGCAATATAAGGGTAAACCGCTTTATTGTACCTAGGATTGACAGGCTTTCCCGTTCGCTGCTTAACACCCTGCAATTTATTCAGGACTATATAGTAAATAAGTCCGACAGTAAGAACAGCAGTATAAATACCAATGAGTATGATATTGATTTTATAAGCATAAACGAGCCGTTTTGCAGGGTTGAAAAAAACAATCCGAGTTCAAAGCTTATGCTTACGCTGTTTGCAAGCCTTGCTGAATACGACCGTGACCAAATAGTTGCAAAAATGCAAAAAGGAAGAATTGAGCGTGTCCGTTCTGGTAAGCCGATGGGCGGCGGTATACCTCCTTACGGTTATCGCTATGACCGCGATAGTGAAAACTATGTCGTTGTAGAAAGTGAAAAAACCAAAATTTTAGAGGTTTTTAGACTGTTTACCGAAGAAAAACTTTCGCCGAAAAAAATTGCCGATACCTTGAATTTTAAAAGCGAGGGTATAGTTATCAATATATTAAAAAGGCGTACTTCGCTGGGGCTGCTGCCGTATAAGGGCAATGAGTATACAGGTAATCACGAGCCGATTATAACCGAAGAAATGTTTTATGCGGCAGCGGCGGAATTTGAAAACCGTGCAAAAAAGCACGGAAAATCCGTGTATATGTTGGCAGGGTTATTGGTTTGCGGTAACTGCGGCGCAAAAATGCGCTATAAAAAATGGGGCAAGCAGGTTAAAATATGTTGCTATTCGGGTGAAAAGGGCAAAGAGCACCTTTGCTGCGACCCAAACTGTAAAAACGAGCGTTATTTTGCTAAAGATATTGAAAAAGCGGTTGTTGAAAATATTTTTGAATTGGCATATATTAATGACCGGAACAATACCAAAACACAAAGTCAAATTAATATGTATGCGGTTTTAAAAAATGAAACCGAGAAAAAGGAGCGAGAACTTAAAAGGCTTTATAATATATATGCAAACGGCGGAAGCCAAACGCTGCTTTCGGTTATTGCCGAAAGGGAAAAAGAAATAGCTGATTTAAGAAACAATATTAAAAACGAAACCGAAATAAAAAAGAAGCAAACACGCGCTGTAAAAAACGATAACATCTTAAAAACCATTCGAGCGGCGTGGAAAGATATGACGCCCGAAGAAAAAAAGGGCGTCTGTAACGAACTTATCGACCGTGTGGTGATAACAGGTACAGACGCAGGACCTAAGTTGGATATTTACTTTAAAATTCAACAGTATATTTAATTTTCGGTATCGTGACAACCGCTTGAAAATACATCCGGCATAAGTGAGCGAACTTTTTTATATATAGGTATAATCAGCAGAGGTATTGCTATAACCTCAACTGCTGTCATCACCGCTGCCTGAACGGAGCGAGTTGCGAGCAACGGCAAAAGAGGTGAACCGTACAGCACCGATACCCACACAGTGTTTAAAATTAGCGTTGTAATAACCGAATCGGCTAAAACCGCAACAAAAATCGTAGTAAAGTTATGCCTTTTTTGTAAGGCAAATCCGAAGATAAGTCCCGTTATAACCGCCGAAAGGGTAAACCCCGGAAAATACGGTCCAATAGGGAATAACAGCGCGCCTACAAGGTCGCCTACACCGCCTACAATTGCGCCTGCCCACGGCCCGGTGCTTATTGCGGCTAAAACAACAGGTATGAACTGAAACCCGAATTTTACATTCCAAAGCGAAACAGACAGAAACCGCGATAAAATAACCTGTATCGCCGTTAAAGCGGCAAGGTAAACAAGTGTGAATAAATGCTTTTGATTTTTTGACATAAAAATTCCTCCTATTATTCGCTTAAATAATAGGAGGAAACTAATCACTATTATTTTCAGCGGGATGCGAAATGCGAACCGCAAGAAAACTTTTCGTCCGATCGGCAACTCCCCGTCCTGATCGGCACTTAACGCTCGCAAATCTACTCTGACTTTCACAATGATAGCACATTTTTAAGGGTTTGTAAACATATTTATTATTTAAAATTTATTTTATCCGCGCGTTTAAGAATATACTTTGCCGAAAATCCCGTAATCAGCCCTGTTATTATGCCGCTTACCGTAAGTATCGGCAGGTAATAGAATACCGCTGTACTTGACATTATCAGCGCTGCTGCCGATAACTGACCTATATTGTGTGCAACCGCAGATACAGCGCTAGCCGCCGGTATCCCTACGCTGCATTTTTTTAATATGAACATTATAATTACAGATAGCGTTCCTCCGCAAACCGACATTGCAAACGCAATCGCGTTTCCGAACAACAGCCCTAAAACCAATGTTTTAAGCAGGGTAATCATTGCAGTCATTGCAAATCCGTCGGTGTACATACAGCAAAGTAAAATAATATTTGCAATTCCGAGTTTTATCCCCGGTATACCCATATTCAGCGGAATTAAACTTTCCAAGTATCCTAAAATAAGCGCAACAGCAAGGTAAAAGCCGCTGCGCACCACGCGTTTATTCATTTTCGTCAGCCCCTACCGATATTATCACGCCGTGCGGCAGGCAAACAATGTTTTCACCGCTTTTGTTTATTTTTTTGTGATGAACACAGACTTGATTTTTGCAGTCAGCCTTTTCAATCCAAGTATATCCGTTTTGGATTTTTAAAACATTATATCCTTTCTCGGTTTTGATTTTAACCGTCTTGTTTTTAAAAAGCGAATAACTTCCGTAGGGCTTATTATCTACCTGTACATTAACGGTTTTACCTTTTGATGGGAGCGAGAATATTACAATTGCCGATGCAGCGGCAAAAATAATTAAAGCGACAATTATTATAATATCTTTTTTAGTTCTGTTTTTCATATTGTTCACGCCCGTAAAATTTTGAAGATATATTAATAATATCATATTGTTTACAAATTTAAAAGGTTAGTTTATAATATTAATTAATATATATCTTGAAATGGGGCGCGCAAATGACAAAACTATCGGCACATACTGTGGTTAAGCCGTTGTCAATTATATTGACGGTGCTAATTATGCTTTCTCAGTGCGGGTGCTCATATGATAAATCTGACGGAAGTCTTAAAGCAACCGTTACTATGCTTGATAC
>CAVALG010000142.1:0-18602 GCA_963589585.1 Roseburia sp. AF12-17LB
GCGATGCTGAAAGACTGACAGGGAAAACCGCCGCAAATAAGGTCGATATCCGGCAAGGTGTATGGATCAATAGTTCTTGCGTCTGCAAAATATAACTCTCCTTCCGTGGGGTACATGGCGTCATACGCCTGTTTTGCGTATTTGTCTATTTCGCAGTAGCCGACGCATTCAAAACCGCCGAGCCGTTCAAGCCCCGACCGGAAGCCTCCGATTCCTGCAAACATATCCAAAAATCTGATTGGCATAGGTCATCCGACCTGATTTGTTCTTTTTCTGTTCCGCCTCGCTTTCCTCACATTGTCATACCGAAGCCTTCGGATTCGTCCTCATCCTCGGTTTCCTCATCGGTTTCATCTGCGGCGTCGCTGTCGCCCTCACATTCGCCCTCAAAGCCGTTTTCAGCGGCCTCCTCGTCCGTTTCCTCGTGGGTATCCTCCGTGGGGCTTTCGGCGTCAATTTGGCTCTCACGCTCGGCCTGCTCTCGGTCAAGTTCGGTTTCGATGAGACCGAGGACGAATTCTTTCTGACTAATATTGTTGCGGTGCAGATAGTCCTTGATTCGCTGAAACAGTTCCTCCGGCACCTGAAATGCCATAGTTCTCATATTGCCCATGTTCTTTCCTTCTTTCTGTTGTATTTTCGGGTGGAGTTCATCGTCCACCGCAAGGGTGATAAACTCAGCCATTGTCATCCCTTCATGCCGTTCGAGGTATTCCTTGATTTCGGCATGGAGGTCGGCGTCGATTTTTACGGTGATGCCTTTCTTTTCATCCGCCATTGCGCTCGTTCCTTTCTATATATTTTTTGATAATTTCCGCAAGCAGTTCCTCTGCCGACACTTCACGCTCGGCGGCTGCTCGGAGCAGCATATCTGCCTGCGGATGTGGAATTAAAATATCGTGTTCCAATAGGCAACCTCCTACATTCCCATGACGGGGCCGTTGGCCTCGTCCATATCCTCGCTGTCGGTCTGTTCCTCGGCGAGTTCCTCATCGGTGAGCTTGCGGAAAGAGTCCACCTCGCTGTTCAGCGGAAGAGTGCGCCCGTTATCCCATTTCATAAAAATCTGCCCAATGTCATCGACCGAGTCTACCGTTCCTCTTGTGCCGGACGGCACAGGATCGAGGTAATCGTCCATGTTGTTGAGCAGGATTCGGGTGCCTGCCGGATATCTTTTTTTATTGATTTCGGCAAGTCTGCGCAAATGCTCATATTCATTCATCATATTTACCTCCGTGTTGTTTTAAAGTTGCTTGCACTGCGGTTTTACAATCATATCTGCATCCCTCCAGTCTGTGTTTCGTTTTGCTGCAGGTATTCGTCAAACTCGCTCTCGGCCATCATGGTGTAGTCATCGCCGCTGTTCCAGAACGAGACGAACAATTTGCCGTCCATTGTATCAATGGGCTGCTGCTCAAAGCCTTCGCCGAGGCCGTCCGAACACTGTCCGGTAAGCCAATCCCGAAGCGCTTCCGTTTCCTCTGCGGTGAGAGCTTCTTTGAGGCTGCAGTCGATCCGTCCGAACAGCCTGCCGCCGTGCATTTCCACCGACCATACAGCTGAGGTCAGCTTTTCGCTCACGCCGTCATCCTCGTTATAGTACGCCGCCATGTCGTTTTCGTCATTTGCGGTGTATTCCTTTAATGCGTCGCTGATTTCATCTGCGCTGTCGGCAAGGTAGGAATCGCCGACCGTGAACATATCTCCGTCGCCCTCGTTGATGTTCCCGATGAGAGGGCAGAAGAACACAGCCTTTACGGGATCAGTATCCTGCGTCATCTGACGGACGGCGGAAATCACTTCATCCATTGAATCGTACTGGTCGTAGAGGATATTCTGTTCGAGTTCCTCTTTGATGTCCTCGCTTGCCGCCTGAATGACATTCGTCAGCATATTGGCGTCGGCGATGGTGTTTTTCTCATTCAGCGTGAGGAGCAGATGCTGACCGAAGTCACTCTCGCTGAACAGTTTTACGCCGATGTCCTCGTCCTCGTTGTCGGTCAGCGGAATCCGTTTCGGTGGCTGCTGAATGCCGATGGAACGCAGCTTGTCATAAATGTCGTAAATACTGTGAGGCAGTTCGAGAACGAGGGTGTTCTCTTTATTGCGGATAATTGCGGTAATCATATTTACATTCCTCCCATCGTCATAGGCTCGTCCTGATATAAGATGTCGAGCAGGCTTGTGTCGGTGTCGTTGTAGATAAAATTACCACCGACAAATTTGCCATAGTATTCCTCTGCGATATGCTTTCCGAAAGCGCCGAAATCAAAGTATTTTTCCAATTCCGGCGGCATGGCATATTGGTCAGTATGATCGACAACATATCTGCCGACATCATCGTAATCCGCCACACCCTCAGCAACCGTAAAGCAGTCAATGTTCTTCGCAAGCCGTGCAAGCTGCTCGGCGTCCTCGGCCTCTGCGTATTCGGCAACCGCCCACAGCTTTTCCATATCCATATCGGCACGGTTTACGGCGGCTGCGAGCTTGTTCAGTTCGTAAGCACCTCCCTCGGCGGCGATTTCTTTGAAGCGCTCTGCCCATTTATCACTTTCAATGCAATGATCCTCCCATGAGAGTTCTACATCATCCGGTGTGGGTGCGCCGAGTCGGGCGAACGCTTTGTCGATGGCTTCTTCCTCACAGGGGAGATACAGATACTCGGCCTTTCCGTTGTACTCAGCCCGTATAAAGCAAAGCATTTGATCATACACATACGCCGGAAAAACCTGCCCGTCATATACTTTCTGAAACGGCGTATTTTCGTCAACAAACAGCAATCCGTGTTCGGTAAAAACGCCCTTGCCGGAATGAACAATCTCTCTGCCGAGCTTTGCATATTTCGGATCGTCTGCATCATCGGCAGGCAGACAGCCCTTGACCGTGAGCAGATATTCTCGACCGATTTTGCCCATATCGCCGATGTCCTGAATCAGCGGATATCGGTTGAGGTTGAAACTCAGATTGATAAGGTCGGGCAGAGTGTCAAAGCCCTCTGATTTCATCGCTTCGTAAAACTGATATTCCTCATCGCCAAAGAAACCGTCCATTCGTTTTCCGAGGAAGTTGACTTCATCGAGGTTGACGAATCGGTCTTGGAGGCAGTCAAGTTCTTTTGGGAATGTGACCTCGGATACATACAGTTCAAGCGGCGTGATATCCTCGGCGTGAATTCTTTCGAGTGCCGCATTCATTTCCTTTTCGGTGCAGGGAAAGCGGAGGTCGGTCTGACTGTTTTCGTATTTGATTTTCAGTTTAATCATGGCAGTTCTCCCTTATGGCTGCGAGTCCGAATCTGCGGATCGCCATTGCGTTGCAGATAGTGCGGAACAGCATAGGCGGAACGAGGTCGGCGTCTGACAGATCCGACACGGTAATGTGCTTTGTGCCGAGCGTCAAATCCTTTGCCGCACAGTAGAGGGTGTAGGCTCTCTCGGTGCAGTTGCTGAGCTTGATATTTTCAAAGAACACACAGCCGCTGTGTACATGGTGCTTGCAGCAGTTCCACAGTCTTGGGTCGGCGGTGAGCAAATACAGAGCCGAAAGCAGAGCGTAATTCTCTCTGTGTACATTCCTTGCGGCAAGTGCAAATCTTGCCCGGTGCTTTTCATTAAGGTAGGTCATAGGCGTTTCCTCGCTTTCGATATATTCGGTAAATCTTTTTTGAAAGGGCGGACAGCGTATCTGTTGCATGGTGGCTGTCAGCAGTTCAGAGGGTGTGGCTGCGGTTACGGCGATGACCGTTTGCGTTTCGGTAAAACGGAAGCCCACACCCCTTGGTTTGAAGTTCGGTATGGCGGTCATGAGCCGTTCGATGCGGCGGCTGTATGGTCGTTCGGAAAATATGGTCATGAGTTCTTTTCTCCTTGCTGTGAAATAGAAAAAGCCCTCCGGGTTTTGTGTGACCGGAGGGCGATTGATAGTATTACATATTCTGTTGTGGAGCCGCTGTCTGTTCAAAGGTCGGCGGCTCGGCTTCGAGGGAGGGGTATCCGTCCGTGATCTTTTCTTGGAGCTTATCGAGCTGCCGTTCCTGCTCATAGGTCAGCGTTTCGCAATTGGCCTTGGCAAAGTCCACACAGCGATAGAGGTCTGCCGATTCCTGTTCGCCGAACAGTCGGTGCTTGCTGACAAGACCGGAGCGCACTGCAAAGGCTTCTTTGACATATTCATAGTTCGGAGAATAATCTCCCCAGAACACCGAGTCGCCGTCTGCATTCTGTTTCCATGTGCAGAACATAAAGCCGTTCTTTTCGCTGTAGGTTGCCGCCAACACCGTATCGCCGAAGGCGGCAAGCTGTCTGTAATCGGAAACATCGGCAGCCTGCATTTGCGGTGCGTGTTCGTAGAGACCGACATATTCCCGCACCGTAGAGACTTCATCCTGAATGTCTGCAATTTTACTGCGGTATTCATCTGAGAGATTTTGGTCGGCGTTGCTCAAATACTGACCGTTGTATTTTATCCGGCAGAGGGGGATGCCGTCCGAGGATACCTCCAGCCATCCGCTGCCGTCTATCTTGGTGTCGTATCGAGTCCTGAGCCGTTTGGATAATTCTTTCTGTAGCATATCTGTTTTCTCCTTTTCGGGGTAATAAAAAAGGCAGATAGATTTTTGATTTCTATCTGCCTGCGTATCGGATATTCGGTTGTGTGATAGTTCAAGACATCCAACAAAGGGAAAACATCATTTTTATATCTGTCAAAACGGTTCGCTGAAATTTTGCCGTATAAACGGTGAAAACCCCGATAAAATCGGGGTTTTCACGGGCTACATCTATTTTGTAGCCCTCTTATGGTGCGGGCGACAGGACTTGAACCTGCACGGTTGCCCACTAGTTCCTAAGACTAGCGTGTCTGCCATTCCACCACGCCCGCATATTTTGCCTACATATATTAACACACTGACGGGTGAATGTCAACTTTTACTTAAATAAATCCGTGAAACACATTCCGTGACATACGCGGCGGTTTTTCATTTTGAATTTGCGGTGCGGGGTCCGCTTTTGGCTTGCAAAGCCGACGTTTATGTGTTATTCTAATAACCGAAGGATATAAAATCATCGGGGCTGCGCAAACCAAACATCGGGCAGGGCTCATTACCGGGTCTGCTATCACGGCAGCGGGAGAACGGAGAACAAAATGTTTGTTGATATAACCAAAATTTACATTAAGGCAGGCAACGGCGGAAACGGAAAAGTGTCGTTCCACCGTGAAAAATATATTGCGTCGGGCGGGCCCGACGGTGGCGACGGCGGCCGCGGCGGAAACGTTGTTTTTGTTGCGGACGATAATTTATCCACCCTGGTGGATTTTCGCTATCGCCGCAAATACATTGCCGAAAACGGCGGCGACGGCGGCGCGGCGCGCTGCTCGGGCAAAAAGGCGGAAGATCTTGTTTTGCGTGTTCCGCGCGGCACGCTTGTAAAGGACGCCGCCACGGGCAGGCTGATGGCGGATATATCGGATGATGAACCCGTAGTGATAGCAAAAGGCGGAAACGGCGGTTGGGGCAACTGCCACTTTGCGACGCCGACGCGGCAGACGCCGCGGTTTGCCAATCCCGGCAACCCGGGCGAGGAATTTGAGGTTAATCTTGAACTTAAACTTCTTGCGGACGTGGGGCTTATCGGCTTCCCGAACGTCGGAAAATCCACATTTATTTCGGTAGTAAGCGAAGCAAAGCCGAAGATAGCCAACTACCATTTTACCACGCTTACGCCGGTGCTCGGTGTTGTCCGCAAGGGCGAAAAAAGTTTTGTGATGGCGGATATTCCGGGGCTTATTGAGGGCGCGGGAAGCGGCGTCGGGCTCGGTCACGAATTTTTGCGCCATATTGAGCGCTGCCGACTGCTTGTGCATATAATTGACGCTTCGGGCAGCGAGGGGCGCGACCCGATTGAAGATTTTAACGCGATAAACCGCGAACTTGCCGAGTTTGACGCCGATCTGGCGCAGCGTGAACAGATTGTGGTTGCCAACAAATGCGATATGTGCGAGCCGGAACAGCTTGAAAAACTGAGGGAATATTTTGTCGGTAAAGGATACGATTTCTTCCCGTGTATGGCGGCGATAGCCGAAGGAACCGACAAGGCGGTTAACCGCATAGCCGAGCGGCTTTCCAAACTTCCGCCGGTTAAACGGTACGAGGCTGACCCTGTTCCGGAAGAAGAACTTATGCCCAAAAACAACCGCGAATTCACGCTGCACAAAGAGGGTGACCGCTTTGTGGTTGAGGGTGAATGGCTGCTTAAACTGCTTAACAGCGTTAACCCCGACGATTACGAGTCGCTGCAGTATTTTCAGCGCACGCTTCAGTCAAGCGGAATTATCGACGCGCTTGTTAAGGCAGGCGTGCAGGACGGCGACACAGTTTGTGTTTATGATATTGAGTTTGATTATATATCCTAATGCGGTAATCAGACATTTGTGAATAATCGGTTTACGGACGCGGTTCCGTTTGTTTTCCGACCGCTGCCCCAAGCGTCCGCTTGGGCGGCGGGCGCACACACAGGGCTTTGCCGGTTTTGCAGACACTCCCTATTGTGCGCCCGTCCGAAAACTTTTGTTTTCGGCAGCGGTCGGCGGCAAACGAAACTGCAGCAGGTTCGAGTCCTGTCACACCGGCATACAACAAAAGAACTCCCTGTGAGCATTAGTACACAGGGAGTTTTTTAACGGTAAACGCATAAACCCTTGCCTCCACAATCTAGACTTTAGATGTTAGATACTAGATATTAGATGTGGGTAACGGTAGTTTTGATAACAGACGGCAAGCGTTGCTTGCAATTAGCCTTTTTCTCTCCCTCCGTCTTTGCCGCAGGCAAAGCCACCGTCTCGGCTGCCGCCTCGGTCGGTGCTTCTGCTGCGCAGAGGTGTCCACCGGACACCCGCACCCTCGTCAGAGGGAGGCAAGGGCGGCACTGCCGCCACAGAGGCACACAGTATATCAGAGAAAGCCAAGAAGATTGATAACAACGGCAGCCTATCGTATATTATCAAACTACCGTTACCACGGTCTAAGGTCTAAAATCTAATGTCTAACATCTAATATGCCTCCCTTCCGCGGGCTGCGACTGCTGTCGCAGCCTACTTCCGCGCGGCTCGCCTAAACGCCGGCTACGGTTTCAGTCAGCCGTCTATTATCAAGTATAAAAAAGCATAGGAACAGTAAAATCCGGCTGCGCAGAAAAGTCCGCCCCTAAAAGCCCGTCCGCCGCCGAAAACATTCGTTTTCAGACGGTGCAAACATCGGCAACACAATGACGGCACGCAATCTGCAAATGCACCGTCACCAAGCGTTCCGCTTGGGGCGGCGGACGGGCTTTTAGGGGCGGACAATATTCAGCGCATACGGCAGCCCGTTTAATGGAAAAAAAGCCAAAGCAAATCAGTTTTTACCGTCTGTTATCAATCTACCGTTCTAGATTTTAGATGTTAGATACTAGATATTAGATGTGGGTAACGGTAGTTTTGATAACAGACGGCAAGCGTTGCTTGCAATTAGCCTTTTTCTCTCCCTCCGTCTTTGCCGCAGGCAAAGCCACCGTCTCGGCTGCCGCCTCGGTCGGTGCTTCTGCTGCGCAGAGGTGTCCACCGGACACCCGCACCCTCGTCAGAGGGAGGCAAGAAGATGGATAACACCGGCAGCCTACCGTCTATCATCAGTCTACCGTTACCACGGTCTAACATCTAAAATCTAATATCTAAAGTCTAACATCCGGTACAGTTAGTTGGCAAGAACCGACGATAAACCGGGTTTACTTCTTAAATAATATAATCGTTGCTGTAACTTTCACGGCTGCGGTCAATAATATCCTGCAAAGTTATACTGTCAACATAATTATTTATCGCGTCGCCGAGTCCGCGCCATATTTCAAGCATAACGCAGCTGTCCGCACGGGGACATTCGGGCGGATTCTGCTCAACACACGGGACGGGCGCCAGGCTGCCCTCGGTAAGCCTTAAAACATCACCCAGTGTGTATTTTTCGGGATTTTTGCTTAATTTATATCCGCCCTGGTATCCGCGATTGGTTTTTAATATGTCCGAACGGTTAAGAATAGGCACGATCTGCTCAAGATATTTTTTTGATATACCCTGCCTTGCCGCTATATCTTTAAGCGAAACATATTCGCCGCCGCTGTGTTCGGCAAGGTCTAACAGCATACGCAGCGCATATCTGCCTTTGGTTGAAATTTTCACAAAAATTCCCCCTGTTTATTGTTTTCGGCACGCCGCACCGCACCGTAAAATTGATATTACTATAATAACATATATTTAGTAGGTTTTCAAGTAAAGATTATAAATTGTAAATAATCCTTGCAATGGCGGTGATTTTGCGGTATAATGACAGAGTATATAATTACCGAAAGGTTTGATATAGAAAATGGCAGAGCAAAAGTTAGTTAAAGAGATTACATCAATGGAAGATGATTTTGCCCAGTGGTACACCGATGTTGTTAAAAAAGCGGAACTTATAGATTATTCAAGCGTTAAAGGCTGTATGATAATCCGCCCCTACGGTTACGCCATTTGGGAAAACATACAACATATACTTGACGGAATGTTTAAAGAAACCGGCCACGAAAATGTAAATATGCCGATGTTCATTCCCGAAAGCCTTTTGCAAAAGGAAAAGGACCATGTTGAGGGATTTGCGCCCGAAGTTGCCTGGGTAACTATGGGCGGCAACGAAAAGTTGGAGGAACGCCTTTGCGTAAGACCGACTTCCGAAACATTGTTTTGCGACCATTATGCGCATATAATTCAGTCTTACCGCGATCTGCCCAAAAAATACAACCAGTGGGTATCGGTTGTGCGTTGGGAGAAAACCACACGCCCGTTCCTGCGTTCAAGGGAATTTTTGTGGCAAGAGGGTCACACCATCCACGCAACGGCTGAAGAGGCAAAGGAGGAAACCCTGCAAATGCTGGGCGTATATGCCGATTTTTGCGAAAAGCACCTTTGCATACCCGTAGTTAGGGGCATCAAAACCGAAAAAGAGCGTTTTGCAGGGGCTGAGCGCACCTATACGATAGAAGCGCTTATGCACGACGGTAAGGCTCTGCAAAGCGGCACCTCCCACTATTTTGGGGACGGATTTGCGCGCGCGTTTAACATTCAATTTTCCGACCGTGACAACAAGCTGCACTACCCTTTCCAGACTTCGTGGGGAATGACCACGCGTATGATAGGCGCAATTATTATGACCCACGGCGACAACAGCGGACTTATTTTGCCGCCTGCGGTTGCCCCCGTTCAGGCAGTAATTGTACCGGTTGCTTCACACAAACCCGGTGTTTTGGAAAAAGCAAGAGAGATAACCGAGCGGCTTAAAAAAGTCTGCCGTGTTAAACTTGACGAGCGTGAGCAATCACCCGGCTGGAAATTTGCCGAACACGAGATGCGCGGTGTTCCGCTTCGTATAGAAATAGGTCCGCGCGATATTGAAAACGGTCAGTGTGTTGTTGTCCGCCGCGATAACCGCGAAAAGACGGTTGTTGCTTTGGATGAACTTGAAACACGCATACCCGAAATGTTAGAGCAGTTTGCAAAAGCGATATATGACCGCGCAGCCGAGCGCCGTGAGAATATGACCTACACGGTATCTGACCTTGATGAAATGATTAAAACCGCCAATGAAAAGCCGGGCTTTATAAAGGCTTATTGGTGCGGAGAACGCGAATGTGAGGACGCGCTTAAAGAGCGTGCGGGCGTTACCTCACGCTGTATTCCGCTTGAGGGTGACAATGCGGACGGAACCTGCGTATGCTGCGGAAAGCCTGCCAAGCACCTGCTTTATTGGGGCAAAGCGTATTAAAAATCGGCCCTGACGGGTCGGGCTTAATCCGATCCCGAATTAATCTGTTTTATGGCGCACGCCGGAGCCGCATATGGGCTTTTAAAAAGTTCTGCCGGTGCCTGACAACGCCGGCGTGCGCGGTAAATATTTTTTACGCCCGATAAATTCGGGCGTAAAACAAACTTTAAAAATAAATCTTTAAATATATATCGCAAAGGAGGTTTTGGTAATGCATATACAGGAATCGGGCGAAATGTATCTTGAAACAATACTTGTACTTTCGCGCAAAAGCGGTTCTGTACGGTCTATTGATGTTTGCGAATATATGGGTTATTCAAAACCGAGCGTGAGCCGCGCGGTGGGGCTGCTTAAATCGGGCGGATACCTTACGGTTGCGCCCGACGGAGAATTGAATCTTACAGATGAAGGGCGTGCGGTAGCCGAAAAAATTTATGAACGCCACACGGTTCTTACCGAGTTTTTATGCGAACTGGGGGTTGACCGTGATACGGCTTCAACCGATGCCTGCCGAATTGAACATGTTATATCCGACACTTCATTTGATAAAATAAAAAGCCGTATGTCGGGCAGCAGGCTCCAAAAAACAGTTGACAATCAGTAGGTTTTAATGCGATAATTAAACGAGGGTAAGTTGTACTTAAGCGCATCGGGGTCTGCTCCCCCCCAACTTGCCCGAAAAGGACAAAATATGCGAATTATTACAGGCACTGCCAAGGGCAGAAAACTAAAACAACTTGAGGGACGCGATGTCCGCCCGACAGCCGACAGGGTCAAGGAAGGACTTTTCAGCGCAATTCAGTTTGATATTGAAGGGCGCCGTGTGCTTGACCTTTTTGCAGGTTCGGGTCAATTGGGACTTGAAGCACTGAGCCGCGGCGCGGCAAGCGCGCTGTTTATAGACAAATCGCGAACCTCTGCGGATATAGTTAAATCAAACATTAAATTAACGGAACTTCAAAAAAACGCAACGGTATTTTGTGCCGATTATTCCGACTTTTTGGCGACCTGCCGCGAACAGTTTGACATTGCGTTCCTTGACCCGCCTTATGCCGCAGGCATACTTGTTGACGCACTGCAGAAATGTGTGCGTGTGATGAGCGACTACGGCGTAATTATATGTGAACACCCGTGCGAGCAGGAACTGCCCGGCAGCGCAGGTGATTTTACACTTTGCAAACAGTACAGATACGGCAAAATTATGCTTTCATTTTATCGGAAAGAGGTGGCTGCCATATGAGTGGGAAAACGGTGGTCTGCCCCGGCAGTTTTGACCCTGTTACGGTTGGACATTTGGATATTATAACCCGCGCCTCCAATATGTTTGAAAGCGTTAAGGTTGTGGTTATGGCAAACGCCGCGAAAAACCCTACTTTTACGGCAGAAGAGCGTGTGGAGATGCTTAAAAAATCCACTGCCGAACTGCCCAACGTAACGGTTGACAGTTATGACGGACTTTTGGCGGTATACGCCGAAAAGGTCGGCGCTGCGGCTATAGTAAAGGGCCTGCGCGCGGTTTCCGATTTTGAATATGAATTCCAGATGGCACTTACAAACAAAAAGCTGAACCCGAATGTTGAAACGGTTTTTTTGACGACAAGCGCAAAAAATATGTACCTGAGTTCAAGCATTGTAAGGCAAATCGGCGAGATGGGCGGAGATATACGGGACTTTGTTCCGGCTCCGATACATGATTTTATAATTAAAAGACTAAAAGAAGGACGGTAAACGATTATGAATATGGATGAATTACTTGACCAGTTAGACGAAGCGCTTGACGGCGGAATGAAATTCCCCGGCAAAAAAGTGGTGCTCAGTTCCGAAGCTATCCGCGCAATTATTGACGATATCAGAATGACAATGCCTAACGAAATTAAGCAGGCTAAGGTAATAGTTGCCGACCGTGCCGACATCATCACCAATGCAAAACGCGAAGCCGACACCATTATAAGGGCGGCTGAAGAGCGCGCAAAGGCTATGGTAGCAAGCGAGGAAATTACAAAACTTGCGCAGGCAAAAGCGGGCGAAATAATTGCAAACGCACAGTCAAAATCCAAAGAAATGCGCAAAGCGGCACAGGAATTTGTTGACGATATTATGCGCCGCGCAGACGAAGGACTTACCGAAAATCTGGCGGAAGTAAGAAAAACACGCGCGTCACTTAAACGCAACACCGCTCCGCAGCAGCCGGCAGCGAAATAAGGCGATATGAAAAACACCGAGGAAGCAAAAGAAGCGTTTGCCGCCGACCTGTTTGCAACCCAAGCGGCAGGGATAGTTATTAAAGAGGCGCGCGACGGGTATTCGCGCTGCGAAATGGAGATAAAACCGCACCACAAGGCAGCCCACGGGGGCGTAATGGGCGGCGCTATATTCACATTGGCGGATTTTGCCTTTGCGGTAGCCGCAAATTCGGAAGATACCGCCGCTATGACCGTTACAAGCAGCGTTAATTTTATTTCTTCCCCCAAAAAAGGCACGCTTACCGCGCGCAGCCGCGCTGTTAAAAACGGGCGAACGGTTTGTTTTTACGAAACCGTAATAACCGACAGTGACGGTATAACGGTAGCAACCGTAAACGCCACCGGAATACGCAGACAAAAATGACCTGTTCTGCAACTGCCGCATATACTGTAATAAGGCGTTGCGGTACGCGCAGATATATGGGTTTGGCTTTCGTCAGCCCAACCGAAAACCGAATATTTTAAAATACGAATGCAGGATAAGTAACCGACGGATATGCACGCAAACAGGGAACGCACCCCACAGACTGAAAGGGCGCGGCGAGGCAGCCGGGGCGAATGCACCTGACAGTACATCGGGGGAACCGAATTTTCAAAGTATCCCGATGCGTTGCGGCAGCGTTAATGCCGATAGGTAAAACACCTTTTGAGTTAAAAACAGGAGTGGAACCGCGGCTTACCGCCGCCTCCGTCACAGCAATGCAGTGGCAGAGGCGGCGTTGTTTTTTAGAATTTAGACAATAGATGTGATTAAAGTAAGATAAAAGATAGACGGAAAATAAAGATTACCGTCCATCTGCAATTCGACAGTGTGCACAAACCCCTTGCCTCCACTTGACGGGGGAGGTGGGTTTTGCCCGTAGGGCAAAACTCGGAGGGAGAGAAAAAAACTAACGATAAGAATAATTTACTGTATGTTATCAATCTTAAATATGGTTACGGTAGTTTAATAACAGACAGTAATTACATCTATGTTTTACTTTAGTTCTTCTCTCCCTCAAACTAGATGTTAGACATTAGATTTTAGACATTAGATGTGGGTAACGGTAGTTTTAATAACGGACGGCAGGCGTTGCTTGCAATTAGCCTTTTTCTCTCCCTCAGTCAAAAATCTTTGATTTTTGACAGCTCCCTCGTCAGAGGGAGCCAAGAGTTTGTGAATAACGGCAGCCTACTGTATATCATTAAACTACCCTTACCATAATCTAACATCTAAAGTCTAGTATCCCACATCTAATGTCTAACATCTAAAGTCTAACTTTCGGGCGTAATCATAAAACATTTAAAAAAGGGGAAAACAACTAATGTTTAAAAGAATAAAAGAAGATATCAGGGCAGTAAAGGAGCGAGACCCTGCGGCGCGGTCATCGCTTGAAATATTTTTGCTCTACCCCGGCGTTAAAGCAATACGAATGTACCGCCGCGCACACTGGTTTTACCTGCACGATATGAAATTTATTGCGCGGTTTATATCGCAGCGCGCCGTCCGTAAAACGGGGATAGAAATCCACCCCGGGGCAACCATAGGCCGCCGCCTGGTAATTGACCACGGCACGGGAATCGTTATAGGTGAAACCGCCGAAATCGGCGACGATGTGCTGATATACCAAGGCGTAACCTTAGGCGGAACGGGCAAAGACACGGGCAAGCGCCACCCCACGATAGGCAACAATGTTATGATAAGTTCGGGCGCTAAAGTTTTAGGCCCCTTTAAAGTCGGCGATAATTCCCGTATCGCGGCAGGCGCAGTGGTTTTGGAGGAAGTGCCGCCCGATTGCACCGTTGTAGGCGTGCCTGCCAGAATAGTGCGCCGCCGCGGCGAAAAGGTTAAACCGCTTGACCAGATACACATACCCGACCCCGTTGCACAGGAATTATGCCGAATGAAAAAAGAAATTCATCGGCTTGAAAAACAAATAGAGGAGTTTAAAGGAGACCGGCTATGAAAATTTATAACACCCTTACAAGAAACAAGGACGAATTTATCCCGATAACCGAGGGCGAAGCGAAAATTTACGCCTGCGGACCTACGGTTTATAACTTTATCCATATAGGCAACGCGCGCCCTATTTGTGTGTTTGATGTGTTGCGCAGATACCTTGAATGGCGCGGTTACAAGGTAACATTTGTACAGAATTTCACGGATATTGACGATAAACTCATTAAAAAAGCAAATGAAGAAGGCATAACCGTGCCGCAGGTTGCCGAGCGGTATATAAAAGAATTCAGAACCGACGCAGAGGGGCTGAATGTACGCGAAGCGACCGTACACCCGCGCGCAACCGAGAATATTGACGCTATTCAGGCGCTGATTTCCGCCCTTATAGAAAAGGGCTATGCATACGAAAGCGGCGGCGATGTATACTTCCGTGCGAAAAAGTTTAAAGATTACGGCAAGCTGTCGCACCAGCCGCTTGAAGACCTTGAGGCAGGCGCGCGCATAGATGTTACCGCCGTTAAGGAAGACCCTATGGATTTCTGCCTTTGGAAAGGCGCAAAACCGGGCGAGCCGTTTTGGGCTTCCCCGTGGGGCGACGGCAGACCCGGCTGGCACATTGAATGTTCCGCAATGGCAGGGAAATACCTCGGCAAGGTCATTGACATTCACTGCGGCGGTCAGGACCTGATATTCCCCCACCACGAAAACGAAGTGGCGCAGTCGGAATGTGCCAACGGCTGCGACTTTGCACACTACTGGATGCACAACGGATATATAAATGTTGACAATCGCAAGATGTCAAAATCGCTCGGTAATTTCTTTACGGTACGTGAAGTCGCCGAAAAATTCGGCTACGAGCCGATCCGTTTTATAATGATATCTTCGCATTACCGCAGCCCCATAAACTACAGCGTGGAAATAATCGAGCAGGCGAAAAACGCCCTTGAAAGACTTTACAACTGCCGCGACGGGCTGACATTTGCGATTGAACACGCGGAGGACGGCGGCGAAATCCCCGGATTTATAGCAAAACACCGTGAGGAATTCATCCGCGCAATGGACGACGACCTTAACACAGCCGACGCTATGGCGGCGATATATCTGCTTGTTAAGGATATAAACATCGCGGTTGCCGAGGGCGCCGGGAAAGCGACCCTTACCGCCTGCCTTGACGCGTTTACGGAACTCTGCGGCGTGCTTGGCATCTGCTATAAAAAGCAGGATTCGCTTGACAGCGAGGTTGAAGAACTGATTGAAAAACGCACGGCGGCAAGAAAGGCGCGCGACTTTGCAACGGCTGACGCTATCCGCGATAAATTAAGCGAAATGGGAATAACGCTTGAGGACACTCCGCAAGGGGTAAAATGGAGCCGTGTATGATACGGCGCGAACCGCTTGGCGAACATCATTTTATATATGTAAATAACAACCACCGCTTTGGTACTGACGCCGTACTGCTTGAAAATTTCAGTGAACGGGTTCGGGCAGTTACGGCGGTTGACCTTGGCACAGGCTGCGGAATTATACCTATGCTATGGGCAAAAAACGGTGCTGTAAAGCAGGGTTACGGTGTTGAAATACAGCCGGACGCTGCCGAAATGTTTGCTAAAACCATAGAGGATAACGGCGTGGGCGGCAGCATAACGGCGCTGCAAGCAGACCTGCGCGACCTTAAGGGCAAATTACCGTTTGGGCAGTTTGACCTTGTTACCTGCAACCCACCCTACAAAGCGCCCGGTGCCGGGATAGTCAACCCACAGGCGGCGGCGCGCATTGCGCGCCACGAAACCCTTTGCACGGCAGAAGATGTTGTGGCGGCGGCGCGCAATTTGCTCCGTTTTTCGGGGCGGCTTTGCGTTTGCCAACGCCCCGAACGGCTTGCAGATATGATAACCGCGTTTAAAAACGGCGGAATAGAGCCTAAAGTCCTGCGTACCGTATCGCAGCGTGAGGGCACGGAGCCGTGGCTGATACTGCTTGAGGGCAGGCTCGGCGGTAAGAGCGGAATGAGAATATTGCCGCCGCTTTTTGTTGAAAAGGACGGGCAGTTATCGGACGAAATGGTAAAAATCTACGGAGATTATAAAAAGGAGGGCGACCGACGGATATGAGCGGAAAACTTTTTGTAGTCGGGACGCCGATAGGCAACCTCGGCGATATGTCGGAACGGGCTAAACAGGCGCTCAGCGACGCCGATTTAATAGCCGCCGAGGACACGCGCGTAACGGTTAAACTGCTTAACAAATTCGGGATAAAGACGCCGCTTATAAGTTACCACGAGCATAACAAAATGCAGCGGCGTGAAGAACTTGCGGCGCGCGCCAAGAACGGTGAAAGCATTGCGTTGGTGACTGACGCAGGTATGCCTGCGATTTCCGACCCCGGCGAAGATTTAGTCCGCTTTTTTCACGAAAACGGGCTGCCTGTTGAGTCGGTTCCCGGTCCCAGCGCGCTTATAACCGCACTTAGCATTTCGGGTATGCCGTGCGGCAGATTTTGTTTTGAGGGCTTTTTAAGCGTAAACGGCAGAAGCCGCCGCGAACACCTTGAAAGCCTTAAAAACGAGCAGCGGACAATGATTTTTTACGAAGCGCCGCACAAACTGCGCTCTACCCTTGCCGATATGCTTTTGCAGTTTGGCGACCGTGAAATCGCACTTGTAAAGGAACTTACCAAACTGCACGAAACGGTTGAACGGACAACCCTTTCGGCAGCCTGTGAAAAATTTGAGACCGAAAACCCAAAAGGTGAATATGTTTTAATAGTTTCGGGCGCAAAACCGCCCGAAAAGTCCGGCAGCCACACATTTGAAGAGGCGGTAGCCCTTGCAAAAGAGTATATCGGCGGAGGAATGGCGGCGTCTGCCGCGGCAAAGCGCGCCGCAGCGGAAACAGGATTTAAGAAAAGCGATATATACAAATCTGCGGCAGGCAATTCTTAAAATGAAATTAAGTTTTAAATTTCGTTACCGAAACTGTTGCAAATTACCGCGCAAGGATATATAATTATTAAACGACTACAAAACAATCGGAGGATTGGGAATGAATAAATCAAAAATATTTTCCGCAGCGGCGATGATTTTGGCTGTATGCTGCATTTTTTGTGCCTGCGGCAAAACGGACGACCCCACGGTAAAAAACAAAAGCAAATATAAAACAGTAAGCGAAGAGCAAAGTTCTGCTCCCACGCCGCAGTTTGTTGTTAATCCGTTAACGGGGGTAGAGGACCTATCTCCCGATAAGGCAAATGCAAGGCCGCTTGCGATAATGGTAAACAACATAACCGTTGCGCAAAATGTTCAAACAGGGCTTGCAAGCGCCGATATTGTTTACGAAACCTATGCCGAGGGCGGCATAACGCGCCTGCTTGCGGTATACAAAGACATCAGCCGCGCAGGCAAAATAGGCACGGTACGCTCGGCGCGTATTTCATATGTTGAACTTGCCGAGGGTCACGACGCGGTTTATGCCCACGCAGGGTGGGACCCTGCATTTGCCGCGCCTTACATAAAAAACAACAATATAAATCATATTGACTTAAACTCGGGCAAGACTGCAAATTATGCTTACCGCACCAAAAACGGGCTTTCATCGGAACACACGCTGTACACGGAAGGCTCAAAGTTAAGTCAGGCGATAAGCGACCTCGGCTATGCGGCAACCACTTCATCTAACGAGAATTGGCAAAACTTCTCCGCCACCCCCGTAACCCCTGCCGGCGGCGTTGCAAACACCGTAAATGTGCCTATGTCGAGCAGCAACCCGACTAAGTTTATTTATGACGCAGCAACGGGAAAATACACACGCAACATCAAAAGCGGCGCACAGAAAGACTATGTAACGGGCGAATCGGTACAGTTTAAAAATGTACTTGTTCTGTTTACAAGCGTATCTATGCTTGACGCAAAGCATGTTAAAGAGGACCTTTCATCGGGAACGGGTTACTACGCCTCAAACGGCGGATATGTTCCTGTAAACTGGTCTAAAGGCAGCGCAAAGAGTCCGCTTAAAATCACCAACACGGACGGCAGCCCGTTGCAGTATAATCAAGGCAACACATGGGTATTCTTTGCGAACAACACCATTCGCTCGCAAGTTACATTTTCATAATTTAATTAACAAAACCACAGCGGCGGAATTTTATTTTCGCCGCTGTTTTGTTTGGATTAGACAGAACAATCGGGGTGAAACGGTTTTTAAAACGGATATTTTCCCGCTTTATTTGCCTTATCGCCTGAAAAACGGTAATACATATAAACAAAAGGCCCGCTGCACTTAAAGTACAGCGAGCCTTAACTTTTGTTTTAATTACAGGGCTTTTTTAGCCTGCTCTGTAAGAGCCTTAAAGCCTTCGGGGTCATGAATAGCAACCTCGGAAAGCATTTTACGGTTCATATTTATGCCGGCTTTTTTAAGACCGTTCATAAATGTTGAATAGTTCATACCGTTAAGTTTAGCAGCGGCAGAAATTCTGGTAATCCACAATTTTCTGAAATCTCTCTTTTTCTGTCTGCGTCCGATATAAGCGTAATTGCCCGATTTCATAACGGCTTCTTTCGCAGTTTTAAATAACTTCGATTTAGCGCCGAAATAAC
>CAVALG010000143.1:0-14774 GCA_963589585.1 Roseburia sp. AF12-17LB
TTTACCTTATTATTTTCAATTTTTCAAGTACTTTTGCAAATTTTTCTCCTTTTGGGAGTGATAATATGTCATTTCTTTCAATGCATTTGAAAATAACAAGTGCAAATAGGTAAATTACGGCAGCGACCAGGATTGACAAAACGGTAATCAGCCTGCCGCCCGAAGTGAATTTTGAAAGTACCGCATTGCATATAAACGCACCTGCTCCGCAAAGAACGCCTGAAAGCAGCGGTACTGCCAAAGTCTTTTTAAGTGCGGGCATAACGCCCGAATATTTTAGAAGGCAGACAAAGTTTGCTATGGAAATATATCCGTAACAGCAAATTGTGCCTATCGGCGCGCCGATTATGTTTATTTGCGGTACGCCTACAAAAATAAAGTTCACAAGAATTTTAAGGCAGGCACCGACGGCGATGTTTTTAACCGGCACGGTTTGCTTGCCTATGGCCTGCAGCATACTTGTAAGCGGAACAGTAAACCCTGCGAATATGGTTGCTATACCGAGCAGGCGGAGCATTTTCCCACCGATTTCAACCGATGCAACGCTTGTATACAAAAGCCCCATAATACCGTCCGACAAGGCGATAAGCCCAAAGCCCACAGGCATTGCGATAACGGCGGTGGTTTTTAAAATTATTTCGATATTTTTCTTTATATCCTCGCGGTTTTTTTCTACCCACGCGGTTGTAAGCACAGGTATTGCCCCTACGCCCAAAACCGATGTTATTGTGGGCATAAGGTTATAAAGCGTGAAAGCTTTACTTCTTACGCCGTACAGGAATGTAGGCATATCGCTGTCTTTTAACATATCGGCAGCCTTAACGCCTGCGTTGTAATCCTTAATTGAGGCAGCATACATATCGCGTATGACTCCCCCGTCGGTTTTCATAATATGGCTTAACTGCGCCTTTACCATAGTTACATCAATAAGACTTGTGATATTGGTTGTAAGCGAACTGATAACAACAGGTACGGCAATTGCCACAAGGCATTTTAAAATATATCTGCCGCTATCGGGTTCCGGTGAAAGCAGCAGTTCTTCTTCGGTTATCATATCACCCTTGCGGCGGTCGTGAATATAAAGATACAACGCGCCCAAAGCCGTTCCGATAGTTATGCCGAGCATTGCTCCTGCGGCGGCAAAGGCAACACTGCCCGTAATTTTAAGAAAAGCGTACGCAAAGCCGTAGCCTATTATCAGTTTCCCAAGCGCCTCTATAATATCCGAAATGGCGGTGGGGTACATATTTCTGAGCCCCTCGTAATATCCGCGGTACGCCGACATTATGCAGCAGAAAATAAGAGCCGGCGCAATTGCCAACATACTGTAAACGCTGTGCCTGTCCGACCCGGTTATAATCAAGAACGGATATATTGCAAGCAGCATTATGGCAAACCCGCAAAGTCCCGTTACCCAAAAAGCCTTTTTGGCTACCGAGAAGGTCTTGCGTGCCTCTTTGTATTTTTTCTTGGCTATGTTTTCAGCCACCATACGGGAAACGGCTATCGGCAGCCCTGCCATAGAGAGCGAGTATATAGGCAAAAACAGGTCATATGCCGATGAAAAATACCCAAACCCCAAGTCGCCTATCAGATTTGAAAGGGGAATTTTGAAAATTGCGCCGATAATTTTAACTATAACGGTTGACAATACAAGTATAGCGGCACCCTGCAAAAAGCCCTGCTGTTTTCTTTTTTGATTTTCCATAATTTAAAATTCCTTATTTAAGCGATTCGCCGCAGCCGTTGCAATACGCCGCGTCACTGCTGTTTATTTTGCCGCATTTGGCACATGTTTTGCCGTTTTGCTGTTTTGCGATTTCTTTTTTAAGTTCGGAAATTTCATTTTTCTTTTTCTCTATTGCGGTTTTAAGTTCCGCTTCGGCTGCTTCGTCAACCTCAGCACCGCTCAAAACGGCGTAATGCAGGCGTCCGAGCTGTTCATAATCCGTGCCGAGTTTAAGAGAAAGGCTGCGCGCCTTCATTTTCAATTTACCCACCGAGATGACCTCGTTGGTTTTATCGCCTATAACCTCAAAAGTGTCCTTTGCTTTATCAAAAGCCTCGTCAAAAATTCCCATAAGTACCATCCTTTCGTATGCTGTTATATTATACAGTTTATATATTAACAATTCAACAACAAAGTGTTAATCACGGTTAGAGTCAAACTTTTTGTAAAATTCGGCTATCTGCGCTTTGCGCTCTATTGCGACATTAAAACGGTTTATATATTCATAAGGGTATTTGTAGTTGAATATCCGCTCAATACTGTCGCCGTTCGGCTGGCGCAGTTTGGTAACCGCCGACGCGCCGCAGGCAAGTATAGTATGGGTTTCATCCATAATATAAACATTATAGAGTCCTTCGAGCCCCGGTTTGGCGTAACCGACATTTTCAAGATTGCCTACTGTTTTGCCCTGCCTGTACATATAATACGGCAATATGCCTGCCGCTGTCAACCTGTCATAGGCACAGTCGGTCATTTTGCCCACCGCTTCACCTGCCGAAAGGTCAAACACTTCGCCCTGTTTGCCGAGCCCCGACGCGCGTTTGACCGACAGCGTATGTACGGTAACATTTTCGGGGTCAAGTTCCAAAACCTTTGTAAGCGTATTGTTAAAACTTTCGGGCGTATCGCCCTCAAGCCCTGCTATAAGGTCGGTATTTATATTATTATGCCCCTCGGCGCGCGCAAGGTTAAAAGCCTCAACCGTCATTGCGGCGGTATGCTTTCTGCCTGCAAGGCGCAGAACATCATCATTCATTGTTTGCGGATTTATGCTTATACGGGTCGCGCCGCACCGCTTTATTGCACGAAGTTTTTCCCTTGTTACCGTGTCGGGCCTGCCGGCTTCTACCGTAAATTCGGCAAGATGAGCGGTATCAAACCTACCCGTAACGGTATCCATAACGGCGGAAAGCTGTTCAGCCGACAGTGTGGTGGGCGTTCCGCCGCCTATGTAAGCTGTTTGCAGGGTAAGCCCCAATTCTTTTGCCGCCCCGGCAGTGTATTCAAGTTCTCGTATCAGCAGTTCCACATACTGCGGTATAAGTTTTTCGGCGCTTTCTACCGAATGGGAAACAAAGGAGCAGTATTTGCAGCGCGACGGGCAAAACGGCACCGAAATATACAAACTGAATGCGCGCGGCAGAGATGCGTCTATAATTTTTTCCTCACGGCTGAGGCAGGCGGAGCAAAGAGCCGATTTACGCTCGCTTACAAGCATTTGAGATTTAAAAAGGCGGTCGGCTTCCGCCGTGCCGTATTCGTTCCTCATTCGGGATAACAGCCTTGCGGGGCGGATGCCCGTAAGTATGCCCCAGGGGGGACGGTAGCCAGTAACATCGGCAAAAAGTTCATACAAAAGCCTTGCAAGGCATAATTCGGTTTCCCTTTCCGCTGCCGCAGCAGGCAATGTTTCCGATTTTTCGGTGCGTTTACCGTCCGCTAAAAGCGATACTTCCGCTTTTAAAAAATCACCGTCTTTTGCAAGCACAGTCAGCACCGCGTCACTGCCCGACGGCGGCGTTTCGTTTATAAAAACGAACTTCATAAACGGCAGAAAAAGCCTTGCAACCTTTTCAAGTTCATATTTAAAATCGTGCCCGATTATTGAAAAATACATAATTTTCGCTTTCTACATTCCCATAGTAATATACGGGTTGTTCTGTTTTTCGTATCCGATTGTCGTTTTTTCGCCGTGACCGGGGAAGACGGTAATATTACCGTCAAGTTCCGCAAGCCTTTTAAGCGAAGATACCATCTGCTCGCCGTTGCCGCCGGGCAGGTCGGTTCTGCCTACGGAATCTCTAAACAGGGTATCGCCGCTGAAAAGACGGTTGCCTATTAAATAACAGACCGAGCCTTTTGTGTGTCCGGGAGTATGGATTACCGAAATATTTATATTGCCGAACGAAAGATTATCCCCGTCCTGCACCGTTACGGTTTTGCCCTTATATTCGGTAAAGGGGTAAAACCTGCCGTATTTGGAATTAAGCCCGAAATCGGGGTCGGAAAGCGCAGGCGCGTCGGCGGTATGGATAACGGCGCAAACTTCTTCGTTTCCGCAAAGTTCCGAATAATGCACAAGCGCCGAGATATGGTCACAGTGGCCGTGGGTAAGCAGTATCGCCTTTAATTTTTTACCGAGTTCCGCAACCCTTTTATCAAGTGAGGGCAGCGGAGCACCGCAATCTATCAAAACGGCGGTATCGCCCTCTGTAAGCACATAACTGTTTGAATGTAACATACCTACACTGTAAACTTCAATTTCCATTTTATTTCCTCCACATTCTGCTGTCAAGCGTAACGGTTATGGGACCGTTTAAATGGGTTTCTATAAACATTTCAGCGCCGAAAACGCCGTGTTCCACCCGTTTTACACCTGCCGCACGCAGTTTATCCATAAAATAATTGTACAGTTTATCAGCCTTTTGGGGCTCCATAGCATTGATGTAAGAGGGGCGGTTGCCCTTTTTGGTATCGGCACAGAGCGTAAAATTGGAAACCGCCAGCGCGTCATACCCCATATCAAGCAGCGAAAGGTTCATTTTATCGTTCTCATCGCAGAACACGCGCAGTTTGGCGGCTTTTTGGGCTAAGATTTCGGCGTCCGCTTCCGTATCGTCCGCAAACACACCCACAAGTATAAACAAGCCCTTGCCTATTTTTCCGCAGACACTGCCTTCAACCGTTACGGCGGCGGAATCCACCCTTTGTATTATTATTTGCACGCTATCGCCCCTTTTATTGATTTCTTCTGTCAACCGAGAAAACGCCGTTTATTTTTTCAAGCCTTGCGCATATGGTATGCAGATGCTCGATACTTTCAATACTTACGGTTACGGTTACTTCGGCGTTGCCGCCCTTAAGTTCGCGCGCGTTAAAGCGGTGCATATTAACGCGCATATTTGCAAGCAGCGTGGTTATATCTGCTACAAGCCCGTCCCTGTCGTCCGCAATTATGGTTAATGTGGATTTAAAGCGCTTGCTGTGCTGCCTGTCCCAATATGCGGGTATCCAGCGTTCGGGTTCTTCGCAGTCCTGTAAATTGCGCGGTACATTATTGCAGTCCCGTTTATGGATAGAAACGCCGTGGCCGCGCGTAATAAAGCCGATTATCGGGTCGCCCGGCAAGGGGGCGCAGCAGCGCGAAAGTTTAACAAGGCAGTTATCCACACCCTCAACAATAACGCCTTCCTGCGATTTGGTGCTGTGGTGTTCGGTTATATAATTGTCGGGATTTACGGCCTCTTCCGCCTTTTTGCGGTTAAGGTATTCCTCCTTAACGCGCGCCATAATTTTAGTAAGCGAGATACCACCGTAGCCTATTGCGGCATAAAAATCATCCGCCGTTTCAAAGCGCTGGCGTTTTGCTATTTCAAGCACAAAATCTTTATATTCTTCGTCCGATAAGCGAATACGGTTTCTTGAAAATTCGCGGTCAAGTTCCGCCTTGCCGTTTTCGATATTTTCGGGGCGGCGCTCCTTTTTAAACCACGCGCGTATTTTACTGCGCGCCTGACTTGTTTTGGCAATCGTCATCCAGTCGCGGCTCGGTCCGTGACCCTGCTGCTGGGTTGTTAATATCTCTATTATTTCGCCTGTTTTTATAACATGGTTAAGCTGAACTATCTTGCCGTCCGCCTTTGCGCCTACCATTTTGGCGCCTACCGCGCTGTGTATGGCATACGCAAAGTCAATAACCGTAGAGCCTGCGGGCAGGTTTATAACATCGCCTTTCGGGGTTACGGCAAAAACATCCTCCTGATTTAAATCGGTTTTAATGGTCTGCACAATATCATCATCGGTATCGGCATCTTTCTGGTTTTCAAGAATTTGTCGTATCCATTTAAGGCGTTCTTCAAGTTTGGCGTCGTTCCTGTTTATGCCCTCTTTATACTTCCAGTGCGCGGCTATACCGTATTCGGCCGTGTGGTGCATATCCCAGGTTCTGATCTGTATTTCAAACGGGATACCCTCCCTGCCTATTACGGTTGTATGGAGCGACTGGTACATATTCGGTTTAGGGGTTGAAATGTAATCCTTGAATCTGCCGGGTATCGGACGGAACATATCGTGCATAACACCCAGAATGTTGTAGCAATTATTAACCGTGTCGGTTATAATGCGCACGGCGTAAATATCATAAATTTCGTCAAACGATTTTCCCTGGATATACATTTTGCGGTATATCCCGTGTATAGATTTAACGCGCCCTTCTATATAAATGTCGGGAACAAATTCCGTAACGCGGCGGCGGATGCGCTCCTGTATATCTTTAAGAAACTGTTCGCGGTAGGTTTTTTTGGAATCAAGCAGTTCCTCAATTTCCTTATATGCTACGGGGTCAAGGTGGGCAATTGCCAAATCTTCAAGTTCCTCTTTCACGGCGCGGATACCCAAACGGTGCGCAATGGGAGCGTATATTTCAAGCGTTTCGCGCGATTTATCGCGCCGTTTTTGCTCCGGCATAAAGTCTATTGTGCGCATATTGTGCAGCCGGTCAGCCAATTTGATTATTATAACGCGGATATCCTCCGCCATTGCAATAAACATTTTGCGCACATTTTCCGCCTGCTGCTGCTCGTGCGTTGAGTAAGGGATTTTACCGAGTTTTGTTACCCCGTCAACAAGCATTGTAACCCCTTTGCCGAACTGCTTATTTAAAGTTTCGGCGGTAACATCGGTATCTTCTATTACATCATGCAGAAGCGCCGCCTCTATAGCTTCGCTGTCAAGGCCCATTTTGATTATTATGCACGCAACCGAGAACGGGTGTATAAAGTACGGTTCACCCGACAGGCGTTTTTGGCTGCCGTGCGCGGTATGGCACAGTTCCAAGGCGCGCATTATCCCGTCGCGGTCGTAATTTCCTTTTTGTTCGTCTAACAGTTCCGTTATTTTTTTGCGGCAACTTTCAAGGGTTGCATCCATCATTTTACACCTGCTTTGCTCTTCAGTTTTGCAAGCACCAAAGAGTTTTTCATATCGTTTTTTGGGGCGGACGGCGTTATTGTGAAAATACGGCGCCCGTGTGACAAGGTGTTTTTACAAAAACCGAGGTCGTTTAATATTTCGGTACACACCATCATCATAGCGTAGGGTACTTTTTGGCAGAGCAGCGCGGTAAGCCGTTCTTCATTAACGGTGGAAAAAGTCTTTATTGCGCTGTAAACCATACCGAGTTGTGTGCGGTCGGGCAGCAGTGCAGCTGCGTCTTCGGCGGTCGCTTCGCCCATTTTGTAGCGTTCGTAAAGTTTAAGTTCGCTTTCAAACCGATCCGCGTCAATTCCGCTTTTCCGTATATCCTTTATTTTAACCGAAACGCCTATATTCCCATTGAAAATATTTTCTTCCAATGTAACAACAATATCAAGCGTATTGTTTACAAAATAGGGAAAATCTTCAGCCGTACAGCCGAAAAGCAGCGCGGTAAAACGCACGCCGTCCCTTTCAAAAGCCAGCCGCAAATGCTTGCCGCCGCCTATGGGGTTAATTTCGGTAAGTTTAACATTCATAACGGCAAACACCGGAACGGGGTTGCCCGTGCCGAAAGGTTCAAGCGTAGATATTTCGTTAGCCATTTCAACCGACAAGGCGGCAGGTTTTAACCTGCAATCTATATGCAATGCAGGAAACGGCATTTCGCGCATACTTGCGAACTCGTTAAGCATATTTCTGAACGCGGAAATGTTTTCGCGTTTCAGCGTGACGCCCGCCGCCATACTGTGACCTCCGAATTTTTCGGTGGTTTCGGCGGCGTAGGTAAGCGCTTCAAACAGCGAAAACCCCTCTATACTTCTGCCCGAACCGTGGTATTCCTCGCCGTTGCCGCTTAGAACTATGCAGGGTCTGCCGTACCGTTCGGTAAGTTTTGCGGCAACTATGCCTATTACGCCGGGGTGCCAACCCTCGCCGCCCACAACTATTACCCTGTTGTGCTGCATTACGCCGCGCTCTATGGTTATGCACGCCTCGGCGAAAATTTTCTGCTCGGTTTCGCGGCGTTCGGTATTTGCGGCGCATATCTCGGCTGCAAGCAGTTCAGCCTCTTCGGGTTCGTTAGTAAGCAGCAATTGCTCGGCACGGTCGGCACTGCCCATTCTGCCTGCGGCGTTTATACGCGGCGCAAGCCCGAAAGCAACATCTGTAGAGGTTAATTCACCTTTAAGCCCCGCACCCTTTATAAGCGCGGCTATCCCAACCGACGGCTCGCTGTTTATCATTTCAAGCCCTATACGGACGAACGAGCGGTTCTCGCGGCACAGGGGCATCACATCGGCAATTGTGCCAAGCGCAACAAGGTCGGCATAGTCGTAAATAAGTTCCTCGGGCGCAGCGTCCTCTGCGGCACATATAACCTTAAAGGCGACGCCTGCCCCCGAAAGTCCTTTAAAAACCTCATCGCCGCACAGGTACGGGTCAACCACCGCAGCGGCTTCGGGGAGTTCGTCTTTGGGCAAATGGTGGTCTGTTACCACTACCTCCATACCAAGGGAATTTGCATAAGCCACTTCCTCTGTTGCGGCTATGCCGTTATCCACTGTTATTATAAGTTCGGCGCCCATTTGCGCCAGCATATCTATTTTTGATTTATTAAGCCCGTATCCGTCAGCCTCGCGGTCAGGTATTAAATAAACCGCGTCGGCACCTCTGCCGCAAAGGTAACGGAACATAATTGCAGTGGCTGTAACACCGTCGCAGTCATAGTCGCCGTATACGGCAATCTTTTTGCCGGCTCCTATATACTCGTTTATTTTATCAGCCGCTTTATCCATACCGTCAAGCGCAAAGGGGCTGTCAAGCATAATTTCGTCCGAAATAAATTCCTCAATTTCAAACGGGTCGCCGTATCCGCGCGAGAGCAGTATAAGCGCCGTAAGCGGAGAAATATCACATTCTGCGGCAAGGTCTTTAGCATACTCTTTATCAGCGTCGGCAAAGCACCATCTTTTATACATTCGCGCCGTCTCCCTTATTTCGATCTTTGTTTATCTCGTTCAAATCATACGGCGTAGTCTGGTACAGGAAGTAGTTAAGCCAATTTGAATACAGCAGGTTAGCGTGCGAGCGCCACTTTACGCAGGGTTTGCGCGTAGGGTCGTTGTTCGGAAAATAATTCTCGGGAACGGCTATGTCCTTGCCTGCGCTTTTATCGCGCAGGTACTCGTTTAATAAAGTGTTGCGGTCATATTCCGAATGTCCGGTTATAAAAATCTGTCTGCCCTCATCGGTCGATACGGCGTAAACGCCCGCCTCAGGCGATACGGCAAGAATTTTAAGTTCAGGCACCGCCTTTATATCCTCGGCGCTGACCGTAGTATGCCGTGAATGGGGAACATAGAACACATCGTCCATACCTCTGAAAAGGATTGAATTCGGGTGTGTGACGGTATGTTCAAACACGCCGAACAGTTTTTTATCCATTGTATGTTTGGGTATGCCGTAGTGGTAATAAAGCGCCGCCTGTGCGCCCCAGCAAATGTGGAATGTGCTGTGGATATGAGTTTTTGACCACTCCATTATCTCACAAAGTTCGTCCCAATACTCAACCTCTTCAAACGGCATAAGTTCCACGGGCGCGCCCGTTATCACCAAACCGTCAAAATTACGGCCGCGCACCTCGTCAAATGTTTTGTAAAACGCCAAAAGATGCTCAATAGGCGTATTTTTTGAGCGGTGGCTTTTTGTGTATATAAATTCGATTTCCACCTGCAGGGGTGTATTGCCGAGCAAGCGCACCAACTGGGTTTCGGTATCTATTTTTGTGGGCATAAGGTTTAAAACGAGAATTTGCAGCGGACGAATATCCTGCTTTACAGCCCTCGTTTCGGTCATTACAAAAATATTTTCTTCGGTTAATGTTTTAAAAGCCGGCAGTCGGTTTGGTATTTTAATCGGCATTTCCGCACTCCCTTTAAATTATTGCGATTATTGCGTACCGCGCTTATTATTCGCCGTCTGCCTGCGCGGCGGCAAGGGCGTTTTTAATATCGTTTATCAAATCGTCGGCATTTTCAAGACCTATCGACACGCGTATAAGGTCGGCGCTTATGCCTGCGTTTAAAAGTTCCTCATCGGTCATCTGCCTGTGGGTGGTGGAGGCCGGGTGTAGGCAGCAGCTGCGCGCGTCGGCAACATGGGTTTCGATTGCTATAAGTTTAAGGCTGCGCATAAATTTTTCGGCTGCGGCTCTGCCGCCCTTTACGCCGAAACTTATAACGCCGCAAACGCCGTCGGGCAGGTATTTCTTTGCAAGGTCATAATTTTTATCGCCTTCAAGACGGGGGTAACTTACCCACGCAACGCGCGGGTCGTCTTTTAAAAAGCGCGCAACTTTTTCGGCGTTTTTGCAATGCCTTTCCATTCTTACGGCAAGGCTTTCAAGTCCTAAATTGATATAGTATGCGTTTTGGGGCGACTGTATTGCGCCGAAATCACGCATAAGCTGCGCGGTAGCCTTGGTTATGTATGCGCCGCCTATCCCGAAAGAGTCGGTATATACAACGCCGTGGTAACTGTCATCCGGCTCGCAAAGCCCCGGGAATTTATCGGGGTATTTTGTCCAGTCAAAATTGCCGCTGTCAACAATGCAGCCGCCGACGGTTGCGCCGTGACCGTCTAAATATTTGGTTGTTGAATGGGTTACAATATCCGCACCCCATTCAAACGGGCGGCAGTTTACGGGCGTTGCAAAGGTGTTGTCCATTATAAGCGGAACGCCGTGAGCGTGGGCGGCAGACGCAAATTTTTCTATATCAAGAACAGTAAGCGACGGGTTAGCCACCGTTTCGCCGAACACGGCTTTGGTATTATCTTTAAAAGCGGCGTTAAGTTCCTCTATACTTGCCGAGGGTGAAACAAATGTAAAATCAATGCCCATTTTCTTCATTGTAACGGCAAAAAGGTTGTATGTACCGCCGTATATTTCGGACGACGCTATTACATGGTCGCCGCAGGAAGCAATGTTGAAAACGCTTAAAAAGTTAGCCGCCTGACCCGATGAAGTAAGCATTGCGGCAGCGCCGCACTCAAGTTCGCATATTTTTGCGGCAACAAAATCGTTAGTCGGGTTTTGCAGCCTTGAATAAAAATATCCGCTTGCTTTAAGGTCAAAAAGTGCGCCCATATCCTCAATTGTGTCATACTTAAAGGTAGTGCTTTGGATAATGGGTATCTGGCGCGGCTCGCCGTTTTTGGGGGTGTAACCGCCCTGAATGCATTTTGTTTCTATATTTGTTTTCATTCTTACCGCCTCCGTATTTAATAAAATATATACATAATCAATTATAGATTTAAGACGGTAAAAAGTCAATGATTTTAAGCGCATTGCAGAGCACGGAGCGAAAAAAGTGCATAAAACAACAGATAATCTTAATTAAATTTTAATCATTTTTTGCATTGACATTTAAAATGCAGGGTGTTAAAATAGTTCGTGCACGAAATATAAAGTTAGCAAAATACCTTTATGTGATTTTTTCGGGGGGTGATACATTGGAAAACGGGAGCCGAAAAAACGGATTTTACCTTAATGTTCTCTCGCGCTCATTCGGGCGTACGGTAAGCGAACAGTTAGAGGATACGGGGCTTACGCCGCCGCAGTCGCGTGTGTTGCAGTTTATTGCCAAACGCGGTGACACGCCTACTTACCAGAACGATGTTGAACAGAGGATGAGGCTCTGCGCTTCAACAACCAGCGCTATAATAGCAAATTTAGAGAAGAACGGGTTTATAACCAAAGAATCAGGTGACGATAAGCGCTATAAGCGGTTGGCGCTTACCGACTACGGCAGAGATATGACCCACCGGATAAATGAGGCGATGGATATTGCCGAGCAGCAGCTTGTAAGCGGGCTTGACCCCGAAGCGGAAGTTGCATTTACCGCGCTTTTAAAGCTGCTGCTTAAAAATTTCAGTGTAGATGTTGACGAAATCGAGAGGTGTCACGACATATGATAAAAATGATGAAAAGGCTTATGGGCTGCATAAGGGAATACAAAAAAGCATCAATACTTACCCCTATATTCATAGTGGGCGAAGTGTTTCTTGAATGTACAATCCCCTTTGTTATAGCCAAGCTCATTGAAAAGATAGAAGGCGGATGTTCCATAGCGGAAACCGCAAAATTCGGCGGCGTGCTTGTATTAATGGCAATGTTTTCGCTGCTATTCGGCGCGCTTGCAGGGTCAACCGCTTCAAAAGCGTCCTGCGGTTTTGCGAAAAATATAAGGCACGATGTTTTTTACAAGGTGCAGGATTTTTCCTTTAAGAATATTGATAAATTCTCTACCCCGTCGCTCGTTACCCGTTTGACTACCGATATAACCAATGTTCAAATGGCGTATATGATGATTATAAGAATGGCGGTAAGAGCGCCGCTTATGGTAATATTCTCGTTTACAATGGCGGTAGTTATGGGCGGTAAACTTGCGCTTATATATGTGCTGCTCTTGCCGCTGCTTGCCCTTGCGTTTATATGGCTTATACGCAAAGTAATGCCGATATTCCGCCGCGCATTTAAAAAGTATGACCGTTTGAACGAAACGGTACAGGAAAATGTGCGCGGTATGCGCGTTGTAAAATCCTTTGTGCGCGAGGGGTACGAAACCGATAAATTTACGGCGGCTTCAAACGATGTATGCACCGACTTTACAAGGGCTGAAAAGATAATCGCCCTTAACAGCCCGATACTTCAGCTTTGCATATATCTTAATATGGTGCTTGTGCTGCTTTTCGGCTCAAAAATCATATTAACCACGGGTTCAATGGGCGTTGGTCAACTTTCGGCTATGGTGACCTACGGTTTTCAGATACTGGCAAGCATAATGATGATTTCAATGGTATTTGTTATGATAACAATGTCGGTTGAATCGGCTGAAAGAATAGTTGAAGTGCTTGACGAAAAGCCGACCATAAGCGAGCCCGAAAACCCCGTTATGCAGGTGCGTGACGGCAGCATAGATTTTGACAATGTATCGTTTAAATATTCCGAAAATGCCGAAAAATGCGCGCTTGAAGGTGTTGATTTACACATTAAATCGGGCGAAACAATAGGCATAATCGGCGGAACGGGTTCTTCCAAATCGTCGCTTGTGCAGCTTATACCGCGGCTTTACGATGTAACCGAGGGCTCGGTAAAAGTGGGCGGCACGAATGTTAAAAACTACGATATAGGGGCGCTTAGGAACGCAGTTGCGGTGGTATTGCAGAAAAACGAATTGTTTTCGGGTACGATAGCCGAAAATCTGCGCTGGGGCAACCCCGACGCGACCGATGAAGAACTGCGCGAGGCATGCAAAATGGCGGCTGCCGACGATTTTGTGGAGTCATTCCCAGATGGGTACAACACCCATATCGAGCAGGGCGGCACCAATGTTTCGGGCGGCCAGAAACAACGGCTTTGCATTGCAAGGGCTCTGCTTAAAAAGCCCAAAGTGCTGATACTTGACGATTCGACCAGTGCGGTTGATACCAAGACCGACGCTATGATACGCGCGGCATTTGCTTCTTACATTCCCGAAACAACCAAGATAATAATAGCGCAGCGCATATCTTCGGTTGAATCGGCAGACCGTATAGTGGTTCTGGACGACGGTAAGATAAACGCCGTAGGCACGCACAGCGAACTGCTTGCCGAAAACGAAATATACCGCGATGTTTACGAATCTCAAAACAAGGCAGGTGTTACAGATGAAGAATAATACAAAAATGAAAGCCCCTGCCGGTGCAAAGCTGCAAAAAGGCACCTTCGGCAGGCTTATAAAATCGCTTTTTAAGTTCTACCCCGTCGCTATGCCGATAGTTGTAATTGCAATAATCGGCAACGCGGTTGTCTCGGCTGTGCCTGCGCTGTTTATGCAGAATATAATCAACCTTATCGAGCAAGCCGTTTCCAAAAAGCAAACCTGGGGAGATGTTTCGGGCAAGATAGTATATTTTGTTGCCATACTTGCGCTGCTTTATTTAGGCTCTATCATTTTAGGGTTTATCTATACCCGAATGATGGCGGTTCTGACGCAGGGATTTTTAAACAAAATGCGTATAAAGATGTTCGGCGGTATGCAAAAACTGCCCGTAAAATTCTTTGAT
Organism: Roseburia sp. AF12-17LB; assembly: GCA_963589585.1. Lineage (GTDB taxonomy): Bacteria > Bacillota > Clostridia > Oscillospirales > Acutalibacteraceae > CAVALG01. Next base: position 14,093 of record CAVALG010000143.1, read on the forward strand.
ACAAACAGCCACGGCGATATAATGAGTTATTACACCAACGATATTGACGCTATGCGCCAGCTGGTTTCGCAAAGTTTGCCGAGCCTGCTTTCCTCTGTTGTAATAATACTTACGGTGCTGTGCGTTATGCTTTATTTCAGCCTGTGGATGACGCTTATAGTTGTCGGCGGAGTTATTATAATGGTGTTTGTAACCAAGCATGTGGGCGGCAATTCCTCAAAATTCTTTATCGGTCAGCAGAGGTCGATTGCAAAGGTTGAGGGATATGTTGAAGAAATGATGAACGGGCAAAAGGTAATAAAGGTATTTTGCCACGAGGGCGCCGCCAAAGACGGATTTGACAGGCTTAACGAGGAACTTTACAATAACTCGCAGCTTGCAAACAAATACGCCAACATTTTAATGCCGATACTTAATAACATCGGTAATGTGCTTTATGTAATTGTTGCGCTTGCAGGCGGTATATTTATTGCGTCGGGCGCAACCAATGTATCAATATCGGGTATGGCGTTCGGTATAAGTATTGTAGTGCCGTTCCTTAATATGACCAAGCAGTTTTCGGGCAATGTTTCGCAGGTATCGGGACAGATAAACGCAGTAGTTATGGGTACTGCCGGTGCCGGACGTATATTTGACCTTATTGATATGCAGCCCGAAACCGACGAGGGGTATGTAACCCTTG
>CAVALG010000144.1:0-6200 GCA_963589585.1 Roseburia sp. AF12-17LB
ATTTTTGCGGTTATCTCATTGCTAAATTTGTAATTGTATGATATAATCATATGAAATTAATTTACAGTGAGGCAATTATGTTAATTTTGGGGATAGATCCCGGATATGCCATTGTGGGATTCGGTATTGTGGAATATAACGGGTATAAATTTGCGCCCATTTCTTTCGGTGCAATAACGACACCTGCGGGCAAACCGTTTCCACAGCGGCTTAATGAGATTTATGACGGAATGAACGAGATATTTTCAAAATTTAAAGTTGACGCTGTCTCGGTGGAAAAACTATATTTTAATACTAACACAACCACCGCTATTGATGTAGCGGAAGCGAGGGGCGTTATACTGCTTTCCGCAGAAAGAAACAGCGTGCCGATTTACGAATACACTCCGTTGCAGGTAAAACAGTCAATTTCCGGTTACGGAAGAGCGGAAAAATCACAAATAATAGAGATGACGCGAAATATGTTAGGGCTTGCAAAGCCCCCAAAACCCGATGACACTGCCGATGCTTTGGCGCTGGCTATATGTCATGGACATGTAACAGGCTCGCTGCTTGGACGATTAAAGGAGAAGGGTGAAGTATGATTTATTCATTAAAAGGTAAATTAATTGAAATCGGCGCTAACTATATGGTGATAGAATGCGGCGGAATAGGCTTTTTCTGTACCGCTTCGTCTTGTACAGTTAATAAATTTACGCAAAAAGGCGCTGAGGTTTTTGTGTATACATTCTTTTCCGTAAGGGAAGATGCAATGGATCTTTACGCTTTTGCAACAAAAGAAGAACTTGAACTTTTTAAATTGCTTACATCGGTAAACAGCGTCGGTGCTAAAACCGGAATTGCAATTTTGTCGGAATTCACCCCCGAAAAAATCGCGTTATTTATTGCGTCGGGCGATTATAAGGCTTTAACTGCGGTAAGCGGAATAGGTTCTAAAACAGCACAGAGGATAGTTTTGGAACTTAAAGATAAACTCGGCGGAGCAAACATTGTTTCCGAAGAAGTTGCTTCTGTAGGCAACGCCGCATCCTTCTCAAATGTTGCCGAAGCTATTGAGGGGCTTGTAGCGCTCGGGTGTACACAAAGTGAGGCTGCGCTCGCAGTAAGTAGGCTTGATCAGTCGCTTTCGGTTGAAGAACTGATTAAATCGGCTTTAAAATCTATGACGAGGTAAATTATGATTGAAACCAACGATTTTGAAAACAGATACCTTGATCCACAGTATACCGAAAACGACCGTGAAGTAGAACTTTCGTTAAGGCCGCAGCACATTGATGAATACATAGGTCAGGACAAGGTAAAAGAAAATTTAAAGATATATATAAAAGCCGCCCTCCAACGCGGAGAGCCGCTTGACCATGTGTTATTGTACGGTCCTCCCGGACTCGGCAAGACCACGCTTGCGGGAATTATAGCAAACGAAATGGGCGTTAATATTCGAATAACATCCGGTCCGGCAATTGAATCGCAAAAGGATTTGGTTTCTTTCCTTACGGGACTTGAAGATGGCGATGTGCTTTTTATTGACGAAATTCACAGACTTTCACGCGCGGTAGAAGAAATTCTTTATCCTGCAATGGAGGACAGAGAAATTGATATTTTTATCGGCAAGGGACCATCCGCAAGGTCTATACGGCTTGATTTGAAGAATTTTACACTCATCGGTGCTACTACGCGCTCGGGGCAGATTTCAGCCCCGCTGCGTGATCGTTTCGGAGTGCTTATGCGTCTTGAAATGTACACGCCCGAGCAATTGTCAGAAATTATAATCCGCTCGGCGGGTATTTTGGGAGTACCTATTGACAAAGCGGGTGCACTTGAAATCGGCTCGCGTTCGCGGGGAACTCCGCGAATTGCCAACAGACTTTTAAAACGTGTGCGCGATATAGCACAAGTTGAGTTTAACGGTGAAATTACCGAATCGGTTGCGATGTCCGCGCTCCAAAGATTTGAAATTGACGAATTGGGATTAGATGATTTTGACCGTTTAATGCTTACTACAATAATTAAAACATACAACGGCGGCCCGGTAGGATTGGAAACGCTTGCGGCGGCTATCGGTGAAGAATCGGTAACTATTGAAGATGTATATGAGCCGTATCTTATGCAGATCGGCTTTTTGGCGCGAACAAATCGCGGCAGATGCGTTACGCGTGCTGCGTATCATCATTTGGGAATTAAACTGCCTGATAATGTTCAAACGCCGATTTTTTAAAATTTTAAAACATAAATTAGGAGTGTATTTTATGGGGAAATTATTTGGTACAGACGGCGTAAGAGGTGTTGCAAATTCAGAACTTACCTGCGAACTTGCAATGAATATAGGGCGCGCCGCAGCTTATGTGCTTACAAAGCGCGAAGAAACAAAACCTAAAATTTTAATAGGGGGAGATACACGCGTTTCAACAAATATGCTTGAAATGGCGCTTGCCGCAGGACTTTGTTCTGTTGGTGCGGATGTTGTGCTTGTAGGCTATATTCCTACCCCTGCGATTGCTTACCTTACAAAAGAAAAGGGATTTGACGCAGGAATAATGATATCCGCTTCACATAATCCGTGCGAATATAACGGGATAAAGATTTTTGATTCAAACGGATATAAATTGCCCGATGCAATTGAGAATGAAATTGAAGATGTTATATTTAATAAACTCTCGTCCATTCCTGCTGCTGTCGGCGGCGAGGTTGGCAGCGTGTTCCGCCGCCCCGATTATGTTGACGATTACATTTCTCACCTTGCATCTACTGTAGATGTACGCCTTGATGGGCTTAAAATTGCGCTTGATTGCGCTAACGGAAGCGCGTCGATTACAGCAAAAAAACTGTTTACCTCGCTGGGTGCAGAATGTCATATGCTTTCTTGCCAGCCAAATGGAGTAAATATAAATTTTGATTGCGGTTCCACACATCTTGACCAACTTACCGATTTTGTAAACGGCAATGATATAGACGTCGGATTTGCTTTTGACGGTGACGCTGACAGGTGCTTGGCTGTTGACGAAAACGGTGGGCTCATTGACGGCGATAAACTGATTGCGGTTTTTGCCGCGGATATGAAGGAAAACGGCTCACTTACAAATAATACGGCGGTTGTAACGGTTATGACCAATATCGGGTTCAAAAAATTTGCAAAAGAAAACGGCATTGATGTTGCGGTTACTACCGTTGGTGACCGTTATGTATTGGAAGAAATGCTGAAAAAAGATTATGCTATAGGCGGCGAGCAATCGGGGCATATTATATTCAAGAGATTTGTTACAACGGGCGATGGGCAATTGTCTGCGTTGCAGTTTGCCTCAATTATGGCGCGTAAAAAGAAATCGGCATCCGAAATATCAGGCGTAATGACATCATATCCGCAGGTAATGGTAAACATTACTGCTTCCTCATCGCAAAAACCGTTTCTAAAATCTGACAATGATATTGTTTCTGCCATTACAGGTGTTGAAAAAGAACTTGGCGATAACGGCCGCATACTAGTAAGACCTTCGGGAACAGAACCGTTAATCAGGGTAATGATTGAGGGTGAAGATGTACATCTTATCAACCGCCTTGCCAAATCGGTTGCAAATGTAATAGAGGAAAGAATTAAGGATAAATGAGATTTTCTGAAGATTTTAATGACTACGAATTGATTGACGCTTCAAACGGTGAAAAACTTGAAAGATGGGGAGAGATTATTCTTATCCGCCCCGAGCCGCAGGCTATTTGGAATTTTCCGCGAAAAAACCCAATGTGGAAAAAGGCGCACGCGGTTTACCATCGCTCGGATAAGGGCGGAGGATATTGGGAAAAGCTTCGTCCTGTGCCGGATGTTTGGAGCATTAAGTACCGCAATCTAACTTTTAACTTAAAACCTATGGGCTTTAAGCACACAGGATTATTTCCCGAACAGGCGGTAAATTGGGACTTAATGACCGAATTTATTAAAAATAGTTGCCGTCCGCTTAAAATTTTAAACCTGTTTTCATACACGGGCGGAGCAACGGCAGCCTGTCTTAAAGCGGGTGCTGCCGTTACGCATGTTGACGCTTCTAAAGGTATGGTTCAATGGGCAAAAGAAAACGCCGCTGCAAGTGGTGTTAAAGACCGACCTGTAAGGTGGCTGGTTGATGACTGTGTAAAGTTCGTGGAACGGGAAATCAGACGCGGAAATAAGTATGACGGTATAGTAATGGACCCTCCGTCATACGGGCGTGGGCCGGACGGTGAAGTGTGGAAACTTGAACAGCACATTTTTGGCTTGCTTACTGAAATTTCCGAAGTGCTGAGCGACGATGCGCGTTTTTTCCTGCTTAATACATATACCGCGGGAATATCGCCGACAATACTTAATTACTTAGTCGGAGAATGTGTTGTAAAAGGCAGAGGCGGCACGATTTCAACCGATGAAATCGGCTTAAAAATAACCGATAAAAACATTGTCTTGCCCTGCGGAAATACAACAGTATGGCACATTTAATGCGTTTTGAACAATAATTGGTGACTGTATGGATAGTATTATAAAAATCAGAGATTTAACATATGAATATGAAAATGAAGACCGTGTCTTTTCTGTTTTAAAGGGTATTTCCATCGATTTTGAAAAGGGAAGCTTTGTTGCTGTTTTGGGGCATAACGGTTCGGGAAAATCAACTCTTGCAAAATTGCTTAACGGGCTTAATAAACCAACAACAGGCACTGTTGAAGTTGCCGGAATGTTGACCGACGATGAAGCTCATGAAATTGACGTAAAAAAGACCGTAGGTATGATTTTCCAAAATCCCGATAACCAGATAGTTGCCTCAATTGTTGAAGAAGATGTTGCTTTCGGTCTTGAAAACATAGGCATTCCGCCTGCCGAAATGCGGGAACGGGTTGACGCAGCTTTAAAATCTGTTGGAATGTACGAGTACAGAAAATCTTCACCGTATAATTTATCGGGCGGTCAAAAACAGCGCGTTGCCATTGCAGGTGTTATCGCAATGGAACCGCAATGCATAGTTTTGGACGAGCCTACCGCAATGCTTGACCCACAGGGCAGAAAAGATGTTATATCGACGCTTATTAAATTGTGCCGTGAAAAGGGTATAACAATTATTTTAATAACTCATTATATGAATGAAGCTGCATTAGCCGATAGAATTGTGGTTTTAAACAACGGAAAAGTAGAGTTGGACGGCACACCTCGTGATGTATTCTCACATTCACGCCGTTTAAATGAACTTGGTTTGGCCATTCCGCAGGTGGCGGAACTTGCGCAAAAACTCAATGCCGCAGGTGTTAATATATCGGGCGAAATTTTAACCGCAGACGAATGTGTTTCGGGCATAATCAAAGCGTTTTCGGGGGAATAAAGTTGGCATTTTTAGAGGTTAAAGATCTTTCATACAGTTACAAAACGGGTGCTGCCGAAGTTTGCGCCCTTAAAAATATTTCATTCGGATTTGAAAAGGGTGAAATCATAGGCATAATAGGGCATACCGGGTCGGGTAAGTCAACCCTGGTGCAGTGCCTTAACGGACTTTATAAGCCAACTTCGGGTACAGTGCTTTTGGACGGTACGGATATTTGGGAAAAACCAAAAGAAATAAAGAAAATTCGTTTTAGGGTAGGCTTGGTTTTTCAATATCCCGAATATCAATTATTTGAAGAAACCGTTTATAAAGATATTGCTTTCGGTCCGTCAAATATGGGACTTACAGACGAAGAAATTAATGAAAGAGTTTTAAAGAGCGCGGATATAGTTGGACTTAAAACCGATTTATTTCAAAAATCTCCGTTTGACCTTTCTGGCGGCGAAAAGCGCCGTTGCGCTATTGCCGGCATAATTTCTATGGAGCCTGAGTGTTTAATTCTCGACGAACCAACCGCAGGCCTTGACCCTATAGGAAAATCGGCGGTTTTAAAAATGGTTAAAGATTACCGTGACAGAACCGGCAGTCTTGTAATAATCGTATCGCACAGTATGGAAGATATGTCACAGATTTGTGATAGATTGCTTGTTTTAAACAAGGGTGGAATTTATAAATTGGGAACGGTTAAAGATGTGTTTTCGGATGCCGAAAACATTATAAAAATCGGACTTGATGTGCCAGAAATGACTAAAATAGCCGTTGCGCTTAATGAAAAAGGCTTTAAAATTAATAAAGATATTTTTACCGTTGAAGATATGTTTAACGAACTGATAAAGAAAAAATAAGGAATGCACTATGAGTAAC
>CAVALG010000145.1:0-2671 GCA_963589585.1 Roseburia sp. AF12-17LB
CATCCAAATCTCCCACCATCACATCTTCAATTATAATAATCCCGGGAACAACCTTTGGTTTAACTACAGTACCGTCCGCCTGCCTTGCTGAAAATTCACACGATATAGTATATTGCCCCACATAATTTTCGATTCCACTCTTAATCTTAAAGGTCAACTTTACTATATTCCCGTTAAAATCACAATCGGTATCACTTGTAAACGCGCCCTTTGAACCGTTCCAGCTTTTCAAAACCCCGTCAATACTCCAATTAAAAGATAGCAATTCTAAAACATCACTGTTGTATTTCAAATTTGAAATAGCAAAAGATTTTATTTTAGGCATATTCTGCAATGTGAAGAAAACGGTCACCTCATCCTTATCAACATTGTTGATTATGACCTTTTTGCTTTCAACAACAATCTTGTACGGATTGTCCGTCGCCGGCTCGGCTTGCCAATGAGCATAAATTGTAGTGTTCCCCGATATTTTATACGCATCTGTTACCTGCTCTCCACCTTCTTTTTCGGTAAACCAGCCAAGAAAAACACAGTTTTGTTTGGTAGGCACTGCAAGAACCCCTGCCATCGGATTTTCCCATAATGCTGTCATTACTGCGTTAGCATTAACAGAAAGGTTTGCTCCCGGGCAGTATGTATTCCCGTCATAGTCACAAAGCCAATTTTTAAAGGAACAATTAACTGTTTTAACTGTGTCAGCAACCGTTCCGCCGTTTGCGTCATATGTAACCGTATATTCTTTGACAGGTATACCGGAACTTACTGTTATATCAGTTCCGTGGTATTTTTCCTGTGATGCCGGAACATTAATACCACCATTACCGTTATAAGAAATTGTGTATGAATTTGCTTTCCAAACCGCATACAGGTTTAATATATTATCACTGCTATAATCTACAGACGGATAATAACTGTCATCGATCAACGAGGAAACGGTTTCATATGTTGCATTTTGGTTTGTACTCCAACAAATAAAAGTATAGCCATCCCTTGTCGGTCTTTGACCTGACAGCTGGACCGTTTCTCCCTCGTTTCTTATTTGCGATTGTGGTGCGCCGACGCCGCCGTTGGCATTGTAGGTTATTAAATAATTATAGTCATCTCTAAATGAGTCTCCGCACGCCGAACAGGTATATTCAGTATACCCAAAATCCGTTTGGGTTGCAGACATAACCGTGCGAATATAGTTATGTTCCGGCATCGGGGTCAAAGTTCCGGTAATAAGCAATTCACCGCAAACCGAGCAGTATGTATCTCCTGTATACCCGGGTTGACTGCAGGTGGCGTTTGATTGATTTCTTATTTCCACACCGCCCGAATGGTTACATTCAACAGCTATTGTCAATTTTTTCTCAACAATCGTATTTTCACTTTCATCCTGTGCTTTCAACACCATTTCGGTGACACCGACGGTACGGGCAGTTATAGTCCAAGAAAACTCATTATTATTTTGGGTTCGCTGAATCGCCACGAATTTAGGATCCCAGTCATTTTGCCAATGTGCGTACCAGCCCGAGATCTTGCCTGTTACAGTTTTTGTATTATTGCCCGTAAGTCCGAGTTCAAGATAATCAGTGCTGAACGAAATTTGCGCAGAACCGTATTTTTTCTTGTTCCAGCACTCTTTAAGTTTTGCTCGAGTGGCAGGGCCTGCACTTCCGTCAACCTCTAAGCCGTTATCGGACTGAAATTTTTTCATCTGTTCTGCCGTCGCAGGTCCGAAAGATCCGTCTACCGTAACAGAATATCCAAGCTGACAGAGCACGGCTTGAATCCATTTAACCTGATCGCCTTTCATAGCCCCGTTCCAATTATTATATGTTTTTGTGGGTACAGGGTAATCATCGGGATTGGGCAAAGTCGGAGTCGGGTCGGGCGTGGGAGTAGGCGTAACCCCGTTCTTTTTATTATTCCAACATTCTTTAAGCTTTGCGCGGGTGGCGGGGCCTGCACTCCCGTCAGCCTCTAATCCGTGATCCGATTGAAACTTTTTTACTTGAGCCGCCGTTGACGGTCCGAACGAACCGTCAATTGCAACATTGTAACCAAGCTGACAAAGCACGGCTTGAATCCATTTAACCTGGTCGCCCGTCATAGCCCCATTCCAGTTGTTATATGTTTTTGTAGGTACAGGGTAATCATCAGGGTTAGTAGAAACATTTGAACTGAGATCATAATTTCCGTGCCATCCCCATCCTCTATAGGGATATCCAGCTTTTACAATACGATCTATTTTATATTTAACTATTTTCCCCGACCACGCATGAACAACATAATCATCGCCGACATATATTCCTATGTGTCCGCATTTATTACCGCAAGTTCTGCAAGTTTTTGAACTGCCTGCAAAAAACACACTTGCGCCCATTGGGATGTTGCTCCTAGAGGTACTGTCGATATATGACGATCCGTATTTATAGGCGCAACATGCACTTGAGGTAAAACCGTATGCAGATTTAAACATATCTTTAACAAAAGCCAAACAATACCCATTTGGATAAGTATTTCCTACTTTGCTTAATGCTAGATTCACAACCACTTGCGCATCCCTTGAAGCGGCAGTAATATGGCTGCTGCTTCCAGGTAAAATAGAACACATCAGCACTATCAATGCAACTGTTATGCACACTGTTTTCCTAACCTTTTTCATAAATATCCTCCTCATAAAAAT
>CAVALG010000146.1:0-21557 GCA_963589585.1 Roseburia sp. AF12-17LB
GAATATGAACCGTTGCTGTTTTTTATTAATTTCCACTGTTGAGAATTTGAACCGCTGTAAGTTTTTTGAACGCAATTATCACCCGAAAGGTCAATATATTGTCCGCTTAATTTATTTCTTATATAATATGTTTCGCCGACATTAAGTGATGATGCGTTACTCGCATATGTTACGGAAGAAATGGCATTACCGTGAGAATCATACTTAAATTCGCATTGAAGTCCTTCACTGCTCTTTGACAGAATAAGATTCTTTTTTGAATCATAAAAATACTCATAACAAGTTCCCGTTGGGTTTATGATTTTAGAAAGCGAATTGTTTTTATACTGATATTCGGTTGACTGTTTGGCATTATCTGCGGTAGATATCACATTACCGTTACCGTCATAAGTATAACTTTCGGCTGTGTCCTTATACAGGAAAATATCATCAAAATATGCCGTGTTGCAATTATAGTCATATGTACAAAACAACTCAAACGCCGTGTAATTATTCTTTGTGACAATTGTTTTGGTTGCACTTTGCCAATCGTTAACCGATTCGTTAAAGTTCAACTGATAGTTTTCAACCTCGTTGTTTCCGTTATAAACACCGAGGTACAATCTAAAGTTCGGTTTGTTTGCGTGTGACGAATTCGAAGTGGGTATTGAACGCGCTTTTGCCGAACCACCGAACGAAAACACATCGCCCGACTTACCCGAGATATTTACACGCTGTCTTATGCTTCTGGTCGCGCCCGGAACACCGATAAGTTTACAGCTGAAAGCGCCGGATTTTTTATCGGAATTATTTGCCCCGTTTCCTGCGGAAGAACCGAAGTTGGATAAGTATCCGCCCGGAAGCGAGCCGTTTCCGGAATTGTTTTCAAAGCTTGAATTTCCTAAGAGGTTTACGGTATTTGCCGTATCCCCTTCTTCAAGCTGCAATGCGTTTATTATGCAAGTACCCGAAGCATTGTAAAGTCCTGCGGTTGCACGGAGTATACTTTCCCCGCTGCCGAGCGTAACGGTCAGGTCAAGTTTTACAAAGCCGTTATCTATTTCACTGTTTGTCGTACCCGTTAAAAAGTCGGAATAGTACCAATTATAGCCGGACGGAGAGTTTGTAACAATTTCAAGCCCTGCGCCGAGATCTGCTTTAGGGGTAACATTTTCGGTTTTAAAATAGCCCGAAAAAGTATATGTTTTGCCGCCCTCGCTCGGCGGTGACTGCACAATGCAATCAACATTCTGTGCGGAACTTGTAATTTTCACGCTTTTTGAGGACAAATGCGTTTGCTCGCTTATTACACTGAAGGTTGAATTTGTATTGTAAATCGCCCAATTCGACAGTCCGTCGGAAAAGCAGGGGTTGGTAAGCAGGTTATTAATATACTTTGTATTGTTTGAAGAAAGTGTAATCTTGTTGTTTGCAAAAATCTTACTTCTTGAAGTGTTTGTGGGCGTATAACTTTGGGAATAGGAATTATTAAGATTATCGTAAATACAGGTAGTTCTGCCGAAAGTATCAAACTGATAGGTCATTGTCCGACCCTTGTTATCTGTTATTTTACTTAAATTATTCCCGTAGCCGAAGGTCTTGGAAGCGCCTGCGCTGCCGTCGGACGCGATTTCTTTCAGTTCCCCTACCCTGTTCCTGCCGTCATAAGAAACGGTAAAACCCGAATTATCGGTATCGGTTACCTTTTCTATTCTTCCGCCTGCGGTATATGAGAACCTTTGCGCCGTGCCGTCGGGATAAGTTACTTTTGTTAAGCTATCCCCCGAATATTCAAATGTTTCGGTTCTTCCTGCGTTATCTTTAATTGATGTCAGCCGATAGTTTCCGTCATAATTGAATATGACCTGACCGCCGCTGCTTGTAGTAACCGAAGAAATATAATTATCCTTATTAGGTATGGGAGAATAATTGATTGAAATTGTATTGTTATTTGTATCAACTATTCTGCGCAAGTAGCCCCAAAGGTCAAATTTAAGGATATTACCGTCTTTATCGGTAAGTTTTTTGGAAAGTTCGCCCTCGCTTAAGGCGGCATATGTATAGCCGAGGCCGTCCTCATCAACGATGCTTCCGTCATCGGTCTGCAATAAGTAATGCTTTGTACCGTCGCCGTCAATGTACACATATTTCACGCTGTCGTTTCCGCTTACCGTAACGGGCAAAAGCCTTTGTATCATATTTATACTCCAGCCGTTGCCGTATTTTACAACAGTTGAGCCGTAATTATTTATTACATTACTGCTGTTATATATATGCGAAACCGAAAATCCGTTTATATCCGAATTATATGTTGTATCAAGCAAAGAACAAATAAAGTTGCCGTTATAATTGTTTACATACCCTACGGACTTATCCCCCGAAATATCTGTGTAACTCCAATAATCCTCAAGACCCGTACAATCCCTGTAATTAATGGTAAGCACGGGGCGCCAGGTTGAAGCATTGGAGTTTTCGGCGCCCCAATCGGATGAAGTAAACTGCATTATATGGTTTGCGGCACCCTCGCTTTCTTCCTTTAATATAAGCCCGTAATTGGGAAAAGAAGAATTATACCAGCCTGACACCATATCGGTAATATCCGCCGAAAAGCCGTTATCGGTATTATTATAAACAAAAAAATCCTCTACTTCGGAGTGATAATTATTTGCATAAGGATTCCACACCGCGCCCTGTTCGGGCCAATCTGCCGTCACGCGGTGAACGCACACATTAATTTTGTCGGTCGGGCGTGTTCTTAAAGCGGGATTACTCTCGCTTAACTGCCCCTGATACGCGGTAACATTTACTTTTGCGCTTACAATAGTTGAATTATTTCCGATATCCGGAAGATTAGGAAATCTAACAAGGCTTCTGTAAATCTTATCTCCGCCGTTTGAGCCTACAAGCATATCCGCCGCTTTATAATTAAATGCCGAAGACTGGGTGTTCCGCATATCTATATCCCATATTTCGGTGGCTTTTTGGCTTCCCACAACGCCGGGGTCTATTACCACGGGCCATTCTCTGTCGGCTGAGTTAAGCCATTCTTTATCCGGCTTAACGGTTATTACGGCGCCCTTTTTGGTTTCGGTTATTTCCGCGTCAATTTCTTCGCTTGCAACCCTTGCGGCGTCATACATATACAATTTATCAAATTCAAAAACCGTTTCATCCTTTGAATTGCAAAATACAATTGAGCCGTCTTTTTTCACGCACTTAAGGTCTTTATACTCATAGTTAAAAGAAAATTCCTGCGGCGCGTCGGGTGAAGTCAGTATAATATTTTCCTTCAATCCGCCGGCGGAAACATTATATTCGATATCTGTATCCGTTAATATATTTTTATATATAACATTCCCCGCAATATTTTTAAGCGCAGAAATATTGCCGCTTTCCGTGCCGTCTGTCGGCGCGGTATATTCGGCTCTTACTTTATTGCAATCGGGCAGACTCCATTTGATTTTATACCCGTCTTTCGACAGTTCCGCCAAATGGTTTTTATTAGACTTCTTCGCAAACTTTGTTTTAAATATATTTGCGGTGTTTTCAACATCGTCATTTGCAGAGGTAAAACTGTTGTTTATATCCTCCCATTTACCGTCTTTTTTATAATGAACGGGGGTATTGTACACTGCAACTGTTTCCGTTCTGTCGCTCATTAAAAAGGTTTTCGTGTTTGAAGTTCTTTTTTCCTCAATTTCGGATATGTAGCGCAGTTCTTCACTCTCTTGTTCCGAAGCCGCAACCGTATTTTGAACTTCCGTTTTTTCATCGCTTACCTCCTGCGCATACGCAGGAAATGATGTGATTATTATGGAAAAGCACAGTATTGCCGCCAATGACCTTATTATTTTTTTCATTTTCATCTCCTTCCCCTTATAGCCGGTAAATTAACCTCTGCCGAACAATGATACAGAGCAATACCGATTGCGGTTTGCAAGAACGCAATTTATATGAAAACAAGTTGTATTAATTGCCGCTTTTCAACCCGTTTCAAAACCGCCTTATTCTGCGAAAAATATATCATATTATTATGCATCATTCAACAAAAAGGGACAGATATAGGATATTAGGGATAAAAAATCTACTATTCAATATTTCAGTTCAGTTATGTATTGCGGTCTGCTAATATCCGCAAAAACAGAACTGCACTTTAAAAATGCAGTGTTCCGAAAATATTTATCTCTGCCTTGTAAATTATATATACTCCGACAACAAAACGCCCTGCAGAATCTTCAAAGTCCTGCAGAGCGTGGTTTGTTATTTTCGGTTTGTCTTTATTTTAATATCTCCCGTATCGGTGCTGATTTCGCATCTTCCGCCGTTTACCGTTTTTGGGACTTTCACTTCCCCGGTATCACTTTGTACAATATACACCTTGTCGGTTAGCAAGCTGCCCGTAATATCACCCGTACCGGTTTTTATAAAGATTTCGGCGGCGTCAGAATCAGCAAGCTTCACATTGCCCGTGCTTCTTTCAACCCAAAACTTTTCTTTGGCAATAACATTATTTAAAGATATATCGCCTGTAGTTCCGTTTGAAATTACAGCCTTACACGAAACATCGCTTAAATTTGCGTTTCCTGTTGATAAACGAGCAGTAACATCCCCCTCGCTTTTAACACCCGAAACGGTGATGTCACCCGTAGAAGTTCTAAGGTCAAGCGCGCCGACCGCAACGCCTTTAACATAAACATTTCCCGTACTTGCTTTTATTTTAAGACTTTCGGAAACGGGGGCGTAAAAATATGTATTACCTGTGCTTAAAGAAATGTCGGCATCCGTAAACACGAAATCTTTCGGTATTTTAATATTCCCCGTGCTTTCGCGAACCGACAGCGCGTTATACTCCGTTTTCGGAAGATAAACCGTTATTTTCGGCAAACCGAAATGGAACCCAATACGGTCATACCAAGATTCAGCTTCGTTAAGTTTAATTACAAGGGTATCGTTTTGAACCGCGACCGAATGTTTAGACTTTTTCTCCTCTAAGCATTCCACTCTGCATTTTTCGTCAGACGATAATGCAAACACGATATCCGCAGTATCGGTTGTTAATGATATATTGCCGAACGGCTCGGCGATTTCGTGCGTATTTGTTTCGTATCCTACGGTTGAAAGTTTTCGAAAATCCCACCCGATTGTTGACATTACAACAGCAAAAAGAATACATCCGATTGCCATAAGAGCAGCGGCTGTTATAAGCCATATTTTTGTTGCTTTTTTCATTACGCCCTCTCCTTACCTATAAACAGATTTTTAATTTGCATTGTAATTCTTTTAGTAAGTATCAAAATACCCCTCGCCGCTTCCCTGCATCCGAAAAACATAAGTATCGAAAGCGCAGCGCAAACAATACCTGCCGCAAGCATTACAAGGCCCGGTACAATGATGCCGCGCGCGGCAAAAACAATGCATATCGGCACACCTGCTACGGCGCAAACGGCAAGCGAACCAAAGACTGCCCACAGCGAAACAATTACCGCCCACAGTGAAATATAAAGCGCAAGAATTACGGAAACCGCAGCAATACCGAGAGATAGCCATACCGGCGAACCGAGTGCCAAAAGCACAATTTCCCACACTTTTAAATGCCGTTTTGACTTTATTCTTTCTTTCGCGATTTTTGCAAGCGAAGTATCCCCTACTGCCTGCTCAACAATTTCGTCAATAGGGCCTGCTTGAGAAACCGCTTCTTCCTCCGAAAACCCTTCTTCAATTTTATCATCAAGCATTTCACTGTAAAATGTCAGGCGCTCCTCAACATCGCCTTGCGGCAATCCGCATAACCCTTTACGAAGCTGCGCCAAAAATTCCTGTTTATTCATTGCCGTCATCCCCCTTAGTTACAAATTGATATATAGATAAAATTTCTTTCCACTCTGCCTTAAAATCCTCAATGCGCTTTAGTCCTATGCCGGTAATTCGGTAGTATTTCCTAAGTCTGCCGTTATGCTCCGCTGTACGAACAGTCAGCATTTTTGCCGTTTCCAAGCGCTTCAAAATTGTATATAAGGTAGATTCGGAAAGTTCAATGTACGGTTTCATATCTTTTATTATCTTATAGCCGTACGAATCCTCGTTCTTAATCGCCGCCAGAACGCAGACATCTAAAAGGCCGCGTTTTAATTGAATATCCATACTATACCTCCCCTTGCGTAATACATCATATCACGAAGTATTGCCTCTGTCAATAGTTTTTTTAAAATCTATTAGGTAAGTTTTTAATTTCGTGATATAATCAGTTTAACTAGACAAAACAATCAAAATTTATGTAAGGTCGACAATTGCAAAAGCAGAAATTCAAAAACAACTTGTATGACAAATTGTTTATACTTGCAAATGAGGACACGGAAAGTCAGGAAATTGTATTCCTTTGTTTTATAATGTAATTATGCAGAGAGGAGAGTTGCTATGGATTGGATTACCGGGATACAAAATGCCATTAGCTACATAGAAGAGCATTTAACAGAAGAAATTGATTATGACAAGATGGCAGCCGAAGCTGCCTGTTCAAGTTTCTATTTTCAAAGAATTTTCGGTATTCTGTGCGATATTTCTCTTAGTGAGTATATTCGCAACAGAAGACTAACTCTTGCCGGCAATGAGTTAAGTGCAACTGACGCAAAAGTAGTTGATATCGCATTAAAGTATGGTTATGAAAGCCCGGAGAGCTTTGCACGGGCCTTTTCTAAATTCCACGGAATAACGCCGTCCGAAGCAAAGAAAAACGGTTTAAAACTTAAATCTTTTTCCCGTCTTTCTGTAAAAATTACATTAAACGGAGGTTCTGTGATGAACTATAAAATTGTTGAAAAAGAAGCGTTTGAAATCATTGAAAAGGCAGAAATGCACAGCATTGAAAATGAAATAAACGCAAAAAGCATTCCTGATTTTTGGATGCGCTCACACAATGACGGCACGATAAAAACCTTGTTTGAAAACACGGCCGACAGCTCGCTGATTTTCGGTGTTTGCTACGGAAATAATTCCGAAAACGCAAAGGCTTTTGAATATTCTATCGGAGCGGTATGTAACGGAAAATCCATTGTTCCGAATGGATTCCGCAAAAACACAATTCCCGCAAGAACTTGGGCAGTCTTTGAATGCAAAGGCGCAATGCCGAATGCAATGCAGGATATGTGGCACAAAATAACTTCGGAATTTTTCCCGACATCCGGCTATCAGCCGACCTATGAAATGGATATTGAGGCCTATGCCGAAGGTGATATGAATGATGAGAATTACCGAAGTGAAATTTGGATACCAGTAGTCAAAAAATAAAATTTTTGTGAGGAAGTAGGTTATGAAAAGCAGCGCATTGGTCGTAATTGACCTTCAAAATGACATCACAAAAAATTACAAAGAAATCATTGAATGCGTCAATCAAGCAATTGATTGGGCGGTTGACAAAGGAATGTATGTAGTGTACATACGGCATAATAATCTGTCGGCAGGAACAAGAACTTTTAAACCCGACACATATGGCGCAGAGTTGGTGCCTGATGTAAAAATTGTTTCAAATAATATTTTTACAAAAACAAAAAGCAATGCTTTAACAAGCCATACCTTTACCGATTTTATTAAGGAACACAGCATTACAGAGTTTTTTATCGCCGGCGCAGATGCTACGGCTTGTATCAAATCCACCTGTTTCAATATGACAAAAAACGGGTATGCTGTGAATGTGCTGTCCGACTGTATTACAAGTTACGATAAAAAGAAAATGCCGGAAATGTTTGCGTATTATGAAAGTAAAGGCTGTTCTGTCGCAGAACTTCACGAGTTTGCGGAATTATAATCACCGCAACAACTTGCACCTTGCCGATTCGGAATATGGCAGTGTCAAATATAAATAGGGTCTCCGGCTAAACCGGAGACCCTGCTTTATTTGTCTATCGCAATCAGCGTCATAAGCATCTTTTTCTGTTCGTCTGTAGGTGGTTTCAATTTTCCGTTTCCCGTCAAGTGCTTTAATATATGCAGAATAAACCACGGGTCTGCAAAGAAAATGTGCTGCAAACCGTAAATTCTGGCTTTATGCAAATGCGGCGGCGTTTTGGCAAGAACAGCACTGATAAATTTATCCCTAAGCCGACACATTTCTTCCCAATGCTTTTCTTTGATTTTGCCACCAATAGCAAGCAACTCCGACTTAATTTTGGGATTTTCAAGAATAATGCATAGGGGGACAATTTTAATATTATCATTTCCATTAAGTACCGAAATATATCCCCGTTCTGCGAGCCGTGCATATTCGGCGGCAGATAACTCGGTATCGTTCAGCCAGCGTTTTAAAAGCATTAAATCTTGTGTTGAAATTGACGGATAATCTTCACCTATCCTCTTTTCTGACCATTCGCTGTCGCATTGCCACAGCGTCAGATTTTCATAGCTGTTCCAACAGCATCCGCAAAACTCACTCATACTGTCGGCGTATTTGGGTTTCGGAGCATTAGGATTAACCACATCGGCAGTGCAGATGTTATGTCCGCCGTCGGGTCTGATTGTTGCCGCTTCCTCAAAAGAAACAGTTTCTTTGAGTAAATTATTACCGCTGTTCGCTGTGATATAGGGAATCAGCGACCAAAGCAAAAAATTTTCGTCCTTCGGCGGATCGGCAGTCATAGAAACATCGCCGTATTTTCCGCCCCAAATACGGTCGTCCTTTAATAGTTCACTGCCGGATAAATCGTCAAACAAATCATCCGCAAATAACGCAGTGGCCTTTTCGTACATTTCATCGTGAAGCCTAATAATTTCCTCATCCGCTTCGTCTATGATAATGTTAGAAATGAATTTGTCGCCCTTTTTCAAAAGAAAACCGTATTCATAAAGAAATTCCGCTTCACTTTCAACATATACGGGTGATACTCCGAGTTCATCGGCTATTTCATTTACCGATTTGCAGCTGTTTCTTACAGAATAAGCTATGTTTTGCGATAATGCGCTGCGAAAGAAATTGGCATTGTTCCCCTTTGTCCCGGCAGAGCCGTTGCAGCAGATTCTTGTTAGCTTAATAGGATTAAATTTGAGTTCCCCATAATTACGCGTCATATTTACCCCTCTTTTCAATTCCTTTTTGGCTTCAAACAAATGCCACTTAACCGTACCGAGAGGAATATTCAGTTCGCCTGCAATATCCGACTGCTTGTGTTTTTCAAAATAATAGGCAATTATTATGCGGCGCTGCAGTTTTGAGAGATAGGCAATTTCGGACTGCAAGCGTGAAATTTCAATTTCGGATTCATCGGTATGTGGCAAATTGTCAGTAACAGGTAACCGCTCGACAATATCATCAATTGACACATATACCGTACTTTTCGCAGTGTCGCGGTAATAATTGCTGAGCGCGTTATGCGCTACCGTCCAAATATATTTACCTACATCTCCGACATCATCTTTTATCAGAAGCGCCCGAAACGCTTTGGCGGCAATTTCCTGCGACAAATCCTCTGCATCGTGAATACTGCGGCAGTGCTTGAGTGCAAATCCGAAAATCGGCTTCAAATATTCGGTTATTATTTTCTCGGCATTAGTTCTGTCCATTTGTTTTGTCCTCTCGAAAGCTTTCAACTATATAGACACGGAATTCCGAAAAGGTTGGAAAACGCAAATTAATCTTAATGTTTTTTCATTATCACCTTGTCTTTCCTATAATTCTATGCGAAGAATGGCAAAAAAGCAAGAAAATCGAGTGCCCTCATCCAACTCTCAGGTTGGTTAAGAACACTCGATATGGTCCGAGTGACAGGGATCGAACCTGCGGCCTGATGGTCCCAAACCACCCGCGCTCCCAGCTGCGCCACACCCGGATTTATTTAGTTTTTGTGATTTCGGTATCTGTGGGATACTATGTGGTCGTCGCCTTATTATAACACAAATTGACGGAAAAATAAAGTGTCAAAACCGCCGCCTGTAAGGCTTTGTTGAGGATTTGCGGAAAGATCATAAATGTGTCCGTCTACGCTCCCAAAACTGGCGCGCTGCCAACTGCGCTACACCCCGATTTGCTGTTTTACACACCTATTCGGCTGCAAAAGCAACCCTATATATTTTATATGCAATGGGCGGTTTTGTCAACTGTTATTTTCACTATCTTCACTTGCAAAATTTCTCTTTATAACTTTCAATTGCGGCGGCAACTACCCTAATAGCATCCTCTTTTCCGCTTACCTCGTTTACCGCGGTTTCTTTGTTTTCAAGATTTTTATAAACCTTAAAAAAGTGGCGCATCTCGTCAAAAATGTGCTGCGGCAACTGGTCAATATTGGTGTAGTGATTATATGTCGGGTCATTATAAGGTATAGCAATGATTTTTTCGTCATTATTCCCGTTATCTATCATCGCTATAACGCCTATCGGGTAAGCGCGTACAAGGGTAAGCGGTTCGAGCGGTTCGGAACACAGAAGCAGAACATCAAGCGGGTCTTTATCATCACCGTAGGTGCGCGGTATAAACCCATAGTTTGCAGGATAGTGTGTGGAAGTGTACAGTATTCTGTCAAGAATTATGTATCCGCTTTCCTTATCCAGTTCATACTTTTTCTTGCTGCCTTTAGGGATTTCGATAACACAGATAAAATCATCGGGTTTAATGCGTTCGGGGGAAATATCGTGCCATACATTTGACATATAATCGACTCCTCTTTTTTATTTTAAGGCTTCACTGAAAACAGTGCCGAGCCTTTTTATGCCTTCGGTTATCTTTTCGTCATTCATAGTGGAATAGTTAAGGCGTAAAGAACTGCACGGGCGCTCCATATCCACCATAAAGGTGTTGCCGGGCACATAAACTACCTTTTTCGCTATCGCTTTTTTGGAAAGCGCAAGCGAATCCACTTTGTGACCGAGGTCGCACCAAATAAACAATCCGCCGCCCGGTTTTGTGTAATAAACATCCTGTGGGAAATAAGTCTTAATCGCGTCAAGCATAGTACCGCATTTATGCGCGTAATTAATCCGCATTTTACCTATAAGCGCGTCAAGATCGTAATTGTTTATAAATTCGGTTGCAAGCAGTTGCGGCAACATCGCCGTATGCACATCGGACACCTGTTTGGCAACAACTAATTTTTGGGTAATTTCCTTGTTGGCGCATACAAAGCCGAGACGCAAACCGGGTGCCAGTATTTTAGAGAAAGAGCCGCAGTATACCACAACCCCATCTGTATCCATTGACTTTATCGTAGGTGTTTTTGTACCGTCAAATGTGAGTTCACCGTACGGGTTATCTTCAATTATAACAACGCCGTGCCGTTTTGCGAGTTCATACATTCTTTTACGCTTTTGGGCAGGCATAGTTATACCTGTGGGGTTTTGGAATGTAGGTATTGTGTATATCATTTTTACGGATTTTTCTTTGTTCAAAACATCTTCAAGATAATCCATATCCATACCGTCGTCCTGTACGGGAACACCGATAAGTTTTGCGCCGTATGAGCGGAAAGCATTTAAAGCGCCGATAAAACTCGGTTCTTCAACAATAATCGCATCACCCTCGTTAAGCAGAGCTTTAGCGGTAAGTTCCACACCCTGCTGACCGCCCGAAACAACAATAACCTCGTCTGAGTCTGTTCCGATATTCTCTGTGTTTTTAAGGCGTTTTTTTATAAGCTCACGCAACGGTGTATAGCCCTCTGTTATGCCGTATTGGAGCGACAAAACAGGTTGCTCGGTTAACAGTTTTTGCGCAATCTCTGCAAGTTCCGTGTTGGGAAACAATTCGGGCGCAGGGTTTCCGCCGGCTAAAGATATAACCTCCGGGTCGGCGGCGTATTTAAAAATTTCACGGATAGCCGAACCCTTAAGTCCGCTTATCCTGTTTGAAAATTGGTAATTCATAATTTTACACTTCCCTATATTCTGTAAATATCGGCAGGGTTTATTTTGCTGAAACCGTGATCAATAAGCGCTTTCTCGGCTGCATTTTCATCATCAACACGGATAACCATAAGCGCCTTGCCGGATACTTTGCCCACGCAGGCGTACATATATTCAACATTCAGCCCTGCGTCTGCCAATGTGTGCAGGATTTCGCCCGCGCCGCCCGGCGCGTCGTCCATCGCTACGGCAACAACGCTGTTTACGCATACCACAACGCCCGAATCGGTAAGCGCCTGTTTAGCCTTGTGGGGGTCATCAACTATCAGCCTTAAAATTCCAAATTCCGAAGTGTCCGCAAGTGAGAGTGCACTGATGTTCACTCCGTTTTTTGATAATTCGTCAATAGCAGCGCAAAGTCTGCCCGGCTTATTTTCAAGAAATACCGAAAGTTGTTTAATAAGCATAGTTTAACACCTCTGTTTTAATTATAGTTTGTCCGCACGGTTATCTATGACTCTTTTTGCCTTACCCTCACTCCGCGCAATGGATTTCGGATTTACAAGATGCACTTTTGCGCCGATACCGAGAGTGGAGCGCAGTTTTTCGACAATTTCACGCTCAAGTTTTTCTACCGATTTAACATCATCTTTAAAGAATGATTCGCTCATTTCAACATTTACATCAAATGTATCGGTGTTGTTCACACGGTCAAGCACTATCTGATAATTCGGCGTGATAGCGTCGCCGCTGATTTTAAGCAGCACTTCCTCGATTTGTGACGGGAAAACATTAACGCCCCTTATTATCATCATATCATCACTTCTGCCGCTCGGTTTATTCATTCTTATAAAGGTTCTTCCGCATTTGCACTTTTCGGGTATCAGCGAGCAGATATCCCTTGTCCTGTAACGGATTACGGGAAAAGCCTCTTTATTAAGCGAAGTAAATACCAATTCGCCCGTAGCGCCTTCGGGTAAAACCTCTTCGGTTTCGGGGTTGATTATTTCGGCAATAAAATCATCTTCATTTATGTGCATACCGCACTGATGGTCACATTCATACGATACACCGGGGCCCATAACTTCCGAAAGACCGTATATATCATACGCCTTTATACCCAGTCCTTCTTCGATTTTTGTCCTCATTTTTTCGGACCAAGGCTCAGCACCGAAAATGCCGCACTTCAATTTAAGTTGGCCGCGCAGACCCAAACGCTCAACCTCTTCGGCAATATACATAGCATAGGACGGTGTACAGCAAAGCACGGTTGCACCGAAATCAATCATAGTTTGTATTTGCAGCGCAGTATTGCCCGATGACATAGGTATAACGGTTGCACCTATCTTTTCGGCGCCCGAATGAACGCCGAAACCGCCTGTGAAAAGTCCGTAACCGAAAGACACCTGTACAACATCATTTTTTGTTATGCCTATAGCCGTCATCATTCTGGCTATACAGTCAGCCCACATTTCAAGGTCATTTTTCGTGTATCCCACAACTATGCGCTTACCTGTGGTACCCGACGAAGCGTGTACCCTTACCACATCGCTCATCGGAACGGCAAAAAGTCCGTAAGGATAGTTGTCTCTTAAATCGTTTTTATATGAAAACGGAAGTTTTGCAAGATCATCTACGCCATTGATATCATCGGGTGTAAGCCCTTTTTCAATCATTCGGTTTCTAAAACATTCAACATTTTCATACATTCTTTTAACCTGTTCAACCAGGCGTTTCCCCTGCAACGCTTTAAGTTCATCGCGCGGCATACATTCAATATCTTTATTATAAACGGGCATAAATTTCAAGTCCTTCCGAAATAATCAATAAACGATTTAAAATTTAAGATTTTCTTTTTAGATTAAGTATAATTCCAAGCGCAACCGAAAGCAGCGCGGCGAGTATAACCTGATATTCGCTCGGCAGCATAAATGTAACGGTGTGTGCCGGTATCCAGAAAAGGGGAACGGTTTTAAAGAGCGTGAAAGAAACAAAAGCGTGCCAATCAACCGACGCAATTACTTCTTTAAGCGAAGCCGAGCCCTTTTGCGCACGCAGTGAAAGATAAGCGTCACTGCACTTATGCACCGCCATAAATGTCGGGCCGAATGTTAAGTTCATTGTAGCACTTGTAAACAGCGCGTGCAAGAACTTTTTAAAAAATTCGTTCTTTACATTCGGCAGCAGGCCGCTTTCCATCATTGCGCCCGAACCGATAAAAAATATTTTCATCATATATGTTATCCAAACGCCTATAAGTCCCCATATTACAAGCCTTGCAATAAAATACGGCGGCGATTTGAATTTGCCCGACGCCAGCCTTACCGCTATAAGCTCCCCGGCCGAAGCAAGCAGGGCAAACTTTGCGAAACCCATTAAATACGGGTGAGCTGACGACTGCGCCTTAAACCATTCGCGTGTTACGGGTATTATAAGTATAAGCGCAAATATGGCAAACACCGCCAAAATAAAGACAAGTATTGCACCCTTTTGCGATTTACTTTTTTCTTTTTGAACTGTCATTTTAAGTCCTCATCAAACGGCATTATAGCCTGCGTCAAAAGCCTTTAGGTTTACTTCCAGGAATTTAGGCGGAACGGTGGTTTTAATTGTTTCCACCCATTCTTCATACGGTATCGAGGTGCTTTTTGCCATAACACCTATAAGTACAACATTAACCGCCTTAATATTGCCTGCCTCGCTTGCAAGTTTAAGCGCATCAAGCACCGTTACCTGTGCTTTCGCCTGCAATTCCTCCAATATTTTTTCGGGATATTCCATAGCCCCCGTTATTACGGGCATAGGATTTATCCGTTGGTCGTTTACAATTATCTTGCCGCCTTTTTTAAGCCACGGCAAAGCGCGGTATGCTTCAAGTTTTTCAAACGCCAATATAATATCGGCGCAGCCTTTGTCAATTATCGGCGAATGAACCTTCCGCCCGAATTTAACATATGTAACAACGCTTCCGCCGCGCTGACTCATTCCGTGAACTTCCGAGACCTTAACGTCGTACCCGGCGCGGATCACGGCGTTACCGAGTATACGGCTTGCAAGCAGCGTTCCCTGTCCGCCTACGCCTACTATCATAATATTTGTTGTATCGGTATTCATTAAGTTGCGCCTTCCTTTCAGTCTTTCTTTTCAATCGCCGAGAACGGGCAAACGCCTACGCACAGGCCGCATCCGTTGCACTGCGTTTTATCAATATTCACGGCTCCGTCGGTCGCAACGCTTATTGCGGGACAGCCGAGTTTCATACAAACGTGGCACTTGCGGCATTTTTCGGAATTTACAGTACAATGTCCCGTATATTTTACGGTTTTAAGCAATGCGCACGGTCTTTGTGCGATTATGACCGAAACATCGTCGCGTTCGGTTTCTTCTTTTACGACCTTTTCAAAGTTTTTAACATCAAACGGGTCGGCAACCGTTATATGCTCTACCCCGAGCGCCTCGCACAGTTTAATGAGGTTCACCTGCTTTGTAGCCTCGCCGCGTATGGTTTTGCCCGTTGTGGGATTATCCTGATGACCGGTCATACCCGTAATGGAGTTATCAAGAATTATTACCGTGTTGGCGCCCTTGTTGTAAACAATGTCGGACAATGCGGTTATACCCGAATGCATAAACGTAGAATCCCCGATAACCGAAACCAGTTTTTTATTAAATTCGCTGCCCCTTACCTTTGCCATACCGTGCGCCGCGCTTACGGAAGCACCCATACATATGGTAGTATCAACCGAGGCAAGCGGAGCAACCGCACCGAGCGTATAGCAACCGATATCGCCCGAAACGGTAAGGCCTAATTTTTTAAGCACAAAGAACGTACCCCTGTGCGGACAACCGGGGCAAAGCACGGGAGGTCTTGCAGGCACAGCTTTATCCTGAACCGAAATTTCGGGCGCTGCTTCGCCGAGCACCGCCGCCGCAATCATTTCGGGCGTGTATTCTCCGAGCAATGTGAGTTTGTCTTTGCCGAGTACATTAAGTCCTATAGCCTTACAATGTTCCTCAATAAACGGGTCAAGTTCTTCAATTACCCAGACCTTGCCGCATTTTGCGGCAAAATCTTTTATAAGTTTTTCGGGCAGCGGGTACACCATACCGAGTTTAAGGTAGTTAACGTTCTCGCCCAATGCTTCTTTTGCGTATTGATATGAAATTCCCGCCGTTATTACGCCTATTTTACTTCCGTTATCCTCTACGGTATTAAAATCTGCGGTTTCGGCATATCCGGTCACCTTTTCGGTGCGTTGCTCAACCGTAACGTGGCGCTTTATCGCCATTGCAGGCATCATAACATTTTTAGGTATGTTCTTTTCATACGGTTTTAACGGATGTTCCTCGCGCTCACATATTTCGGTAAGGCTCTGTGAATGTGAAACACGGGTTGAAAGCCTTATAAACACGGGGGTATCAAATTTCTCGCTCAGTTCAAATGCCGCTTTTGTAAATTCTTTGCATTCGGCGGAATCGGACGGTTCCAGCATCGGTATTTTTGCGGCTTTGGCATAATGTCTGGAGTCCTGTTCGTTTTGCGACGAGTGCATACCGGGGTCGTCAGCCACGCAGAACACCGCGCCGCCGTTTACGCCGATGTAACTGTCGGTAAAAACGGGGTCAGCCATAACGTTAAGTCCTACATGCTTGCAGCAGGTCATCGCCCTCGCACCCGCAATGGCAGCGCCCACAACCGCTTCCGCCGCCACCTTTTCATTGGGCGCCCATTCAACAAACACTTCGTTTTCGGGGTATTCCGCCATACATTCGGTTATCTCGGTACTCGGCGTACCCGGGTAAGACGATACGAAACGAACGCCTGCTTCATATGCGCCGCGCGCCACCGCGGCATTACCTAATAAAAGTTTTTTCATATAAATTTCCCTTTCCTGTTTCAATTACGTTCTATTTGCTGTGCTACAACGCTTTCACCGCAATATTTTTCCCTGAGCACGGGTTTTTCTATCTTTCCTGTCGGGTTACGCGGAACATCCGCAAAAATAACCTTTCTCGGCCGTTTGTATCTCGGCAGTTTGGTGCAAAATGCGTTAAATTCATCTTCGGTAAGCGTGCAGTCGGGTTTAACCTCAACTATCGCCACCGCGATTTCACCCAGCCGTGCGTCGGGCAGACCTATAACCGCCACATCTTTTACCGCGTTGTTGCTGCGTATAAAATCCTCGATCTGTACGGGGTAAAGATTTTCGCCGCCGGTTATTATAACGTCCTTTTTACGGTCAACAAGATAAATAAATCCGTCGGCGTCCTCCATAGCCATATCGCCCGTGAAGAGCCAGTCTCCGCGCAGGACTTCGGCGGTCGACTTTTCATCATTATAATAGCATTTCATAACGCCGGGACCTTTAACACACAACTCACCGACATCGCCGCGCTTTACCGGCTGCGCATTTTCATCCACTATGCAGGTCGCCCAGCCGAAACCTGCTTTGCCTATTGCGCCCACTTTATCCACATTATCGATACCCAAATGCACACATCCGGGGCCCGTGGATTCCGACAAACCGTAGTTTGTATCATACTTATGATTCGGGAATACGGCAAGCCACCGCCTGATAAGTGACGGCGGAACAGGCTGCGCGCCTATGTGCATAAGCCGCCACCTGTCAAGGTCGTAATTTTCGGGTTTTATCTTTCCGCTGTCAATAGCGTCAAGAATATCCTGCGCCCACGGGACAAGCAGCCAAACTATACTGCACCGTTCCCGTGAAATCGCGTCAAATATCCATTCGGGTTTCGTGCCCTTTAAAAGCACCGCTTTGCCGCCCACCATAAGCGAACCGAACCAGTGCATTTTTGCGCCCGTGTGGTAAAGCGGAGGAATGCATAAAAACACATCGTCGTGCGTCTGCTTGTGGTGATTTTGCTCGCACCGCGCCGCGTGTATAAGGCTTCTGTGGGCGTGGAGTATCGCTTTGGGAAATCCAGTCGTACCCGAAGAAAAATAAATAGCCGCATTATCGTCCTCGGTTATTTTCATTTTCGGCGCGTGCGACGAGCAGTAAGCGATCATAGATTCGTAGTTATCGGCAAATGTCGGGCAATCCTCACCTACATAAAACATATTTGTAATGCGCGGCAAAGAATCGCATATCTCCTCCACCCTGCCGATAAATTCAGGCCCGAAAATAAGCATAGAGCAATCCGCTTTTTCAAGACAGTACTTGATTTCATCAGCGGTATAGCGGTAATTAAGCGGAACCGCAACCGCCCCCGCCTTTAAAATTCCGAAATAGACCGGCAGCCATTCTATAGAGTTCATAAGCAGTATCGCAATTTTATCGTTGGGTCTGCAGCCGCGCGTGAGCAGCAAATTGGCAAATCGGTTTGCCTTACGGTCAAACTCTTTCCAGTTTATTTCGCGGCGGAACGGCTCGCCCGGTTCGGGCTGGGTAAGCGCATAGTCTTTCCATGTTATCCTCGTGGATAACTCGAACTGCGGATTGATCTCAACCAGCGCGGTTTCGTTTGGATATTGCAAAGCATTTTGTTCCAACAGGTCAATAATCGTCATAAAATTACCTCATTAAATATGAAAATAAGCCCTCTGCCGCAAAGAGCAGAGGGCGATATTACACCGCGGTACCACCTCAATTGCCGGAAAAACCGACCCCTTAGGTACTTAAATACCTTTTGCTGTAACGGGCAACCCCGACGCAGCCTACTTGATTTAACCGGTAAACCGTTTGGTGCGCAGCTAACGAAATGTATTCGGTAAATAAAAACCTGTTGCCTTGCAGCGTCCGGCAACTCTCTGAAAAGTTGTTTATAAACCTACTTGTTTTCGGTCAAAGCCTTTTAACTAACATTAAGATTATATCACGCCCATAATTATATGTCAACTAAAATACGCGCCTGCGCGACATTTTTCGCGGCGGTTTGCGGTGTCGCCGCGGCTGCCGATTACAGCGGAATTTATCAGCTGCCGATACAAAGGCTTAAAACAAACCGAACGGCGCACTTCCGCGGTCTGCGCCTGCCGCCGCAGCCCACTTCCGCGCGCCTGCTTTGAGCATAGCACTAACCCCCGATAAGCCGTACAGCCGCGTTATATAAAATCCCCCGAAACTGTACATTTCGGGGGTTGGTTTAAACATTATTCTATGGGGAATTTGTCTATTGCCTTTGCGTCATATTTAAGAATCAGTATGGCATCGTTTGAGTCAACACTTCCGTTACCGTCCACATTTGCGGCAGTAAGTTGAGCTTCCGTCAGAATTACGGCTTTTGCATCGTGGCGCAAAACCTCTATTGCATCGCCTGAATTTACAATTCCGTCCCCGTTTACATCACCCGGTTTTACGGCAAACTGTGCAATTATGTAAAGGCTGAACCGGTCGGTTTTAAAGGCAAGTTTGCCGTTTTCAAACACTGCGCCCATATCGGTCAGTGTGCCGTCGGTTTCCGCGCGGTAGACCTTGCATTTTGCGCCGTCCATACCGTCGGGAACTGCAACACTTACGGCAACCTTACCGTTCGGCTGAATTTTCGCATCGTCTTTTATAAGGTCAATGTTATAAGCCGCAAATTTCTCTGTGCCGAGGTTTTTAAGCTGTGTTTCATACTTTTCGCCTATATTTTCAACTTTTTCGGTAGAAAGCGATACACCTGCCGACGGTATAACGCTGCTGTCGGTTGATATTGTTATGTTTTTATCGTTGCTTACAACTGTGATAGGTTTGGCAATCAATTCAAATTTAATGTCATTATCCACTGCATATTTGTGAGCCGTGCTGTTCTCGGTTGTTTTTATAACCAAGTTGTCACAGCCCTCAAATGCGTAATCGCCTATGCTTGTCACACTGTCCGGTATGGTTATGCTTGTGAGATTTGTGCAATCACGAAATGCAAATTTTGCTATGCTCTTTGTACCTTGGTATATTGAATAAGCATCCGTAACAATATCCTTTTTAGAGGCAATCAAATGATTACCGATATACAACACGCCATTTGTCCAATTGTCATTATTATTATAATAATCAGTGCCGTTGAACGCTTCCCATCCTATACTTGTTACACTATCGGGCATATTTATGCTTTCAAGGCTCGTGCAACCACGAAATGCCCAATCACCTATGGTTGTCACACCGCTGCCGATAGATACATTTCTAAGCCCTGTGCAATCTATAAATGCAGAGCCGCCTATTCTTATTACACTATTTGGTATATTTATACTTTTGATCCTCTCACAACCTGAGAATGCTAAATAGCCTATGTTGGTTACACCGTTGCCTATAGTTACATTTGTAAGGTTTCTGCAATAAAAAAAAGCTTCTCCACTTATGCTTGTTACACTGTCAGGTATACTTATGCTTGTTAAACCATTGCAATTTAAAAATGCTAAACTCGCAATGGTTTTGGTACCATTTCGAATTGCGCAACTCCATTCAATTTGATTGTCTTCAACCCTTACTAAATGATTTCCGACATAAAACATATTATCTACCCAATTGTTTTTGTTATTATAATAGGCGGTATTTTTAAATGCATACTCGCCTATGCTAGCTACATTATCTGGTATGATTATACCCTCAAGCCCTGTGCAATCTTCAAATGCGCTCCAGCCTATGCTTGTTACGCTGTCAGGTATGGTTATGCTTGTAAGCCCGGTGCAATTATAGAATGCAGAATCACCAATGTTTGTTACACCGTCATATATTGTTGCACTCTTAAGCCCGGTGCAACCGTAGAATGCATAATTTCCTATGTTTGCTATACCCTGTTCAACAGTAACAGATGTGATATTCTTCCCCCACGGTGCCTGATATGAATAAATATAATCCCCCATTTTGCCGTTACCGCTTATGGTAAGGTGGGTGCCGTCAAGCGTCCAGGTGCAGTCGCCCGTTGTGCCGGAAGTTACCGTTGCCGCGCTTGCGACAAAATCAAACACACCGCTCGGAACGGCGGAAAACACCAAAATCACCGCCAAAATAATTGCTGAAAGTTTTTTGAATTTTTTAATGTTCACAAACTATCCCTCAAATCAACAAATAATAAGTAAAATATGTAACATTTACTTAATTGTAGCATTGCTTTTGATATATGTCAACAAACGGTAAGTATTTTGTCGAATTTTTATATAAAAATTTGTGCGACACACATTTAAACGGTTGTAATCAAAACGGGCGCACTGTTTCAATCATTTCACTGCTGTGCTTAAGGCAGGCGCGCGGAAGTGGGCTGCGGCGGCAGGCGCAGACCGCGGAAGTGCGCCGTACTAATTAGATTTTAGATATTAGATTTTAGACTTTAGATGTGGATAACGGTAGTTTTAATAACAGGCGGCAAATATTGCTTACAGTTAGTCTTTTTCTCTCCCTCAGTCAAAAATCAAAGATTTTTGCCAGCTCCCCCGTCAGGTGGAGCCAAGGGTTTGTAGATAACGGAAACTTTCAAACAGACGGCAGCCACAGCATATTTCAAGTATGCACAAGTTCTTGCCTCCACCTGACGGGGGAGGTGGGTTTTGCCTGTAGGGCAAAACTCGGAGGGAGAGAAAAACCAATTCTACCAACCCCTGCCGTCTGTTATCAACCTACGGTTATCGCAGCCTAAAATCCAACATCCGGTGCGGCAGTAAAAATTCATCGCCCGTCATCAACCTGTCCTTGCCGTACTCTAAAATCCAAATCCGATACCGATAGTTTTGAAGATACCAAGCCGCCGCTGTGTCCCGATTATTTAAAAGTTGTTAATTTTTCGACAATTTATTTTTATACCACTTGAATTTT
>CAVALG010000147.1:0-14179 GCA_963589585.1 Roseburia sp. AF12-17LB
AAAGCCGAATATCACTGCGTAGCAATATCACTCGCCGCAAGGCGAATATAACTGAAAAAAGCAACTGCTAAGAGCAATTGCTTTTTTCATGGTTGCGGGAGCCGGATTTGAACCGACGACCTTCGGGTTATGAGCCCGACGAGCTACCGGACTGCTCCATCCCGCGATGTGGAACATTTCTTAATGCTTATGTATTATACAATACTTTAACATAAAATGCAACCCCTTTTTTAAAGAAAATGCAAATTTATTTAAAATGCTCCGTTGTCGGCAGATTCAGAGTCTGAAAACGGCGGGGAACAACGCAGTTTTACGCCGCAATTTATAATCATTTTATTTTTTGCGGTTTTTTAAAAAAGGTGTTTAAAATGTCTACAAAATCTGTTATAATAATCTCTATAACATAATTTTATACGGCAAAGCGCACGGAAAAATATGCCGTTTGCCAAAAAAATTTACGCATCGTTTGGCTTTGCTTGCTTAATTTATAAAATTCGGTTTGGAGGATGGTTATGGATAAAAACAAAATGATGGCGGAATTGATTTTAGGCGATGTTGATAAAACGCCCGATTATTACGAAAAACTATATCCGTCAAGAAATCTGCCCGAGGGCGCGGCGGTTACGCGCGTTGCTCCAAGCCCTACGGGTTATTTGCATATCGGCACGCTGTTTGCGGCGCTTGTCAACCGTGTTACGGCAACGGCAACGGGCGGAGTGTTTTACACCCGTATAGAAGATACCGACAAAAAACGCGAAATTGAGGGCGGCATTGACGATATTATAAACGGCGTTAAGGGTTTCGGAATTGAAATTGACGAAGGCTTTATTTCCGGAACCGAGCAAAGGGGCAATTACGGTCCGTACAGGCAAAGCGAGCGCGCCGGGATATACAGAACCTACGCCAAAAGTCTTGTTGAACAGGGCTTGGCTTATCCATGTTTCTGCACTGCAGAGGAGTTGGAAGCGGTAAGAAAGCAGCAGGAATCGCAAAAAATCAGAACGGGATATCACGGGCAGTGGGCAAAACACCGTGACATAACCTATGAACAGGCGAAAGAACTGATTGATGAGGGTAAACCGTTTGTTGTAAGATTAAAATCACCAGGAAATGAGCAAAATAAAGTATTCTTTAACGACTGCATTAAGGGTAAAATTGAAATGCCCGAAAATGACGAGGATTTTGTTATACTGAAATCGGACGGAATACCGACCTACCATTTTGCTCACGCGGTGGATGACCATTTGATGCACACAACCCATGTAATCAGGGGCGATGAATGGATATCATCAACGCCAAAACACCTCCAACTTTTCAAATTGCTCGGCTTTAAACCGCCGAAATATGCGCATGTTGCGCCTATAATGAAACTTGACGGCGGCTCAAAACGCAAAATATCCAAAAGAAAAGACCCCGAGGCGGCTGTTCATTTCTTTGCCGAACAGGGTTTCCCTGCGGAAAGCGTTACGGAATATCTTATGACTATAGGCAATTCCGATTTTGAGGATTGGCGCAGGGCAAACAAGGACGAAAGTTACAAGAAATTCAAATTCCATTTGAAAAAAATGAGTGTATCGGGTGCGCTTTTTGATATTGACAAACTTTGTGATGTTTCAAAAAATGTTGTATGCCGAATGAATTCCGATGAAGTTCTTAGCAGGATTCTTACCTGGGCAAAAGAGTATGATACCGAGTTCTACGCTCTGCTTGACCGCGACCGTGAATATGCAAAGCGCATTTTTGCTATTGACCGCGACTGTCCCAAACCCAGAAAAGATATATATAAATGGGAAATGGCTAAGGAATACTGCGCGTATTTTTATGACGAATTGTTTGAACCGCATTATGACCTGCCCGAAAAGGTTGACGGTGAGCATGCTGTTAAAATTTTAGGTGAGTACGCAAAAATATACGACCCGAATGACGATAACAGCGAGTGGTTTGCAAAAATCAAGCAGGTTTGTCCGCTTGCAGGGTTTGCGGCCGACACAAAAGAGTACAAGGCTGACCCCGATAAGTTTAACGGCAGCCCTGCCGATGCTTCAACCGTTATAAGAATGGCAATCACGGGGCGCAAAAACACGCCCAATCTTTGTGAAATTATGGCTTGCATAGGGCGTGAGCGCTGTGCTGAAAGAATAAATAATATGATAGAATTTTTAAAAAGGGGGAAATAAAAATGGACGAAATTAAAGAAATGTCAACACCGTCTAATTTTATTGTTGACTTTATTGATGAAGACCTTAAAGA
The DNA here is from genome assembly GCA_963589585.1 of Roseburia sp. AF12-17LB. Classification (GTDB taxonomy): domain Bacteria; phylum Bacillota; class Clostridia; order Oscillospirales; family Acutalibacteraceae; genus CAVALG01. The sequence continues at coordinate 2,251 of CAVALG010000147.1, forward strand.
CGGAGTGTACGATAAAGTACAGACCCGTTTTCCGCCCGAACCTAACGGCTATTTGCACATAGGCCACGCAAAGGCTATATCCATTGATTTCGGGATTGCCGAAAGGTACGGCGGAAAGTGCAACCTGCGTTTTGACGATACCAACCCCACAAAAGAAGATGTTGAGTATGTTGACGCAATTAAGGAAGACATAGAATGGCTTGGTTATCATTGGGACAATATTTATTACGCTTCCGATTACTTTGACTATATTTATGAATGTGCGCTTAAACTTATTGACAAAGGGCTTGCCTATGTTGATGAGATGAGCGCAGACAAGATAAGGGAATACCGCGGGACTCTTACCGAACCGGGTAAAAACAGCCCGTACCGCGACAGACCTATAGAAGAATCACGCGGTTTGTTCAAAAGAATGACCGACGGTGAGTTTGATAACGGAACGCTGGTTTTAAGGGCTAAAATAGATATGGCGTCGCCCAATATGAATATGCGCGACCCGATAATTTACCGTGTTATGAAAGCCCATCATCACAGGACAGGGGATAAGTGGTGCGTTTACCCTATGTATGATTTCGCGCACCCATTGTCGGATGCTAAAGAGGGTGTTACCCACTCGCTTTGTTCGCTTGAGTTTGAAAATCACAGACCGCTGTACAATTGGTTTTTAGAAGCGCTTGATATACCCACGCCGCCGAGACAGATTGAATTTGCAAGAATGAATGTTAATTACACATTAACAAGCAAAAGAAAATGTCTTAAACTTGTTGCCGATAATTTGGTTGACGGATGGGACGACCCCAGAATGGCAACACTTTGCGGAATGAGAAGACGCGGTTATCCGCCGGCAGCTATCAGGGCTTTTTGCGAAAAAATAGGCGTTTCAAAGGCATACAGCGTAATTGATTATGCTCTTATAGAATCCTGCGTAAGAGATGACCTTAACATAAACGCCGAGCGCTGTATGACGGTGCTTAAGCCGTTAAAGGTTATTATAGATAATTATCCCGAGGGGCAAACAGAGGAACTTGAGGTTGAAATCAACCCCAATAAACCCGAACTCGGCAACCGCAAGGTGGAGTTTTCACGCGAGATTTATATCGAACAAGATGACTTTGCGCTTGTTCCGCCGCCTAAATATTTCCGCCTGTGCCCCGAAAAAGAGGTTCGCCTTAAAGGTGCTTATTTTGTTAAATTCGCATCGGCTGAAACCGATGAAGACGGAAATGTTACCGCAGTTCATGTAAACTATGACCCTGCCTCCAAAGGCGGCAACTCGCCCGACGGAAGAAAGGTTAAGGGTACAATACATTGGGTATCAGCCCACAGTTGCGTTGACGCTACGGTTAATCTTTATGACCGCCTGTTTAATGTTCCCAACCCGTCGGATGAAGAGGGTGTTGAAAGTTATCAGGACAATCTTAACCCGGAATCGCTTACTGTTCTTAAGGGCTGCAAATGCGAGGAGTTTATGAAGAATGCAAAGCCAGGCGACACATTCCAATTTATGCGTCAGGGATATTTCTGTGTTGATAAATATTCCACTGCGGATAATATAATTTTTAACCGCACCGTTGCGCTTAAAGATTCATTTACCCCGAAAAAGAAATAAAGGGAACCGTTATGAATGTATGTGATGTATATAATTTTATAAATGAATTTGCGCCCTTTAAAACAGCGGCAGGGTTTGATAACGCAGGCTTTCTAATCGGTGACAAAAGCGCCGAAGTTACCGGAATTACGGTAGCGCTTGACTGTTACGCTGGAGTGATAGATGAAGCGGTTAAATACGGCTGCAATCTTATAGTTACCCATCACCCCGTAATATTTGACCCACTTAAAAAAATTACCGCCGACAGCAGGGTTTACAAACTGATAAAAAACGGAATATCCGTCATATCGGCGCATACCAATCTTGATGCGGCAAACGGAGGAGTTAATGACTGCCTTGCAAAGAAAATCGGACTTTTTAATGTAACAGGTGCCGGCGAAACGCAGGACGGCGTGTTTGAGTACCGAATAGGCGAAATAAACGCAATGCCTGCCGATGATTTTGCCGCGCACCTTGCAAAAGTTTTGGGTGTTCGGGTAAAATACTGCGGTGGAAAGGGCGATATATCAAAGGTTGCAATTTGCGGCGGTTCGGGCGGCTCATTGCTTTGTGAGGCTGCCGCTTTGGGCGCAGACGCGCTTGTAACTGCCGATTGTAAACATTCCGCTTTTGTAGATGCGGATGAATCGGGAACGGCACTGTTTGACTGCGGTCACTTTAACACCGAAGATGTTGTTATAGAACCGCTCGGGAGTATGCTCCGCGAAAAGTTTAAAGATGTTCCTGTATTTACTTCACATTACACCAATATAAAATACAGATAGTTACTGTTTTTTTAACATTATTCTCAACTTGCCAGTGTGATACCGCAATGATATCATATGATTGAACCTGAATTTAAGGAGATCGGTAAAATGTACGAAATAGTTGCAAAACGCGAACTTAATCCAACAGTTACAATGATGGATATAAAAGCGCCGTATGTTGCAAAAAAGGCTGAGGCAGGACAGTTTATAATCCTGCGCGTGGACGAGGAAGGCGAGCGTATTCCGCTTACCGTTGCGGGATACGACCGTGAAAACGGAACGGTAAAAATTATTTTTCAAATAGTAGGCGCAACTACCGAAAAATTAAATCATAAAAATGCGGGGGACTCATTGCAGGACTTTGTGGGTCCGCTCGGCGTTCCCACTAAACTTGACGGGCTTAAAAAGGTATGTATAGTCGGCGGCGGCGTCGGCTGTGCGATTGCCTTGCCCATAGCACAAAAACTTAAGGAGATGGGCGCGTCGGTTACCTCTGTTATCGGTTTCAGAAATAAGGACCTTTTGATTTTAGAGGACGAATTCAAAGCTGCTTCCGACCGTGTTTTTGTTATGACTGATGACGGTTCATACGGTACGCAGGGCAATGTTTGCGTACCCCTTAACGAAATGTTTGCAGGTGGCGAAACTTTTGATGAAGTTATAGCGATTGGACCGTTGATTATGATGAAATTTGTAACTGAGGCGGTCAGACCTACGGGAATACCCTGCACGGTTTCTATGAACCCGATAATGATAGACGGAACGGGAATGTGCGGCGGCTGCCGTTTAACGCTCCATAAAGACGGAGAGCATATTACAAAATTTGCTTGTGTTGACGGGCCCGATTTTAACGCTTACGAAGTGGATTTTGATGAGGCAATGTCGCGTTCTGCTATGTATAAAGATTTTGAAAGACACGCCTACGAACAAACCTGTAATTTGTTTAGGAAAGGGGAAAGATAAAATGGCTCCGAATATGAATCCTAAGAAAAACCCAATGCCGTCGCAGGAGCCTGCCGTGCGCGCCCATAATTTTTTTGAGGTTGCAACAGGCTATTCCGAAGAAACGGCGATTGACGAAGCTATGCGCTGCCTTTCATGTAAGCATATGCCATGTGTTTCGGGTTGCCCTGTTAATATACACATACCCGAATTTATTGCAAAGGTAAAAGAGGGCGATTTTGAAGCGGCATACCAAATTATCAGTAAAACATCTTCATTGCCTGCCGTGTGCGGCCGTGTTTGTCCGCAGGAATCGCAATGCGAGGCGAAATGTGTAAGAGGTATTAAAGGTGAACCTGTAGGTATAGGCAGACTTGAAAGATTTGTTGCCGATTGGCACAATCTCCACAGCGGCGAAACACCGGAAACAGCACCGTGTAACGGTCATCGTGTAGCGGTAGTTGGTTCGGGCCCTTCCGGACTTACCTGTGCCGGCGACCTTGCAAAGGCAGGCTACAAGGTAACTGTATTTGAGGCCTTGCATACCGCAGGCGGTGTTCTTGTTTACGGAATACCCGAGTTCAGGTTGCCTAAGGCCATTGTTGCAAAGGAAGTAGAAAACCTTAAAGCTATGGGCGTAGATGTTGAAACCAATATGGTTATAGGCAAAACGCTTACGGTTGACGATTTGTTTGACGACGGATACGAGGCGGTGTTTATCGGCTCGGGCGCAGGTTTGCCCAATTTTATGGGTATTCCCGGTGAAGCATACAAGGGTGTGTACTCGGCAAACGAATTTCTTACGCGTTCAAACCTTATGAAATCATATAAAGAAGACCCTGTTACACCTATAATGAAAGGCGGTAATGTGGCGGTTGTAGGCGGCGGCAATGTTGCAATGGACGCTGCGCGTACAGCTCTGCGGCTCGGTGCGGATAAGGTATATATTGTGTATCGCCGTTCAATGGAAGAACTTCCTGCACGCCGTGAAGAGGTTGAACACGCCGAGGAAGAGGGGATTGAGTTTAAATTGCTTATCAACCCTGTTGAAATATTGGGCTATAACGACCCGGATGACCGCAGAAACCCCAAAAACGGATTTGTTACGGGTATGAAGTGTATTAAAATGGAACTCGGCGAACCCGACGAGCGCGGACGCCGCAGACCCGTACCGATTGGGGGCAGTGAATTTACCCTTGATGTTGATACGGTTATAATTGCAATAGGCACATCGCCCAATCCGCTCATCAAGTCTACAACAAAGGGACTTGATGTAAACAAGCGCGGCGGAATAATAGTTGAAGAGGGCACAGGCGCAACAACACGCGACGGTGTCTATGCAGGCGGCGACGCCGTAACGGGCGCCGCAACGGTAATATCCGCTATGGGTGCAGGTAAAATTGCCGCAAAAGCAATTGATGAGTATTTAAGCGGCAACCGCGAATAAAATATACAGATAAAAATAAAAGGTTCACTCACTTTAATAGGTGGGTGAACCTTTTTTTGTTGTATCAGTTAATAATCTTCTTAATTACCTTCAGGCGTGCAAACTCTTCACGCTCTTTTTCATCAAGTACTGAAGAAATTGTTTTAATTTGTTCTTCAAAACGGGGGATAATAATATTTTTCAGTGCATTTGCCCTTTTTTGAGCCTTTTTTATGCCCTGTGCCAAGCGGTAAACGCTGTTTTCAATTTCGGCAAGTTCGGCGGTGAGTTGTTTAACCCTGTCAAAAAGACTGTATGCAATATCCAAATTTTCAGATGTAGCGTGATATCCGAAATAATTGCGCTTGGGGTTTGAATCCAACTTTACCGACGGTATTACTACCCCCATAACGCTCCTTTGCGAAAGCGAGATACCGTTTTCCAAGGGTACTGCGCGCGCAATATCGTCAACCGCGCCCAATTCAATGTTGGCTTTCTGCAGCGCCTTATATGCTGCCGCATAACTTTCATCAATTAAGCCTTGTATTGACGATGCACTGTCCATAAGCGACATTGTTTCCCGTATAAGTATATTCCTCTTGCGGTCAAGCAGGTCATAGCCAACCTTTGCAAGGGTAAGGGATTTTTTCAGTTTAAGCAGATTTCCCTTTGTAGGTGAAACCGGTGCAGCCACATTGCGCACCCCCTTTTAATATTTTATTCCTGCGTATCGTAGTACTTTTCAAGCAGTTCTTCGGGTATACGGTCAAGTTCGTTTCGGGGCAATACTTTAAGCATTTTCCAACCGAGGTCCAGTGTGCGGTCCATACTGCGTGATTCGGTAGGGGACTGCACCAAAAATTCCGATTCAAACTTTTTGCCGAATTCCATATATTTTTTATCGGTGTCGGACAGTTCATCTTCACCTATAACCGAGGCAAGTGAGCGCGCGTCCTGAACCTTAGCATATGCCGCAAAAAGCTGATTTGCGACACTTGAATGGTCCTCGCGCGTGTATCCTGCCCCTATACCGTCTTTCATAAGTCGTGAAAGGCTCGGTAATACGCTTACCGGGGGATATATTCCGTTACCGTCAAGCCCACGGTCCAAAACAATCTGCCCCTCGGTAATATAACCCGTAAGGTCGGGGATAGGGTGGGTGATATCGTCATTAGGCATAGTAAGTATCGGTATTTGAGTAACCGAGCCGCGCTTGCCTTTTATCATACCTGCTCTCTCGTAAAGCGACGCTAAGTCGGAATACAGGTAACCGGGGTATCCTTTTCTGCCCGGTATTTCACCCTTTGAAGAACTGAATTCACGCAGCGCTTCACAGTATGATGACATATCTGTCATAACAACCAAAACATGCATACCTTTTTCAAAAGCCAGATATTCTGCGGCTGTAAGAGCACAGCGCGGTGTGATTGTTCTTTCAATAATCGGGTCATTGGACATATTAAGGAACATTACAACCCTTTCGGAAACGCCCGAGGATTCAAACGAGTGTTTAAAATATTCGGCTACATCATTCTTTACGCCCATTGCTGCAAAAACTACACAGAAATTGTCACCGTCTTCACCTGTAAGGCGCGCCTGTCGCACTATCTGCACGGCAAGTTCGTTGTGTTTCATTCCGTAGCCCGAGAAAATCGGTAGTTTTTGGCCTCTTATAAGGGTAGAAAGCGCATCAATTGACGATATTCCAGTTTCTATAAAGTTTTTGGGATAAATTCTTGAAACCGGGTTTATGGATGAGCCGTTAATATCGCATGTGGTATCGGCAAATACTTCACCTAACCCGTCTATCGGGCGGCCGACGCCGTCAAAAGTTCTGCCCAAAATTTCACCCGAAAGGCTGAGTTCCATAGGGTGTCCTTCAAAAACGGTTTTAGTATTGACAAGCGACATTCCGCGTGTGCCTTCAAATACCTGAACTATCGCTTTATCACCCTCAAGTTCAACAACACGGCCGGTGCGCTTTGTGCCGTCATTCATTGTTATATTAACTATTTCTTCGTTGCCCACTCCGCTCACACGGTCAAGCACAACAAGCGAGCCGACTATTTCATTCAATCCGAGATGTTCAATTATCATAGGTTTGGCTCCCCCTTAATCTGCGCTTATTTTTTTAATGATTTCCGCAATTTCGTCGTCATAGTTCTTAAACATTTCAAGTTTATCGTTGGGAACATCATATTTAATCTTAATCAGTTTTTCGTATATTCCGCTTTCCGCCAAAAGTCCTATCGGTTTGTTAAGCGCCAAAAGTTGCTTTGCCGAATCGTACAGATTTATTATAACTTTCATCATTAAAAACTGTTTTTTAAGCGGAACATAGGTATCTTCAGGGTGGTAGGCGTTCTGCTGTAAAAATCCGATTCTTATAATTCTTGCAATGTCAATTACAAGCTTTTGGTCATCCGGCAAAATGTCGGCGCCTATCAGTTTAACTATCTCCATAAGTTTGTTTTCTTCACGGAGAATTGATATTATACGGCGGCGGCAGTCCATAAATTCGGGGTCAACAGTTCCGTTGTAATACTCTTCAAGGTCACCCTCATATTCGCTGTAACTGTCATTCCAGTTTATTGCAGGGTAATGCCTTGCATATGCAAGCGATTTATCAAGCGCCCAAAAAACACGGGTAAAACGCTTGGTGTTTTGGGTAACAGGCTCTGAAAAGTCCGACCCCTGCGGAGAAACCGCACCTATTACGCTTACAGAACCTTCGTCACCGCTAAGCGAAACAACGCGTCCTGCGCGTTCATAGAAATCTGCAAGACGGGAGGGGAGATATGCCGGGAATCCCTCCTCGGCAGGCATTTCTTCAAGTCTGCCCGATATTTCCCTAAGTGCCTCAGCCCAACGCGAAGTTGAGTCAGCCATCATTGCAACATTGTAACCCATATCGCGGTAGTATTCGGCAAGTGTTATACCCGTGTAGATTGACGCTTCACGCGCGGCAACAGGCATATTTGAAGTATTGGCGATAAGAACAGTACGGTTTGTAAGTTTTTTGCCCGTTCTCGGGTCAATCAATTCGCCGAACTCATCCAAAACCTGTGTCATTTCATTTCCGCGCTCGCCGCAACCGACATATATAATTATATCGGCATCACACCACTTTGCAAGTTGATGCTGCGTCATTGTTTTACCTGTACCGAATCCGCCCGGAATGGCGGCGGTCCCGCCCTTAGCTATAGGCAATATGGAATCAATTACCCTTTGCCCCGTAATAAGCGGAACACTGCACGGCAGGCGCTTTTTAAACGGTCTGGCGTTGCGTATAGGCCACTTGTGGCAAAGCGTAAGCGGTATAATACTGCCGTGTTCGTCTTCAAGTTCAACTATCTTGTCGTGAACCTTATATTTGCCGTCCGGTGCTGCCCATTTAACGGTACCGAAAATATTCGGCGGCACCATAACTTTGTGCAGTATTTGTTCGTTTTCGGGGGTGGTTGCATATACGCTGCCGCCTGTTAATTTATCTCCCGGTTTTACGCAAACGGTAACATTCCAAGCGCGTGTTTCACCGAGTGGGTCAGCTGAACTGCCGCGCCCGATAAACGAACCTGAATCTTCTTCAATCTTTCTAAGGGGTCTTTCAATACCGTCAAAAATATTTGAAATTATACCCGGCCCCAAAGTAACCGACATAGGGCTGCCTGTAGATTCTACAGGTTCGCCTACCCTTATACCGGTTGTTGATTCATATACCTGTATTACGGTAAAACCGTCGCTTATATTTATAACTTCGCCTATAAGTTTTTCGTCCCCTACATAAACCATTTCCTGAACCGAAAAATCGGTTGAGTCCTTTACTTTTACAACAGGTCCGTTGACGGAGTAAACAGTGTTTTGTGCCAAATGTATCACCACTTTTTAATATGTGTTAAGACTTGTTTATAATCAGTTCGGTTGTTCGCCTGAACTTTTTCTTTTGCTCCTCAAAACGCATATCAAGCGTATCGTTAAGCAAGATTCTGCCCGAACCGTCTTTTGCCTTTAATCCGCCCAAAATGATTTCACCGTCCGCTTCTACGGTGCAGTCCGGGTATTTATCTTTAAGCAGAGCGGCAAATTTCATATCGTCGGGTCTCAAGAAAAAAGCTATCTTGGATTCGTCCAGATTTTCTGATATTGCGGCGACGCTTTTTACAAGAAAATCGCCATATACTTCGCTGCTTGTAAAAACGGCTATTTTTTCTTTAACCGATGTATACACCTCGTCAAGTATTTGCTTGCGGCGCATAAAAAGCATATTGTTAGCCTCAACATTTTTCTTGGTTATATCAAGTCCCGAGGCGGCAAGGATTTTGCCTGTTTCCTTGCCTATAAACGCTAATGCTTTTGCGTTTGCGTCCTTTTTTGCCTTGGCTAATTCCTGTTCAACATATTTTTCGGTTTCGGTTTCAATCCGTTTTTTCTGCCTTTCGGCTTCTTTATTTATAGACTCGGCAAATATTTTCATATCACTTTGCGGCATAACAGTACCTCCTTAGATCTTTACACCGATGGCTTCACTTATATAGCGTGAAATAGAATCCTTGCTGCGCCCCTCGGCGTGTCGGTCGGGTATTTCAACTATCAGCGGCCGCGTGCGGTTAAGTTTAAGATCTTTGATAAGCGCCGGGCATTTTGCGGAAAGTTTTTCGGTGATTAATACTATCCCGATTTCTGAGTTTTCCATAGCGGAAAGCAGAGCGGATTTTACCTCTGCATCGCTTTCTGCCAACACCCCCTCAATTCCCGAAAGGCGCATACCCATAAGTGTGTCGTGATTATCGCTTACAAGCCAAAATTTCATTATATCATATCCCGTTAATTTATTTGTTAAAGCGTTATGGTCGGGAGTTTCAAAACAATAAGGAATGCAATAATAAGTCCGTAAATCGCAACTGCTTCACCAAGTGCAACAAAGATAATTGCTTTACCGAATGATTTCGGGTCTTCCGCTACTGCTCCGATAGCCGCAGGAGCGCCAGCCGAAAGGGCTATACCGCCGCCGATACCTGCAAGACCAATGCTGAGCGCCGCGCCGATAAATCCCATACCTGCCGCTGTTCCTGCACCGTTATCGGTTTGTTCCGTGGCCTCTGCGGTTTCAGCCGCAGTTGTTGCAGCCGCAGCGTTTGCGTTACCCGAAGTTTCAGCTGATACAACCGCTGTCAAACTGAAAGCCAGTACAAGACAAACGGCTAATGTAAGCAGATGGCGTTTAAAGGCTCTTTTGCCGTTGCCGCATTTTTTCATCTCCTTAATTCCAGAGAATACAGAGTAAACTATTGCCGCAACAGGCAGTGTGAATGCTAAAATAATGGTGATGGTTGACATAATTATCTATCCTTTCAAAAATAATTTCAGTTTGTACCTTTAATGAGTGAAGAAAGAGGAGTGAACTTTTGCCCGTTTCCTTCATAAAAATGAGAAAACATTTCGTAAAACTCCAACCTCAAAACCTGTATACCGACAAGTAATCCTTCAAGCACTATAACAAATGCGTTGCCGAATATCATAAGGATCGTGCCGCCGACCCCGCCGCCTACAATTGCGGAAAGGGAAGTGAACGCCAGCATCATTCCGGCGTGGATAAGTACAAAAGCGCCGACACGCAGGAAACTTACCGTGTTTGAGAACATTGAAAGCAGTACTTCAATAAGTTCAAATACCGTTTCAAGTATATAATCGCCTACCGAATCAACCCTAAATCCTCTGCCGGCAACGAGTGATGAAAGCGGCTGCGAGAGCAGCATAGATATTATGGGAAGAACAATAAGAGGGATTATGATTGCCGCTGTGGGAATGTTAAGTTTTAAAAGTATCGAGGCTGCAAGTGCAAGTATGCCGGAGTAGAGCAGGAACCCTGCAATACCGCCGGAACTAAAAATTGCGGCTCCGGTATCTTTACGCTTAAAGTTGGCGACCACACCGAACAGCATTGCTATAAGCAGCAGGAAAATTCCTATGCCTACCGAAAAGGCGAGCAGCGTTGTCGCACTTGACATAACATCAATCGGCTTTTCACTGAATCCAAGCGCACGGTACATCGGGTTAAGCATTTCTTCATCCCCGAATACACTGCCGAATACAAGCCCGAACAACGCACCGAATATTCCGCAGGGGATAAGAATTTTGCCAAGTGCCATCTTTTTGATTTTCCACATTAAAAATCCCGCAAGTGCCAAAATAATACCTTGACCGAGGTCGGCAAACATTATGCCGTACAAAATGGTGTATGTTATTGCAACAAACGCCGTAGGGTCAAGTTCGTTGTAATCGGGTACGCCGTATATCTCAACGAAAAATTGGAATGGGCGGAAAAGAAAACCGTTTTTAAGTTTGGTAGGCGGTTTCAAGCGCGATACCTCGTCCGGTTCGCTGAAATCAACATCTATTTTTCCAACCGATTGAAGCAGCGCTTTAAAGTCCGTAACTTTTGATTCGGGCACCCACCCTATAAGCATAAATGTGTTATTGTATTCGCAAACATATTGCTTTACTGCTGCTATATCCGACTCTTTTTTCAGTTGCGCATACAGCGCAAAACATTCTTTTTCGTGCTGTACAAAACATTCGTTTATTGTTTTGTTGAGTTTTTCAATCTGTAGGTGTTTTTTAATAACCTCGTCTTTATACTGCTTCATTATTTCCTGGGGCGTTCCGACATTGTCGGGCAAGATTAGCTTTTCAAAAAACAGCGAAGCAAATATACGGTCAATTTCCTTTGCGCGGCGTACAGGGGCTACATACATACCCCAATAGTAATCTTCATTGCTTGAAGTGGGATAAAACAAAATCTCGTTTGACGAGTGGTGGCGTATTTTTTTGTAACTGTCTACCGGCAGCCGCCCGAAACGAACCTTAATAAATTCACAGTCAAAAACATCATTAAGGTCCAAATGCAGGCTCTCAAAATGTTTTAAGTGGCTTATTTTATGTTCAAGTTCGTCTATTTCGGTCTGCAAACGCGTTCGTTCCGCCTGCACTTCGCTTAACTGGGTGTTAATGCTGTCAAGCGTTTCATCAATAAAACTGTCTGTATAGTGTTGGCTTTTTTCGTCAACCGTTTCCGGCGGCGTAACGCCGAACTGTTTAAACAGATTTGTAAGGCGATCAAGCTGTGCGGAAAAAGTGTTTTCTGTTGCAACGGCTTTAAATCCTTCCGCCGAACCCAGCATATCCATAGCCGATTCTGCGTGAAAA
>CAVALG010000148.1:0-6466 GCA_963589585.1 Roseburia sp. AF12-17LB
TCACTGTTGTACGAAAACTCTTTTTGTAAAGCAGCACCGTAATTTGCAAACTTAATTGCAAACTCACGATAAGATTCCGGGTTGCCTTTGTTACCATATGTACTTGATAGATATGTAGAAACATCGTATTCAAGCCAACGATCATCACGACTAGTGCCTATGTTACCGAATATAACAGTGCCGTCTTTTATTTTTATATACGGCCTAATGGTCATTTTATCTGTCATTTGATAAGCATACATTTCAATTGTGTAAGTATAGTACTGTGTATTGTTATAACTCTCCATATTTAATTTATCAAATGAGACATATGAGACATTATCGGAAGCCAAAAGGGCAATTCCGGCATCTTCGGTGTATTCGGCATTAAAATCTTTATTTGTATCACTTATGAAAAATTTAAGATTAATTGAGTCTGTTATCAAAGCAGAGGCATATGCAAGGTAAAAATCATTCTTAATATTTACGGTCTCGTCAGTGTTGTGCTCACCGCACACGGAACAGGTTTTGAAAACATTGCCGTTTTCATCTGCTGCCCATGAGTTCCAAGTGTGCGAAAGTTTAGGGATTTCTGTATCACTTATTCCAATGCCGCAATCGGTGCAGGTAATGATTGTATGCCCTACTTCTGTACAGGTCGAAGGAACGGTTTTTGTAACTGTGTCGCTGTGAAGACAGGTAAATTCCACTTCGGGCATAACAGGCTTTCCATCAGCGCCGATATTTATGCTGGCTATTTTGCCTGTACTGTCGAATCCGGCTGCATTATCTCTTATAATCGTAAATGGGTTCGATGCACAGGTTTTGCCGTCCTTTATTGTAAACTCCGCTATAACCAAAATGCCGTCGTTTTCGTTTGCTGTTGCATTCGCAAGGTTTACAATAATGGTGTTACGATCGGTAAGCCCGTTTACACAACTTATACCTTCCAGTGTTTTTCCGTAAGTATTATTGTCATTTTTCTTAAATTCAAGTACTTCCGGATTATACTGTAATTCTACGGTGCCGCCGTGCAATCTGTTTGCACCGTTAACCGATTCAATTTTAAGGGTTAAGGTTTTACCGTTCAGGGTGGCAGTCTTCTTCCAATAAGAAATAGCCGATATAACCTTATCTATTTCTTTTGTTTCAAGAATCTTTTTACAAACAACGCAGCGAATTACCTTTTCGCCTACCTCGGTTGTTGTAGGTTGTTTGGTTATTTCCCAATTGCCTTTTATATGCTCGGCAAGAGGCAGATGTGTTCTGCTTATCTCATATCCGCATACGGTGCAGGTTACCGATGTATATCCTTCCTTAATGCAGGTTGACTCGACAGTATCGGTTTTGGTCGTTTCGTGCGGGCAAGTGAACTCAACATCGGGTGATACGACCTCGCCGTTCGCGTCAACATTTATCTGTTTGGGTAGGTTAGCGGAGGTGCCGTCACCTGAGCAGGCCAGCATATCCCTGATTACTTTAAACGGCTGAGTGCCGCAAACTTTACCGTCCTTAATATTAAAGGTAGCAGTTAAAAGTGTGCAGTCCGTACTGAATGATACCGCACTTGCAAAGTTTGCAATAATTGAATTGTTTGTGCTTTTGGGATTTATAGTACCATAGGTTTTTGCTGTATCGGTATCTTTGCATCCTACATATTCCAAAACATCAGGGTCATACTGTAATTCTACAGTGCCGCCGCCCGCAAGTCCTGCGGCATTTTTCGATTCAATTTTAAGAGTTAATGTGCGCCCGCTTACAGTTGCTGTTTTTTGCCAATAGGGTACGGCAACCGGATCTAATTCTTCGGTTTCCAGAATTTTGCCGCAAGCCGTGCATTTTTTAACGCGTTCGCCTTTCGCGGCAGAGGTCGGCTGTTTGGTGATTACCCAATTGCTTTCTGTGTGCGCACAGGTGAATTCAACAGAGGGTGATACGGTTTTTCCGTTTGAGTCAACATTCACCTGTTTGGGCAGGTCAGCAGCACCGTCACCTGCGCTGACAAGTTTATCCCTTACAATTGTGAAAGGAGTATCTGAGCAAATTTTGCCATCTTTGATGCTGAATTTCGCTGTAATAAGTGTGCAATCCGTGCTGAAAGCGGTTGCCGAAGCAAAATTGGCCACAATTGAACTGTTAGTGCTTTTTGGGTTTATCGCACCGTTGGTTTTTGCTGTGTCGTTATCGTCACAACCGATGTACTCTAAAACATCAGTGTCATACTTTAATTCCACAGTGCCGCCTGCAATAATTCCTGCGGCATTTTTTGATTTAACGGTGAGCGTTAATTCACGCCCTTCTACCGTTGCTGTTTTTTGCCAATACGGTGTGCTTGTTTCCGCTGCTGCCGTTAGCGGCGCGGCGGTAGCAAAACAAAGGACAATTGCAATAACAGCAGATAAAATTCTTTTTTTCATTTTGTCTTCCTCCAGCGTGCATAAAGATTTACAAAATATTTTGAAAATCCTCACATTGATATATGCATTATAGCACATTGAATAAAAGATTTCTACCCTTTTTTCATAATTTTTTTAAAAATATTTATAAAAACATTGTGATTTATGACAAATGATGCATATAGCAAATTTTATTTGGGATATAGTTACATTATTGTAAAATGTTTAAGCGTAATTACTTTTTTCCACGCCTACACAACTTCATCATGTAGATAAAGCATACCGTAATTGCTGTGCCGCTGAATATTAAAGACAAGCGCAAATGCGAGGTAGGTACACATAATTGATGTTCCGCCTGCGCTTAACATAGGCAGCGTCACGCCAATAACCGGCAAAAGCGATAAATTCATACCCAGGTTTATAATAGTTTGCCCTGCAATCATAGCAAATACGCCCACGCATATTGTGTTGCCGAGTGCATTACCGGAGCGATGACCGGCACGCAAAATTCTGTAACATATCGCTATTATAAGTGCGATAACTATAATACATCCCAACATTCCGAACTCTTCGCCGATACTTGAAAAAATGAAATCGTTATATCCCTCTGGAATACTGCCGGATTGTACATACTGTCCTTTAAACGGGCCCTGCCCGAAAAATCCGCCGTTGGCAAGCGCTATGCGCCCTTTCCACTGTTGCCAAAGCGGCCCCATATAATCCTCCTGGGTAGGGAACAGGAGTGCGAAGATACGGCTCTGCTGATCTTCATTCATAACATAGCGGTAAACAAACGGTATAGAAAGCACCGCTGCTGCGCCTGTTACTATAAAATACCAAACATTTATGCCTGCTGAAAACAGCATAGCTATAAACATTATGGCAAATACGAGCGCTGTACCGTCGTCACCCTGAAAATGTATAAGGATTACAGGTATAGCACCGTGTATGCACAGCAATAAAATGTTGCGGAACTTCTTAACACGGTCCCCTAATTTGTGAACATGGTAGCCAAATGTTATAACGAAGGCTATTTTAAGGAGTTCGGCAGGCTGAAAACTTATGCCGCCGGGCAGTAAAAGCCACGCCTTGTCATCAGTTGAACCGGGCGCGTATCCTATAAAAAAAGTAAGAATTACGGGAACAACCGCAACGGCGGCAAACAGATACCAGAAACGGGCGAATCTGCGGTAATCGAAAGAGGAACAGATTATTATGCCTATAAGTCCCAAAAGCATACCTACTACCTGCATAATAAACTGCTTTAAACTCCCCGTCAATTTATAGGTCGCCGAAAGTACTTCAAGGCAGCCAAAAGATGTAAGAATCAATATTAATACAAGCAACTTTTTGTCACATTCCCTGACAAAGTCCGCAAGTTTTCTTATTATAATCATTTAAACTTCTCCGTTCTTAAATACAGAAACAAAATTTCATACTAATTATATGACAAAATTTTATATACTTCAAGCAAATAGTTTGATTTTTTTAAAAATGATGGTATAATATATGCGATATGTTATGTTTGTGCGCTGACAGTCTGCGCATACAGCGTACATTATTGTATATACATTTAAATGAGGTAGAAAAAGTGGCGGAAAATTCGGAGCAAAAAGAGTATATATCACACAGTCCCGAACAAACCGAGGAAGTAGGCGCCGAACTTTCGGCAAAACTTCTTCCGGGTGATGTAATAGCATTTAAAGGCGGTATGGGAGTAGGAAAGACCTGCTTTGTAAGGGGGTTGGCGCGCGGATTGGGCTTTAAGGGCAACACCTATTCGCCTACATTTGCGATTGTAAATGAATATTCGGGCGGCAGAATTCCGCTTTACCATTTTGATATGTACCGTATAGACGGGTGGGACGATTTATATTCCACGGGTTTTTTTGATTATCTTGAAAGCGGCGCGGCGCTTGCAATAGAGTGGAGCGAGAATATAGAAAATGTTTTGCCGAAGGAACACTTTGAGGTTGAAATAGAACCTATTTCGGAGGACGAACGCAGAATAAAAATAAGGAGAACAGGAAAATGAAAATATTCGCGGTTGAATGTGCCGCAAAAGCAGCCTCCTGCGCAATAAGCGAGGACGGCAAACTACTTTGCGAGTTTTATACAAATACAAAAACCACACATTCCGAAACACTTATGCCTATGGTGGAAAATGCGCTTAAAATGTGCAAGATAACAACCGCCGATATAGATGTTTTTGCGGTTGCTCACGGTCCCGGCTCGTTTACGGGTACCCGTATAGGGGTAAGTGCCGTAAAGGGCCTTGCGTTTCCTAACGATACGCTTTGCATAAGCATTTCAACTCTTGAAGCGTTGGCATACTGCGTTTCCGGCAGGCAGGACTGCATAGCCTGCGCGGTAATGGATGCCAGGTGCGGACAGGTGTACAACGCCCTCTTTAAAATGAAGAACGGACGCGCACAAAGGCTTACGCAGGACAGGGCAATATCGGTAGAAGAATTGTTTGACGAAATATATCGCTCCGAACTGACGCTTGACGAGGACGGAACTATAGTTGTAGTGGGCGACGGTGCTGAGATGTTTTATAATTATTCAGGCGGCAGAATACCCAGAATGTACCTTGCCGAGGAATGTCAGCGTTGGGGGCGCGCGTCCGCGGTGGCTGCTGCGGCTGTGCAAAATCTTAAATATGCCTTACCGCCAGATCAGTTGCTGCCGTTTTATTTAAGACCGTCACAGGCGGAACGACAGCTGAAAGAGCGAAAGGAAAAAGAAAAACAAAAAAGATAATGTCACTCTATTTTGCTTTATTGAACATTTTGTCATTGACTTTATATCTTTAAGGGCTTATAATATCATTCGGTAAAAATCGAGTAGATATATAATTTGTTAAAATGGGGTAGTACGGATGAGTATTTTAAAAGATAATGAATACATAGCCATCGGCTGTGATCACGGCGGATTTGAACTTAAAAACGAAATTATGCGTCACCTTGACGAGCGCGGTGTGAAGTATAAAGATTACGGTTGCTATGATACTAATTCGGTAGATTATCCCGAAATAGCTTTAAAGGTAGCAAAACCCGTTTCGGCAGGCGAAGCAAGGCTCGGTATACTTGTATGCGGAACAGGAATAGGTATGTCGCTTGCTGCAAATAAGGTTAAAGGAATAAGAGCAGCTGCCTGCAGCGAGTCTTTTTCGGCAAAATATACCCGTCTGCATAACGATTCTAACATTCTCTGCCTCGGCGGCAGGGTTATAGGTCCGGGTACCGCAAACGAACTTGTTGATTTGTTTATAGATACCGAATTTGAGAAAGGCCGTCATCAGCGCCGAGTAGACGCTGTTATGGATATAGAAAATTTATAAAACGGAGGATTTTAAAATGAGCAATGTATTGGTTTTCGACCACCCGCTGATTCAGCACAAATTATCAATTCTTAGGGATGTAAACACCGGCACAAAACAGTTCCGTGAACTTGTAAACGAAATTTCGATGCTTATGTGCTATGAGGCTACAAGAGATTTACCGCTTACCGATATTGAGGTTGAAACCCCGATGGAGAAGGCGACACTTAAGACCATTGCAGGAAGAAAATTGGCGTTTGTTCCGATCCTCCGCGCCGGACTTGGAATGGTTGACGGTATGCTCAGCCTTGTTCCTACAGCAAAGGTCGGCCATATCGGTATGTATCGCGATCCCGAAACACATATCCCGGTTGATTATTATTGCAAACTGCCTGATGATTTGCCGGAACGCGATGTAATATTGCTTGACCCTATGCTTGCAACGGGCGGCTCGGCTATTGACGCAGTTGATAAAATTAAAAAATTCAACCCCAGAACAATTAAGTTTATGTGTATAATCGCCGCTCCCGAAGGCATTGAGGCTTTTCAAAAAGCACATCCCGATGTTGATATTTTCTGCGCGGCAGAGGACAGATGCCTTAACGAGCATTGCTATATTCTCCCCGGTCTCGGTGACGCAGGCGACAGGATTTTCGGTACAAAATAATTTGTTTTGCATCTTAGCCCAATAATTATCTAATAAAATCAACCGCTTCAGCGAATATTTGCTGAGGCGGTTTTTTTAGTAAAGTGAATAAAATATGTAAAC
>CAVALG010000149.1:0-4615 GCA_963589585.1 Roseburia sp. AF12-17LB
TTACAGTAACAGATAAAGATAAGTCATTTTTTTACGATGTTGAGGTTCCCTCAAATCTTGAAACGGCAAAGTTAAAGGACGATATTGTTGAAACACTTAACGGATATGAGCCGGCATTGAATTTAAATTCTGCGGCTATCTGCTTGTTTTGCAGCAGAATAAACAAAAAATTAAATGAAAATGAGACCTTTACGGAAGCAGGCGTTTGGAATGGGGATTATATTACCGTTACGGAGGTATAGCAATGGAAGAAATCACTTTTGGAGATGTTCTTACACATTATAAAAATAAAATACAGGAGTATACCGAACAAATCACCGATATTCGGCTTGAATTAAAAAAGGCTGATGCAATAGCAGATGGTTCTTGGAACGGTAATGCTGCGGCTGCCTTTAAAAACAAGTTAAACGAGCAAATAGCGGAAATAAATAAAGCTATGGCTGATTTTTCTGAGGCAACGGCAAAGTTGGTATCGGCGGAAGAAGATTATTATTCAATTTCGGAAGTCTAATTACTATGTTTTGACAGTCGAAAGACTTCAAATAAATATTATGAAAGAAGGAAAAAACAATGGCATTAATTCAAGTAACACCGGATTTGCTTAACGGCAAAGCTACAGAACTCAGAGGACTTAAGGGTCAGCACGATGAGGCAATGGCGAAAATGCGCACCCTCATTATGGGACTTAACGAGGTTTGGAAGGGCGATGCGCAGAATGCATTTGTTGCAAAATACGAAAGTATGCAGACAACTTTCAACAATTTTTCGCAAATGTTGGAAGACTATGCAAGACTGATGAATACCGCTGCCGAGAAACTTCAGGAAACCGATCAGGCGCTTCAGGGGACTATGAACAGTTTCGGCAACTGATAAGCTGTACTTATCACACAGCGGCATTTCATACGGCCGCTGTGTGATGCATAGCTTATAAATGTTTTAGAGCAATTTAAAATATCTATAAGTCATGCATCTTAATCTTAAAATTTAACGGGGTGTTTTATGAAAATAGCAATCGATACACGGCAGGTTCAAAACAATGTGAATGATATGCGTCTGCTAAACAGTGAATTGCAGAAAACAATGGAAGAAATCGAAAACTTGATTTTTTCGGTAAACGGCTCATGGCAGGGTGATTCCGAAAGGGCGTTTGCAAGCCGTATTGTTTTCGTCAAGCGCGAGTTTTCAAACATAGCGTCATTTTTAAATGATTACGCAAATTTGTTACAAGGTTTCGCGGACGGTTACGATGAGTATGACAATACGTTGTGTTCAAGAATCAATGCAATTTAAGGGGGAATATAAAATGAACAACGAAATCTTGCTCACACCTGAAGAACTGTATTATCTGGGTGCCGCCGTACAGGCCAAATACATAGATTATGCATATGTTGCCGCAATGGATGATATCGGTCAGAATTATGCACTTTTTGAGAGTGACGCAAAAAATTCACTGGTGGATGCCGGAATTCTTATGGAAGATTTCAGCGGAAGCGTGGAATTGGATTCGAACGCAGAAATGCTTATCCGACCGATATTTTTTGGCGAAAAAGAAACATCTGTTGATATTTGCGAGGTTGGCGAAGAAAGAAGTGTTACGGTTATCAAGTACCACTTTCTTGATGATAACATAACAATGGTATCCGGTAAAGACGGTAAATTGAGAATAAAGCATATCGATACCGATGAAATTTATTCATTTATAAAAAAATTGCTGCCCGACAGTTATCCGCAAATTACACCCGCAGTAAAAAATGATATTTCCAAAGAAACCGTCAGCCGCTTCTTTGCGGTTAAATCGGTTGTTATCGAAAAGCAGTCGGTTGTTAAAACTTATATAGAATCCGACAATATCATTTATCGGGAAAAAGAGGACGGCTCACTTGAAAGCGTACCCAAAGAAGTATTTGTTGACGAAGTTTACAATATTGTCAAGGGGGAATAAATATGGCTTATTATGACAATAACGGGCGCATTACAATAGATGAGAATGTTGCCGGTCAGGACATTCGCAGAATAGAGTATGCTATTGAACAATTAAATTCCTCAAAGACTGCAATAGATAATTTGATTAGGCAAGCCGATTCCGAAAAGGGACTGACGAACAGGGCGATTGTCGGAAAGGCTTTGCAGTTGAAAAAACAAATTGATGATTTGATAAATCGGTTGGAAGAAACAATCGTTATAATACGGAAAACCGTTCGCCACTATCAGGAGATAGATCGAAGGGTCAGAGATGCTATCAGAGCGAATGGCTGCGATGCAGACACAGGAGGAAGCAGATAATGTCAAAAATTAGAATAGATGTTGAAGCTTTAAAAGCAAATTCTAACTCATTAAGTAAAAAAATCGCCGAGCTTCGGGCGTTGAATGCGAGACTTGCGGCACTTATCGAAAGAATAAGATCATCGTGGGAAGGCAACGCGAGCGTGGCATATATCGTTAAAATTACGGCTCAAAAAATAAAAGCCGAAAAAATGGTTATTGTACTTTCGGAGTATAAGAAATATGTTGATGCGGCTGTTACAAAATTCACAAATACGGATACACAGTCCGCAAATAAAATAAACGGTTCTTTTTAAAAGAGGAAAGGAGAAAATATGATTTCAATAGATACCGATCTGATGAAGCAGTTGGTTTCGGCTTCAAGCGCCGCCAACGCGGAAATAGACAAAGCTGTCGCTTCTTTGAATCGTGTTGCAACCCATTATGATTGGGAATGCCGTGAAAAAGTTATTATAAACAATTTTACAGAGCAGAACAAAAAAACCGCAAGGCGCTTGCAGGAAAACTCGCGCAGTTTTTTGAACACATTGACGGGTGTCGCTGCCGAATTCGAAAACTCGGAAAATTCGATAAACAATATGTTCCCCGGTCTGGAAGCAATTATAGGCTCGGTGGCTGCGGTTATAGGAACTTCACAATCGCCTATTTTCCCGGCATCTAAGATACAAAAGATGATTAAAGAGGCATCTAAGATTTTTCAAGCCGACTCATGGAATGAAAAAATAACAAATTATGAAATTGAAAATTTTGATTCACCGATTGCGATATGCCGTTTTTTGGATTTCGATTTGAACGGAGGGGCTGATTAAATATGGCGAATAAAATTGAATTGACCCCGAGCGAGTTACATGCGCAGGCATCCGAAATGAGGGCATTAGAGCAGGAGTACGAATCACTTTTTGCAAGCGTGACTTCGGAACTCGGGAGCATTAACCGAAATTGGAGTGCAAAGCTTGCGAACAATTTTAAGGGAAAAATCACAAGCACTCAAAAGACTTTTTCACAATTGACAGAGGATCTGATGAACGGTGCAAAGGCCGCCGACACCTGTGCCGTTACCTTCGAAACCGTAGATTCACAGTTAGCGAAGATGTATTGTGATAACGCCACCACCGATAATAAAGGAACAGCAATCATTTCTGAGCAGGATATTCAGGATGTTAAAGATGCTCTTAATTGGATTGATGAACATTATAACTATTTACCGGGATCTGTTCGAGCAGTTATGAAAGATACCGCTAAAAAATTATTCAAGTCGGGCGTTACCGCTTATGAAATAGTTAATAAGCTTGCAAAAGGAGAATATTGGGATGCAGTTTGGAAGGCTGTTGGTGGCATTGCACCCGGTATTGATTTGAATGTTGCAATTGGAAGCGGCAATATATTTAAGGGAATCAATTGGACGGGATTGAAAATCAAAGCGGTTTCAACTGTTGGTCAATTGGTAACAGACAAAGATGGTTACATTCAAAAAAACGATGAAAAATATATGAACAAAGCCGAAGAGGCATTAAAAAAAGGCGATGTATTGGGCTGTGTTTGGGATATCGGTGGCAATTTTATTCAAACGGTCGGCAAAGGAACAGTGGATGCAACCTGCCAGCTTGTCAGCGGTGTGGTAGACTCGGTTACTGAAAAAGTCTTCGGTGTAAGCCTTTCGACAGCAAATGCAATTATGAAGGATGTTTGCGGTTGGAGCTTCGGGAGTCTTTTCAATGATGTTGGTAAGGGCGTAAGTAATGCAGTGGACCTTGTGGTCGATTCCGGGGCAAAATTTTGGGGAGAGTTTTCAAAGCAAGCATATTCGGATATAAATGAATTCGGGAATATTGTAAGCAGTGCAGCGAAAACAACAACCAAAGCAATAAGCGGTGTGATTTCGGGAATCGGAAAAGTGATTAAGAGTTGGTTTTAAGGAGGCAATGAGATGAAACTTTTACCAATTGGGACAATAATAAAAGTCAATGAAATTGAGTTGATGATTGTCGGTTATCGTGAAATACAGAATGAAAATGAATTCGTTTTCTGTTATGTTGTCAGCACTTTTCCCATTGGTTACACAGGAAATGAAAAATCGGTATCCCTTATACCGATAAAAAAAGAGTACGAGGTTGTTTATCGTGGGTTGGAAAACGATGTTTCGTTAAGATATATAAAAACAATCGAAGAGCGGTATAGTGCTTTGGACGAAAAAAAGCCGTCTGATATAGAACAATTGTTAGATTTAATGATAGATGAGGTGAAATCAAATGAATGAGCTTTTGCCGATCGGTTCGGTTGTGAAACTAGACAAAGATTCAAAAATAGACTTTTTGATTATCGGCTATTATAT
>CAVALG010000150.1:0-2730 GCA_963589585.1 Roseburia sp. AF12-17LB
ATGTACTACTATCATACACGGTAAACATACTAAACCAAAATACTCAATATATTCAATATAATATTTGGAGTCTGTTATACCATAACTTATTAAAAAGGTAATAAGCAGTCCGACAATTAACGCCAAAAAGGTAACTGAATATTTTGAACGCACCAAACTCGGCAATGTATAAATAATTGCGATGATAGGCAATATTTTAAATGCGTTCGCCAATACTTCATAATTAATACTGTAATATAAACTTAATATGTTAAAGTAATTAGTTAAAAACAAACATATTAGCGTAATAGCCAAAGCATTTGATTTTTTCACATCGTCTTTTGAGTATAACATAACTCTTTAACACCACCTTATTGTATCAATTATTTTTTTTGCCTGTAGGGCAGAGCTTTTATTTTCAAGCACAAATTTTCTTGCGGCACTTGCTTTCTTTTCATATATTGAATAATCTCCGTCCACGATTTGCTCGATGGCGGATTTTATACCGTCTGCGCTCTCATCGTCAATCAGGTTTATATATTGGTAATATTCTTCAGGCATACTTCTGAGTTTGGTATAAAGCACAGGAGTTCCCGAACGCATATATTCAATGTTTTTTGAGGGGAAGGAATACTTTGTATATTCTTCCTTTGTCGAACGTGGATTTACAAGCAGCCATGACTTTTTTTCTTCCTCTAAAACGCGGGAGTTTGAAACCGTACCGTAATATTTAATGCAGCCGTGTTTTTTTGAAATTTCGGTAATTTCGTCCGCCATTTCACCGCTCCCGAAAAGCTTAAGCACCACATTTTTATCCTCCATAGCTATTACGGCATTTATCAAACTGTCGATATTGTATTTACGCATAAGCGAACCCGCGTACATAACGGTAAAACATTCGTCCTTTTTATATTCGGTTTCATCCGGGTCGTTCGCGCAGACACCCTCAACTACCGTGTAAGGCTTGTTTTTTATATTCATTATGTCAGCCATTTCTTCGGAAAGAAGTATGTAACCATCGTATTTTGAAAGGAGGAATACCCCAAGTCGGTCAATAAATTTATCTGCAAGCGACATTTCATTTCTGCTTTTTACTCGATAGCCCGGAACATCGGTTACAACAGCATATTTTTTAACCTTATGCAAAGCGCAGAAAATAAGACCTGCAATACACTGCGTTATTCTGAGACAGTTGAACAGCATTACACCGTTACCGTTCAAACTCTTCTTCCAGCGTTTCATTTTTTTGTAGGTATAGAAGAACTGGGAAAAGTGCTTTTTTTTACCGCTGCCGAAACATTTAAGTTCGCAGTCAAATCCGCAATTTCCGCATTCGGTGCCGTCTTCGGCATTGCTAACGCTTGCTACCGCCGTAACTGTGCAGCCGTTTTCGGTAAATCCTCTGAGCAAAGCGTTATAAAAAACATTCGCCGCATTATCACAGTATTTTTTTAAAGTATCAAAATTACGGTTAAGCAAATCAGTAGGAATTATCTGACCTGCAAAATATATATTATTCATTAAATATCCTCGCTGTATATTTCGGAATATTTGCGGCATATATCACACCAATTAAATTTTCTGGCACCCGATATTGCGTTTTTTGAAAGTTGATCAAGATTTTCCACACACTGTAATACCCGTTCGGCAAGTTCGGCTGCGCTATGCGAATCTGTACTGTATCCAACCTCGCCTTCACTGAACTGACCGTCAAAGCCCTGCCCCCTTGAATAAACAACCGGCAGTCCCTGACTCATCGCCTCGGCATATACCAAACCAAAAGATTCGGTAAACGAGGGCATAACAAATATATCGTTTTGTCTGTATATCTCTATAAGTTCTTCTTTCGGTTTGGCGGGTAAGACATTTGTAAATGAATCCGATTTAATTCTTTCGTATTCCCCTTTGTCGCACGGTTTTCCTACTACGGTAAAGGATATGTCATAGCCCTTATCTCTTAAAATTTGTGCAGCCTTTTGAACGGTAGGGACATTCTTGTTTTTATCAATACGCCCGGCAAAAACAAGGTTTATTTTCCCATTATTCTTCTTTTTAGGTTCACTCGGCGCGTTTTTAAACCAAAAATCATCAATACCGTTCGGAATAATATGAGTTTTCGCCATAATCTCGTCATACAGTTTTTTTGGCACATACTTTTCAAACACCTGGCGGCGGTAGCTTTCCGAAAGAAAAAATACCGCAGAGGCATTTTGCATAATCTTTATTCCCCGATGCCTCAGGTGTATCATTTTTGCAAAAAAATCGTTGACATCTGTGTTTCGCACAGCAACAACATACGGTTTTCCGTATTTTTTCGAAAGCCGCATAGCGCAATTACCGTCGGTAAAAAGCGTATATGCATGTATTAAATCGAAGCTTGATACATCCGTCTTTTTTTGTATATCCGCAAAAATTTTACTTTGCTTATAATCAAAAACCACTCTGTCCCGTTTTTTAAAACATTCAGAGATAATAACATTGTCGTTCGGCTTTATGACGGCGAGATTTTTATCATATATTGCATTATAAACCACATTTTGACGCTCACGCAACTTTTCTAACATAAGCTGATGCAGTGGTGTCAGTATATAATTGGAGTTAATATGAAGTATCTTCATCATTTTTAGTTTCCCATTCATTATGCAAAGCGCAAACATTCCGTTTTACTTCTTGCAAATTTTTATTCCAAGAAATTTTGCTCTTAATTTCAGAAATTTGTTTTTCGCTAAATCTTGTGCGTATCACCTTTGC
>CAVALG010000151.1:0-3100 GCA_963589585.1 Roseburia sp. AF12-17LB
TGAGTAAAATTAAAAATATGAATCGCTTCACCCGTACTAATATTGAGTGTTACGGAATAGTTATATTGGCGTTTATCATCCTTTATCCGCTCCAGAATATGAGACTTATAAGCAACTCGGTAAGCGGTCAGCTTGTTCCTATATGCGCATATGTCGTTATGGCTTTGTCGCTTAACCTTACCGTCGGCGTTCTCGGTGAATTGAGCCTCGGTCACGCAGGGTTTATGAGCCTTGGTGCATTTACGGGCGTTGTAGCCGCAGGCTGCTTTAAGGATACTGTAGCTTCCGAACCGTTAAGATTGCTTATTGCCATCGCGTTCGGCGCGCTTATTACCGCAATTGCAGGCTTTGTAATCGGTATCCCGGTTTTAAGGCTTCGCGGCGACTACCTTGCTATAGTAACATTGGCATTCGGCGAAATTATTAAAAATATTATTAACTGCCTGTATATCGGTTACGATAAATCAGGTATCCATTTCAGTATGAAGGACGCTTCGTCGCTTCATTTGGAGAACGGACGCATATTGCTCAACGGTCCGCAAGGGGCGGTAGGTAATGCTAAAATAGCTACCTTTACCGCAGGTATTATACTTATTTTATTTACACTGTTTATTATTTTAAACTTTGTAAACAGCCGCACGGGCCGCGCCGTTACCGCTATACGCGATAACCGCATTGCTGCCGAATCGGTCGGTATCAGCATTACAAAATATAAGATGATTGCATTTGTTACTTCAGCCGCTCTTGCAGGTATGGCAGGCGCACTGTATGCTATGAACTTCTCGACTGTAGTTGCTAAGAAGTTTGATTTCAACACCTCAATTCTTATTTTGGTATTCGTTGTTTTGGGCGGTATGGGCAATATGTTCGGCTCTATAATTGCAACTGCCGTACTTTATATGCTGCCCGAACTTTTGCGTGAGTTTGCGGATTACAGAATGTTAATTTACGCAATCGTTCTTATACTCGTTATGATACTTACAAATAACGAAAAGTCCAAACAGGTTCTTTCCGGCTTTGCCGATAAGATCTTCAGAAGAAAGAAAACAGAAGAGGGGGCAGCCGTCAATGAATAAACCTAAAATGGTGCCGGTTCCCAGCCGTGGAATTATACCGGAACGCGATGTTGATAAATGCCCAATTCTTGAATGTTCGCATATCGGTATTGATTTCGGCGGTTTGACTGCGGTTGATGAGTTCACACTCACGATAGGCAGAACCGAAATTGCCGGGCTTATCGGTCCGAACGGTGCAGGTAAAACAACGGTTTTTAACCTGCTTACAAATGTTTATCAGCCCACAAGAGGAACTATATTACTCGACGGATTGCCGACTGCAGGCAAAACCACCGCACAGGTCAACCGTATGGGTATAGCGCGTACATTCCAGAATATCCGCCTTTTCTCAAATATGTCGGTAATTGATAATGTTAAGGTTGGGCTTCACAATTCAATCAAAGAGGGATTTGCCGCTTCCGTTACCCATACTTTCGGTTACAGAAAGACTGAAAAGGCAGCTAAAGAGAAAGCCCTTGAGTTGCTTGACTTCTTTTCAATGGCAGATATGGCAAATGCCGAGGCAGGAAGTTTGCCTTACGGTGCGCAACGCCGACTTGAGATTGTTCGTGCCCTTGCCACTAAACCAAGCATAATTCTTTTGGATGAGCCTGCCGCAGGTATGAACCCATCCGAAACCGCGGAACTTATGGAAAATATACGCCGCATTCGCGATACTTTCCAGATAGCCGTTATGCTTATTGAACATGATATGAGCCTTGTAATGAATATTTGTGAAGGTATTTGTGTTCTTGATCACGGTAAGGTTATTGCGAAAGGTACTCCGGACGAAATTAAAAATAACCCTATGGTTATTGAAGCCTATCTCGGAAAGAAGAAGGAGGGCGGAGAGAATGCTTAAAGTTGATAACATAAATGTGTTTTACGGAAAAATCCACGCCCTTAAAGATGTTTCGTTTGAAGTGCAAAATGATGAAATAGTCGCTCTTATCGGTGCAAACGGTGCAGGTAAGTCAACTTCACTTAAAACAATTTCAGGCCTTCTCCGTACCAAAACAGGTTCTATAACTTTTATGGATGAAGATATTACCCATACCGAGGCGTATAAACTTGTTGAAAAAGGTATGGCGCATGTGCCGGAGGGCAGACGCATTTTTGCACAGATGACCGTCCTTGAAAATCTTGAAATGGGCGCATATGTAAGCAAGGTCAATGTCCGCGACTCAATAAGCGATGTATTCCAGCGCTTCCCGCGTCTTAAACATCGTAAAAATCAGATAGCAGGAACGCTTTCGGGCGGTGAGCAGCAGATGCTTGCAATGGGCAGGGCGCTTATGAGCCAGCCCAAACTTCTGATGCTTGACGAACCTTCAATGGGTCTTGCTCCTATACTTGTTCAGCAGATATTTGATATAATCGAAGAACTGCACAAAATGGGCACAACTATACTGCTTGTTGAGCAGAATGCGGAAATGGCATTAAACATTGCCGACCGTGCTTATGTTCTTGAATCGGGCAGAATAGCCTTAACCGGAACAGGCAAGGAGTTGTTGGCAAGCGAATCTGTTAAAAAAGCATATCTCGGCGGTTAATCGCCTTGTTTTTAGGCTGAGTGTGTCAGAACACTCAGCCTAAAAATATGCCCAAATTGATTATAATAAAAAGCAGGCTCCGCAACCTTTGTTCGGTTAGCAGAGCCTGCTTATATTTATATGATTTCTTATTTAATCATATTTGCAACTTCATCAGCAAAGTTATCTTCGCGTTTCTGTATGCCTTCGCCTTTTTCAAAACGAACATACTTTGTGATTTTAATGTTTCCGCCGAGTTCTTTAGCAACATTTTCAATGTATTTGCCAACGGTAAACTCATTGTCAACAACAAACTGCTGGTCAACAAGGCAGTTCTCTTTGTAATACTTGCCGATTTTACCCTCAACAATTTTATGAAGAACAGCTTCGGGCTTGTTTGCCATTTTGGGGTCTTCTTTCATCTGGGCAACCAAAATTTCTTTTTCTTTTTCAAGAACTTCGGCAGGAACCGAAGCCTCATCAAGATAAGCCGGGTTCATTGCGGCAATCTGC
>CAVALG010000152.1:0-14931 GCA_963589585.1 Roseburia sp. AF12-17LB
GTCGATAAATGCTTCCACATATATAATAAGTATTGCGCTCAGTTTGGGTATGTCGTTGCTTGTAAGTTTGGCTGTTGCAAGAAAGAATAAGCATATAGATATGGTAGAGGCGCTTAAATTCGCCGAATAATATCGGTATAGATTTTATGAAAGGTTGGTTGATTATAATGGTAAAAACTTTGCTGCATATTGACGGTATGATGTGCGGAATGTGCGAATCGCATATTAATGACGCAGTCCGCCGTAATTTCAATGTTAAAAAAGTTGTTTCTTCCCATTCGAAAAACACGACCGAGATAATTTCCGAAACGGAACTTGACCGCACAAAGCTTGAGCAGGTTATTAAAGATACCGGCTACGAGTTGAAGGGTATTGAAACTTCGCCATACGAAAAAAAGAAGGGCTTTTTGGGTCTGTTTCACTGATTAAATGTCATTAAGGGTGGCAAATATCGGGTTTGTCACCCTTACATAAAAGCTATGAGTTAGCATATGCTAACTCAAAAAATAAAGCAAAAGGAGGTGAAACCGTGAGCGTAGTTATAGTAGGCGGAAACGAATGTATGTCAAGGCGTTACGAGGAACTTTGCCGTTCGTACAAATGCAAAAGCAAAATATATTTGCAAACCGATAAGGGCATAAAAAACTTCGGCAATCCCGATCTGCTTGTGCTTTTTACAAGCACAATGTCGCACAAGATGCTTGATATCGCAACGGGACAGGCGAAGAAGCGCAATATTCGTATAGCGCGCAGCCATACAAGTTCGCTGTCTGCCCTTAAAAATATATTGGATACGCATGTTTGCAACTGCTGATACTAATTTTATAACAGTTGCGCACGGTGCGAAATGAATAAAAACACGGAGAGATTTTATGTCGGAAGAGTTGATAGTATCACAGTGTTCGCCAACAATGGCAGGGCTTAAAACGGGCAGCTTGTTTACCTGTCCGGCAGAAGACCAAAAGACACTTTTTGAAAATTTGCGGCGCCTTAACAAACAACTTGTGCCTAAAGGCGTAAGGATACTGCCTGTAAAAAGGCTTAAAAACCGAATTCTTATTTATATGTACAGACCGCATAAGTTAAATGCCGATATGAAATCTTCGGCGGCGTTAAAAATACTTAAAAGCCGCAATTATCCGGTGGAAAATACCGATAAATGCGTTGCCGAACTAATACGCAGGATAAAAAACGGGAGTGATTTCCCACACGAGATTGGGTTGTTTTTAGGCTATCCTGCCGAGGATGTTGACGGGTTTATAAATCACGGTGCAAAAAAAGCAAAACTTGTAGGCGTATGGAAGGTATACGGCGATGAAGCACACGCGCAAAAAACATTTGCGCTATATGATAAGTGCACGCGCCTGTACCGCGACGCTTACCGTAAACACAATTCTTTTGACCGGCTTATTGTCAGGTCATAGATATATTTTATTTTAAAGAAAGTAGGTAATTTATATGTCAAAAACAGCAGTAGTATATTGGAGCGGAACAGGTAACACCGAACTTATGGCAACAGCGGTTGCCGAGGGCGTTAAGGAAGCAGGCGGCGAGGTCAGCCTCTTTACATCGGCTGATTTCAGTGCGGATTCTATGGATTCATTCGACGCGGTAGCGTTCGGTTGCCCTGCTATGGGTTCTGAGGTGCTTGAGGAAGATGAGTTCGAACCAATGTTTAATTCCTGCGAACCAAAACTTTCGGGCAAAAAAATAGCCCTTTTCGGTTCTTACGGTTGGGGTGACGGCGAATGGATGCGCAATTGGGAAGATGTTTGTAAGGCAGACGGCGCAGTTTTGGCGTGTGACAGCGTTATATGTGCCGAAGCACCCGATGATGATGCAACCGCACAGTGCAAAGCCTTAGGCGCAGCGCTTGCAAAGTAATATAACCGCTACATACAAGGGTATTAAATAACAGCATTAAAAAGCCGCCGCAGCGAATATCCGCTGCGGCGGCTGAATTGTTATTATTTTGCGGTTAAATTCTTTCTCCGCTGTCATGCTTGTCAAGCACTCTTTTAATTCTGTCAATCGGGTTGAGCAGGTCACTTATTGAGTTATCGCAGTTCATTGTATCAACCAATAAGGCAATATATTTTGACATATCAACTCTCTGGTACCACGGCTTGCTAAGTAATTCTTCGGTTCCGTATACAAGGTTGGTGGTAAATATTTTGGTAATAAGTCCGTTTTTATAATATTCGTCAAATTTATCAAATCCGCTTGTGAAAAGTCCGAATGTGGTAAATGCAAAAATTCTGTTTGCGCCTTTGGCCTTAAGCTGTTCGGCAATATCAAGGATAGAATCGCCCGAAGCAATCATATCATCAACAATAATAATATCTTTACCGTGAATATCTTTGCCCAAAAATTCGTGTGCCTCAATGGGGTTTTTGCCGTTAATAACTACCGAGTAGTTGCGGCGCTTGTAGAACATACCTATATCTATACCGAGTACGGACGAATAATAAATCGAGCGTGACATTGCGCCTTCATCGGGCGATACAATCATCAGCTTGTCCTTGTCGATTTCTACATCGGGGTGTGAGCGCAGAAGCGCTTTTATCATTTGGTATGTGGGCTGTATATTGTCAAACCCGTCATTCGGGATAGCGTTCTGTATTCTCGGGTCATGTGCGTCAAATGTAATTATGTTTTTAACGCCCATATTAACAAGTTCCTGCAAAGCCATTGCCGAATCAAGCGATTCCCTTGTGGTTCTGCGGTGCTGTCTGCCTTCATAAAGCATAGGCATAACAACGGTTATTCTTCTTGCCTTGCCGCCCATAGCCGCTATAACGCGCTTAAGATCCTGGTAATGGTCATCAGGGCTCATCGGCACTTCGTGACCGTACATTTTGTATTTTACGCCCCAGTTAAAGCAATCACATATTATGTATGCGTCAAGCCCTCTTGCGGTGTGGGGGAATACACCCTTAGCCTCACCCGTGCCGAAACGCGGACAAATAGGATTAATTACAAATGTTTCATCGGTGTGTTTCCATTGTTTAAGGTAGTAATCAACGCGTGAAGAAATATCTTCACAACCCTTCATACTGATAATGGCAAGATCCCCGAACGGTGTGTGTTTGTTTCCCATATTTTCAACCCCTGTATATAAATAGTAACGGCGGCTTTGCACCTGCCGAAATTCGACAAATACAGTATACCATAAATCGCTTTTGCAGACAATTGTTTTTTTTAATTTTTTTCATATTTTTTGAATTATAATTTGAGCAATACGGCAAAACAGAGAGTACACAGTGTTTAAGTATCTTTAAAATGTTTGATTTAACTAAATATAGAATACGCTATTGACAATTATCACAATATATAGTATTATTACCTTTGCTTGATTACAAATTTACTTGGTGGTGGTATCGTGAATTATAACGGTTGGCAGGGCTTTAAAGGCTCAAAATGGCAGGAAGAAATAAATGTACGCGATTTTATTATAAATAATTACAGCGAGTATACAGGCGGAGCCGACTTTTTAAGAGGTGCGACCGAAAGAACGAAGGAATTAAATCGCAAAGTCGGGGAGCTGTTTGCAAAGGAATGTAAAAACGGCGGCGTTTTATTGATAGACACCGAAACGGTTTCGGCTGTGACTGCGTATGCTCCGGGGTATATTGATAAAGAGCGTGAGATAATAGTGGGACTCGGAACGGACGAGCCGCTTAAACGGGGCGTTAATCCGTTCGGTGGTATGCGTATGGCCCGGCAGGCGTGCGAGGCATACGGTTATCGTTTAAGCGATAAAATCGAACAGGAATTCAAGTACCGCACCACACATAACGATGGGGTGTTCAGGGCGTATACCGATGAAATGCGCCGCGCGCGTCACTGCCACATATTAACCGGTCTGCCCGACGCTTACGGCCGCGGCAGAATAATAGGCGATTACCGCCGGGTTGCCCTTTACGGAATTGACAGGCTAAAAGATGAAAAAATTAAGGATCGCAGGGCGGTTTGGGCGGCTGATATGACCGCCGATAATATTCTGTGCGATGAGGAACTCGGAAAACAGATAAAAGCGCTGGGCGATATTAAAAAAATGGCGGAAAGTTACGGGTATGATATAAGTCTTCCTGCCGAAAACGCAAAGCAGGCAGTACAGTGGACCTATTTTGCCTACCTTGCCGCAATTAAGGAGCAAAACGGAGCCGCAATGTCGCTCGGCAGGCTCAGCACATTTTTCGATATATATATCGAACGCGATATTAAAAACGGCATATTGGACGAGGTCGGCGCACAGGAGATAATAGACGATTTTGTGCTTAAACTCCGTCTTGCAAGGCAGCTGCGTACACCCGAATACAACGAACTTTTCGGCGGAGACCCTATGTGGATAACCGAAAGCGTGGGCGGAATGGGTGAAGACGGAAGAACGCTTGTCACCAAAAGCAGTTACCGTATGTTAAATACGCTTTACACCTTAGGTCCGTCGGCAGAGCCTAATCTTACGGTGCTGTGGTCGGCAGGTCTGCCTACGCCGTTTAAAAAGTTCTGCGCTGAAGTTTCTTGTGATACGGACTCAATACAGTATGAGAACGACGATTTGATGCGACCGATATACGGCGATGATTACGCTGTTGCCTGCTGCGTTTCGGCTATGAAGATAGGCAGGCAGATGCAGTTTTTCGGCGCGCGATGCAATCTGCCCAAACTCCTGCTTTTGGCAATTAACGGCGGATATGACGCACAAAGCGGTGAGAATATAGGACCGCAGATGCCACCGGCGGAAGGCGGGATTTTAGATTACGATGAAGTTTTGTGCCGCTTTAAAACCTACCTTGAATGGGCGGCAAGACTGTATGTAAATACAATGAATGTTATCCATTTTATGCACGATAAATATTCTTATGAAGCATCCCAAATGTCGCTGCACGATACGGTTGTTCATCGTTTTATGGCTTTCGGCGTTGCGGGATTGTCGGTTGCAGCCGATTCGCTTAGCGCGATAAAGTATGCCGAAGTGTGCCCTGTAAGAGACGAAAACGGGTTTATAACCGCCTTTGATACCACAGGCGATTTTCCGAAATTCGGCAATGATGATGATCGTGTTGACAGTATCGCGCAGGATATCCTGCATAATATGATAACCGAACTGCGTAAAACCCCTGCGTACCGCGGTGCGGAACATACCCTTTCGGTGCTTACTATAACTTCAAATGTTATGTACGGCAAAAACACGGGGGCGACGCCCGATGGCAGACCCGACAAAGCATCTTTTGCGCCCGGTGCAAACCCGATGAACGGCAGGGAAGAAAACGGCGCATTGGCAGCGCTTAATTCGGTTGCCAAACTGTCGTATGACGATTGTCGCGACGGCATTTCAAATACATTCTCGGTTATTCCGCAGACCTTGGGCAAAACGCGTGACGAGCGAATTGACAATCTGACTTCGGTGCTTGACGGTTACTTCGCCAAAAAAGCGCATCATATCAATGTCAATGTTATCGACCGTGAAACACTTGTAAAGGCGTATAATGACCCTGACGCGTACCCGAATCTTACAATACGCGTATCGGGTTATGCGGTGAATTTCTATAAACTTTCACGCGAACAACAGCGCGAGGTTATAAGCCGAACATTCCACGGTGAAATGTGATGAAAAGCGGAATTAGAGGCAGGATAAATTCGTTTCAGAGTTTTGCAGCGCTTGACGGACCGGGTGTGCGATTTGCTGTTTTTATGCAGGGTTGCCCGTTAAGGTGCGCCTGCTGCCACAATCCCGAAACCTGGGCAACAGACGGAGGAAACGAGTACACAGCAGATGAGGTTTTTGCTAAGGTTCTGCGTTATCGCGAGTATTTCGGCGCAGATGGGGGCATTACCGTTTCGGGCGGCGAGCCGCTTATGCAGGCGCAATTTGTTGAAACACTGTTTAAAAAATGCCGTGAAAACGCCATACACACCTGCCTTGATACATCAGGCTGCATTATAAACGAGTCGGTTTCAAAACTGCTCGGGGTAACGGATTATTGTTTGCTTGACATAAAATATACAGATGATGCACGCTACCGCAAATATGTCGGGTGCGGCATTAAAACACCGCTTGAATTTTTGGAGCTGCTGCAAAAAAACGGCATAAAAACAAGGGTGCGGCAGGTTATAATCGGGGGCGTAAATGACAGTGCGGATGACCTTGCAAACCTTAAAAAAATTAAGGACAAATATCCGGTTGCGGAAGAAATCGAATTGCTCCCTTTCAAAAAGCTCTGCGTGGAAAAATACCGCGCCGCAGGCATCAATTTTAGGTTTGAAAACATCCCCGAAACAACAGAAAACGATATGAAACATCTTTACAGTTTGCTCGCGTAAGTGAACAAACTGTAAATTTATGCCCATTTTCGGCTGTGCGCGTTATTTTAATTGACATCGGCTGCCGCCGGTGGTAAGATTATAGAGTAAATGTGTAAAATTATATAATGTGTGCTGTACAATGCGCGGCATAGGTAACTTTTGTATTGCCCGCTGCGCTTTGCGTGGATGAATCTACGCTTCCCTTAAAATAAAAGGAGTTTCAAAATTATGATGAAAAATCGTTACTGCTCTGCGGCTGCCGTAGTTACGGTTATACTTTTGCTGGTTATAGGAACTAAAATTTCGGTTTCCGATACGGGCAAAAATGATTTGTACGAAATAGCCGATATTACAGGAATCGAATCAACCGATGTTTCAGATGTCGGTCAGAATAAAATGAAACTTGTTACCGTTAAAGCAAAGGCAAACATTAACGGTAAAAAAGATAAACATATTATTCAAGAGTTTACATACACGGGCAAAAGCGAAATAAAAAAACTTGAAAAGAATGATAAAGTCTTGGTTCGTATGAATGATAAAAACGAACTGTATGACGCAGTGTTCATTGAATATGTCAAGACCGATATGCTTATTGTTCTTGCTGTATCCCTGCTTTTGCTTATAATACTTATTGCAAATTTAAAGGGCGTTGTTGCAGCCGCCAAAATGCTTTTTGCGCTCTTTTCGGTTGCGTTTATGCTCGCCCTTTCATTCACAAGGGGCAGTGCCGTTACGGTGAATATTATTTTCTGTGCTGCTGTTTTGATAATATCACAGAACTTCATTGCGCCGCGCAATATAGGCAAAGCGGTGTTTAACGCGGCATTTACCGCAGCTAATGCAGCAATTACCGCAGGGGTTGCCGCAGCGCTTACCTATGCTGTAGGCTTGTCGGATCGGTTTGATTTAACGGTATTTAATACGGATCTGCTTGTTTCAAACGAATATTACACAGACGCGCCTTTCAGCGCAGCGGTAATAGTTGCCGCAATAGTTATAAATATTTTCTTTACATCGTCACTTAATGAATTGTTGACCCGTGATAACGCAGTTGCAGTAAAAGGCAGCGGATTTTTGCGTTTCCGCGCGCTGCTTACAGCATTGTTTAACCGCCGCTCGGCAAGGCTTACGGGTATGCTCTGCACCTTTATGCTCGGTATAATGCCGCTTTCGGCAATACTGTTTTCCGGCGGTAGATCAATGGTAGGCCTGCTTAATAACGAATACGCGTCTTTTGTGCTTTGCACGGTTATAATATCGGCACTTTGTTGCATAATAAGCCTTATAATTGCGGCGTTTCTGCTGTTTAAAGGCTGGGTTGCCGATAAGGTTACAGAATAAGGAGTTTGCTTTATGAGTTTTTTAAATAAAATTTTCGGTAATTACAGCGAAAAAGAATTAAAAAGGATATATCCGATACAGGAAAAAGTTTTAAAGTTAGAAGATGAATACACTGCGCTTTCGGACGAAGAACTTAAGGCGAAAACACAGGAATTTAAAGACCGTCTTACAAACGGCGAAACGCTTGACGATATTTTGCCCGAAGCGTTTGCAGCCTGCCGCGAGGCGGCTTGGAGAGTCCTCGGGATGAAACATTTTCCCGTTCAGATACTCGGCGGTATAGTTCTGCATCAGGGCAGGATAGCCGAAATGAAAACAGGTGAGGGTAAAACTTTGGTTGCAACCTTGCCCGCTTACCTCAACGCGCTTGCAGGCAAGGGCGTTCATATTGTAACCGTCAACGATTATCTTGCACGCCGCGACAGTGAGTGGATGGGTAAAGTGTACCGCTTTATGGGACTTACCGTAGGGCTTGTTGTTCCGGGTATGCAGCCCGAAGAAAAGCGAGAGGCGTACAACGCCGATGTAACCTATTGCACCAACAACGAATTGGGATTTGACTACCTTAGGGACAATATGGTGGTTGAAGCGTCGGGCCGCGTCCAAAGGGGACACAGTTTTGCAATAGTCGATGAGGTTGACTCTATACTTATTGATGAAGCAAGGACTCCGCTTATTATTTCGGGTCGCGGTGAAAAATCTACAGATTTGTACGAACGTGCCGACAGAATTGCAAAAAGGCTTAAAAAATCGGTTGTTATTGAAGTGGATAAAAAACTCACCGATGAACAGCAGGATTTTGACGGCGATTACGTTGTTGACGAAAAGGCAAAAACCTGTACCCTTACTCCCAGCGGCGTTGAAAAGGTGCAGGAATATTTCGGGATAGATAATATCAACGACCCCGAAAACCTTGAAATAATGCATCATATCCAACAGGCGATAAAGGCTTACGGTATTATGAAACGCGATGTTGATTATGTTGTAAAAGACGGCGAAGTTATTATTGTTGACGAATTTACGGGCCGTCTTATGATAGGAAGAAGATATAACGAGGGCTTGCACCAGGCAATTGAAGCAAAAGAGGGTGTTAAGGTCGCGCACGAGTCCAAGACCCTTGCAACAATAACATTTCAGAATTTCTTCCGCCTGTACGATAAACTTTCGGGTATGACAGGTACCGCAATGACCGAGGAACAGGAGTTCCGCGAGATATATAAACTTGATGTTATCGAGATACCCACCAATAAACCGCTTATCCGTAAAGATGATACAGACGTTGTTTATAAAACCGCACGCGCGAAATTTGCGGCGGTTGTAGACGATATCGAACAGCGCCACGCAACGGGTCAGCCGATACTTGTAGGTACCGTTACTATCGAAATAAGCGAACATTTAAGTTCAATGCTTAAAAAGCGCGGAATAAAGCATAATGTACTTAATGCTAAATTCCACGAAAAAGAAGCTGAGATAATCGCGCAGGCAGGTAAATTCGGCGCTGTAACTATTGCAACCAATATGGCAGGGCGCGGAACCGATATTATGCTCGGCGGTAATGCGGAATATCTTGCAAAATCGGAACTGCGTAAAAAAGGATACACCGAAGAACTTATCAGTGAAGCAACGGGATTTTCGGATACAGATGATGAAGATATTTTAAAAGCGCGCCGCGAATTTGCAGAATTCAGCGATAAATATAAAGCGCAAATAGCGCCGGAAGCGGAAAAGGTCCGCGAAGCAGGCGGATTGTACATTATAGGTACAGAACGCCACGAATCGCGCCGTATAGATAACCAGCTGCGCGGCCGTGCAGGTCGTCAGGGCGACCCCGGCGAAACCAAGTTCTATATCTCGCTTGAAGATGACCTTATGCGTCTTTTCGGCGGCGAGAGGATATATTCAATGATGGAAACCCTTAAGGTGGACGAGAATACACCGCTTGAAGTGGGTATGCTTGCGCGTGCTATCGAAAATGCTCAGCGCAAAGTAGAAAGCCGCAACTTTGAAATTCGTAAAAATGTTCTTGAATATGACGATGTTATGAATAATCAGCGCGAACTTATCTACGGTCAGCGTAATGAAGTGCTGGACGGTAAGGATATCAAACAGTCGATAATGAAAATGATATACGATTGCGTTGACGAAGCGTGCGGCAGATACCTGCACGAGGAAAGCCACGGCGGCTGGAATCTTGAAGGGCTGCGCCAATACTTTAAAGGTTGGGTACTTACGGACGACGACCTTAAATACAGCGAAGAAGAAATGCATAAAATATCGGTCAACGATATAAATCAGTTTATTAAAGACAGGGTTGACGAATTGTATGCAAAACGCGAGGAGGAATTCGGCGCTCCGCTGATGCGTGAAATTGAGCGTTATGTGCTTCTGCGAAGCGTTGATACCCATTGGATGGAACACATTGACGCAATGGATGAACTGCGTAAGGGAATCGGTCTTGTGGCTTACGGTCAACACGACCCTGTTGTTGAATACAAGAACCAGGGATGCGACAGATTTAACGCAATGACCGAGGAGATACGCGAGGAAACCGCGCGCCAGGTTATGAGCGTAAGAGTACGCAAAAACGAAGAAATAAAACGTGAAAAGGTTGCCGAGGAAACCGGAACCGGAGAAGGCGACCGAACCGTAAGGGGAAAGGGCAAAGTAAGCAAAAATGCCCCCTGTCCCTGCGGCAGCGGATTAAAATATAAGCGTTGCTGCGGAAAAAATGAAAATTAACTGTTGACAAATCGCCGAAACGGTGCTAAAATTCACATTATAGACCGAAAAGGAATTGATTTTGTATGAATAACTGCAAAATGTTTGCAAACGAATACTTTTTTTACTATTACTTTAGCAACTATAGTAATAGTGATTCGTGCTGCAAGCGTTAAGTAACCTGGGATTTCATACTTAACAGTTATTGTTTTTAACCGCACCGGATCACATCAATCCGGTGCGGTATTTTATTTTTGTATGAGGAGTGTTCGCAAATGATCGCAGTATTGAAAAACACAGTAACATCCGAACAACGTGAGCATCTTATTGATTGGCTCCGTTCGCAGAACCTTGAAGTTCATATTTCCGAAGGGCACGATTATACCGTTTTAGGTCTTGTAGGTGATACAAGCAAAATTGATACCGACCTTTTGCAGAGCCTTGATATAGTCGATTCGGTTAAACGAATATCAGAGCCGTTCAAACAGTGCAACCGCAAGTTCCACCCCGATGACAGCATTATAGACGTCAGCGGAGTTAAGATAGGCGGCGGAAATTTTGCGATGATAGCGGGTCCCTGCTCTGTTGAATCGGAAGAACAGATAATAGACGTTGCAAAGGCGGTAAAGGCTTCCGGCGCAAAACTTCTGCGCGGCGGCGCTTTCAAACCCCGTACATCCCCCTACGATTTCCAGGGGCTTAAAGCCGACGGTATTGAGTTGCTTGTTGAGGCAAAGCAAGCCACGGGTATGCCGATAGTTACCGAGATAATGAATGCAAATCATCTTCCGCTTTTTGAAAATGTCGACCTTATCCAGGTCGGCGCGCGGAATATGCAGAACTTTGAACTTTTAAAGGAACTCGGTAAAATCAATAAACCGATATTGCTTAAACGCGGACTTGCCAACACAATAAAGGAATTTTTAATGAGCGCCGAGTACATTATGGCAGGCGGAAATCAGAACATTATACTTTGCGAGCGCGGCGTCCGTACATTTGAAAGCTATACGCGCAATACGCTTGACCTTTCGGCAGTGCCTGTATTGCACGAATTGACCCACCTGCCCGTAATAGTAGACCCAAGCCACGCTACGGGTATGTCAAGGCTTGTCCACCCGATGGCGCTTGCCGCCGCTGCCTGCGGTGCCGACGGATTGATGATTGAGGTTCACAATGATCCGATACACGCACTTTGCGACGGTGCGCAGTCACTCACTCCCGAACAGTTTGACAAAGTTGCCCACGATGTAAACGAAATCAGAAAGGTTGTTGCAAAATGACGGTAGGCGTTGTAGGATTAGGGCTTATAGGCGGCTCTCTGGCACGCGCGTACAAAAAGTCAAAACACCGCGTGCTTGCCTTTGATACCGATGTGAAAATCACTGAGTTTGCTATGCTTTCGGGCGTTGTTGACGATGTTTTAACCGAAAAAAACATAGGCGAATGTGATTTGATTTTGGTTGCGGTGTACCCTCAGGCGGCAGTTGATTATGTGCGCCGCAATGCGCCGTATATTAGCAAAGATGCCTTGGTAATAGACTGTTGCGGAACAAAAAGAACCGTTTGTACCGAGCTTTTTCCGGTAGCGGAAAAATACGGCTTTACATACTTAGGCGGCCACCCAATGGCAGGTACGCATAATTCAGGATTTAAGTATTCCCGTTCAAATATGTTTTCGGGCGCACCTATGGTTATCGTTCCGCCGAGATATGACGATATCGCCCTGCTTGACAGAGTAAAAACGGTATTGCAGCCGGCACTTTTCGGCAGCATTACCGTTTCAACAGCCGAAGAACACGATAAATTGATAGCCTTTACTTCTCAACTCGCGCACATCGTTTCAAATGCATATATTAAAAGCCCTACTGCGGTTGCACATAAGGGATTTTCGGCAGGAAGTTACAAGGACCTTACAAGGGTAGCTTGGCTGAACCCCGAAATGTGGGCGCAGTTGTTCCTTGAAAATCGGGATAATGTGTTATTTGAACTGGAGAGTATTATAGGCTCGCTTTCAGAGTATAAATCGGCTATTGAAGAAAACGATAAGGAGCGGCTTACAGACCTGCTTGACAAGGGCCGCCGCCGTAAAGAGGAGGTTGACGGCAGATGAAAACCGTAAAGGTAACCGCATCATCGGAATATGATGTCGTTATATCAAAAGGTCTGCTGAATGAAACGGGCGCATATGCAAAGCGGCTTTCAAACGCCGAAACCGCCTTGATTGTAACCGATGATAGGGTAGAACCGATATATGCGGCGCGGGTGGAAAAATCGCTCAGCGACGCAGGTGTAAGGGTTTTTAAATATGTTTTCCCGAACGGCGAAAAGTCAAAAAACAGCAAAACCCTAATTGAAATATTGGAATTTGCCGCTGAAAACCACTTAACACGAAGCGATATTTTCATAGCGCTCGGCGGAGGTGTGGTGGGCGATTTAACAGGGCTTGCCGCCTCGCTTTACCTGCGCGGCGTTGGATTTTTGGCGTTGCCGACAACGCTGCTTGCAGCGGTTGATTCCTCGGTGGGCGGTAAAACGGCAATAGATTTGGCGGCAGGGAAAAACCTTGCCGGCACATTTTATCAGCCGCTTGCCGTATTATGCGACTATTCCGCGCTTGATACATTACCGAGTGATGTTTTCGGCGACGGTTGCGCCGAAGTTATAAAATACGGCGTGTTAAGCGACAAGAGACTGTTTGACCATCTGCAAAAACACGGCAGAGATTTTGATACCGAATATGTAATAACCCGTTCGGTTGAAATTAAGCGCGACTTCGTTGCTGCTGATGAATTTGATAAGGGCGTTCGTCAATTTTTAAATCTCGGTCATACGGTAGGCCACGCGGTTGAGCGTTTAAGCGGTTACACCGTGCCGCACGGCAGCGCAGTGGCAATTGGTACGGCAACCGTGGCAAGAGCCGCCGCAAAGAACGGCATCTGTACGCATCAGACCGCCGAAGAAATTGTAAACCTGCTTAAAAAGTTCGGTTTGCCGACCGAATGTGAATATTCGGCAGATGAACTTTTCGGTATAATGCTTTCGGATAAAAAGCGTTCGGGCGATTTTATCAATTTCATAATTCCCAAACAAATAGGAGCGTGTGTATCGCAAAAAATGGGGTTGGAGCAGGTTAGAAAGTTTACGGAGGACGGATTATGTTAGCCCAAATCAAACCTGCCGCAATCGGCGGCAGCGTGACCGTTCCGCCCTCAAAATCAGCCGCTCACCGCGCGCTTATCGCCGCCGCCCTTTCGGACGGGGAGTGTAACATATATTGCCCGTCCGTTTCGGACGATATTACTGCAACCGCACGTTCGCTTTCGGCTTTCGGTGCGGATATAAATTATAAAGACGGAAAATTTTATGTTTCGCCCGTAAAAAGGATTCCCGTTTCGGCGTGTGCCGACTGTGGGGAAAGCGGCTCGACACTAAGGTTTTTAATGCCCGTTGCGGCGGCTTTGGGGATAAATACGGTTTTTAAAATGTCGGGCAGGCTGCCCGACAGACCTATGGACCCGATAGTTGACCTTTTAAGGCAAAACGACGTTACGGTAAAGCGCTCCGAAAGGGAAAAGTGGCAGATAAGCGGAAAACTTAAATCGGGCGAATTTTGCCTGCCCGCCGATATATCATCACAGTTTATAAGCGGAATGTTGTTTGCTTTGCCGCTTACGGGCGGCAGTCTGAAACTTGTCGGCTCGTCGCAGTCCGTGGGATATGTTAATATGACGGTTGACACCTTAAAAAGTTTCGGTGTAAAATATTCTTTTAAGGATAGTGTGTTCACCCTGTCGGCTCAGGATAGGTATGTTTCACCTAAAAGGATAACCGTTGAGGGAGATTGGTCAAATGCGGCTTTTTTTCTTGTCGCAGGTGCGTTTTCCGAAAACGGAATAACAGTGAACGGTTTAAATACCGGGTCTTTGCAGGGCGACCGTGAGATAGTAAATATTATTAAGCAGTTCGGTGCAAGGGTGGATATAAAAGGCGACACCGTAACGGTTAAAAAGGGTGCTTTTGCTCGCAAACCTGTGTTCATAAACGCCGAAAATATACCCGATATAATACCGGTAACAGCCCTTGCAGCGTCAGCTTTAGCCGAGAAAACCGTTATTAAAAACGCAGGCAGATTAAGGCTTAAAGAGTGTGACAGATTGTCGGCAACCGCCGAACTTTTATCGGCTTTGGGTGCCGATATTAAAATAAAGGATGACGGATTTATAATAAACGGCAGCAAGACGGGGCTTAACGGCGGTAAAGTGAACGGATACGGCGATCACCGTATGGTTATGACGGCGGCGGTAGCAGCCGCGGTTTGCAATTTCCCCGTAACCGTTTCGACAGCGGAAGCAGTGGCAAAATCATATCCGAATTTTTTTGATGTGCTGCAAAGCGTCGGCGCAGAGGTAACTTTTACGGAAGACTAGAGTATTTTCATAGATTATTATGTAATTTAAAACACGGTGCAGCGGAAAGGAATGAGTGTAAAA
Source organism: Roseburia sp. AF12-17LB (assembly GCA_963589585.1). Taxonomy (GTDB): domain Bacteria; phylum Bacillota; class Clostridia; order Oscillospirales; family Acutalibacteraceae; genus CAVALG01. The sequence goes on from CAVALG010000152.1 coordinate 14,859, forward strand.
TGGGTTCAAGTTTCGGCAATAATATTAAATTTACCGTTTGGGGGCAATCCCATTCGCCTGCAATCGGCATAAC
>CAVALG010000153.1:0-10379 GCA_963589585.1 Roseburia sp. AF12-17LB
GAAGCAAAAGAAATTTGCGATAAATACGGCGTTGACGCTTACGGTATCACCAAAAGCATTCAGCCTATCTGTTTTGAAAACGCCGCTTGGGCTTATGAAGTCGGCGCTGCTATTGCGCTTAAAGACGGTGTTAAATCCGCAGCCGAAGCAGCCGAAAAAATCGGTCTCGGACTTCAGTCATTCTGTATTCCCGGCTCGGTAGCAGACGACCGTAAGGTTGGTCTCGGCCACGGTAATCTCGGCGCAATGCTGCTCAGAGATGAAACAAAATGTTTCGCATTCCTGGCAGGTCACGAATCGTTTGCAGCCGCCGAAGGCGCAATCGGTCTTGCAAGAAGCGCTAACAAAGCCCGTAAGGAGGACCTCCGTGTTATTCTTAACGGTCTCGGCAAAGACGCTGCTAAAATTATTTCAAGAATCAACGGTTTCACCTATGTTCAAACTAAGTTTGACTATTACACCGGCGAACTTAAAATAGTTGATGAAATCGCATACTCAAAGGGCGAGCGCGCTAAGGTTCGCTGCTACGGCGCGGACGATGTTCGCGAAGGCGTTGCGATTATGCACCACGAAGGCGTTGACGTTTCAATCACCGGTAACTCAACCAACCCGACAAGATTCCAGCACCCCGTTGCAGGCACCTACAAGAAAGAGTGCATTGAGCAGGGCAAGAAATACTTCTCGGTTGCTTCGGGCGGCGGTACAGGACGCACACTGCACCCCGACAATATGGCGGCAGGTCCGGCTTCCTACGGTATGACCGATACAATGGGCCGTATGCATTCCGATGCGCAGTTTGCAGGTTCTTCATCTGTTCCGGCTCACGTTGAAATGATGGGCCTTATCGGTATGGGCAACAACCCGATGGTCGGCGCTACTGTTGCGGTAGCCGTTGCGGTTTACGAAGCGCTTAGCAAATAAGCGAAACCCTATATTTGATTTTTAAAAAGGCTGTCACAAGTTTATGCTTGTGGCAGCCTTTTACTGTTATTCGTACTTATTTATTGCCGTGTTTCATTCGTTCAACCGTTTCATCGTAAAAAATATTCAGCCGCCCGACATAATTGTTTTTCCAAGGTTTGTTGCGGCCGCAATAGTGTATAATAACCGCGTTTTCCCTTACCGATTTAAGGCTTGTGCGCCCGCCGTTTTGGAAACGGAATGCATATAACCGCTCGGTCATATTATACACAAACGGGTCTAAGGGAATTATGCGGTCGCCATACAGTCCGCTTATTATATCCTGGTCGGGCAAAATCAATTTTGACTTATGGCTTTTAATATAATCAAAAACCTCGCCAAAACTTTGCTCTTTCCTAAGCAAATCAAGGTTCATAAGCATTACGCCCGAATTTATATAGGGGCTTTCCTCACCCATATCAAGCCGTATTTCGTTAATAAGGTGTAAAATGTTGCCAATGTGCGAAGCCGCCGCAAAATAGTTGTTTCCCAAGTCGGTGTCATACAATGGTCGAACGCTCCCGTTGACTATTAAATCGGGATCAAGGTACAGCACCCTGTCAATATTCTGCGGCAGATACTTTGCCGCAAATATACGGTAATAGATTTCTTTCGGGTAGCGGTCGGTAGTCGGTGCGCCGTCAAGTTCCGTTTCATTTATTCTTACAAGTTCCAGCGTTCCGCTGCCGCAAAGTATTTTTTCGCTGCTTTCAACATCCGCTTTTTCAATCTTGTTATTAAGCAGAAACACCTTAAAATGTTCGTTGGGATTGCTGTGGATTAGCGACGACAGCATTACATTAAGGTAGGGGATGTAGTTGCAATCAAGCGTTACAAGAATATTAATTTCATTACCCGTTTCGGTCACTGTTTTGCTCCCCTTTCTTTGCCTTTTTTATCTGAACCGATTTTGCGGTTTTGCACACTATAAGCGAAATTACCGCAAGCACAACATTAACCGATACCGAAATTATAAATTCCGGTGAACCTACATTTGAAATATTTGTACCTATAAGCGGGAATGTTACTGCCGCAGGCAGCATACCGATAACACAGGCGGCAAGATAATGGGTGTATTTTATTTTACACGCCCCGAAATACATACTTACTATATCGCACGGCAAAACGCCCATAAGGCGCACCGTAAGGGTAAACATAAAATCGTTGCGGTCGCGAAACTCTTTTAGCAATTCAGTTTTCGGGAATTTTTTGCGTATTTTTTCGGCAAGACGCGCGCCGTCCTGCATACCTATATAATACGGCAGCGACACCATTATAACCGTACCCAAAATGTTGATAATAAGCGCCACGGGGAACGGAAAAATTATACCGGAAGCCGCATATAAAATACCGCTGTAAACCACTACGCTGAGCGATTTAAGCGCAAACAGCATAAGCAGCAATACTGCAGCCAGCACGGGGCTTTCGGGCGTGTATACAAGCACCCTATCAACCGACAGTTTATCGTGATTAAAAACGCAGAACAATACTATATATGCCCATATACATACAAGTAATGCCTTGCAAATCACACGCATACTCTTTTTACTTAATAAATAATGCACCTGCTCACCGCCCGAATTTCTGTTTTAGCATATTATACAATAAAATTTATTAAAATAAAACGGGCAAATTTGAAAAAATGTTTATTGACCGCCCATTTTTTAATAATATAATATAAAATAAACAAATAAAATAACCAAAATTACAGGAGTGATTTTATGTCTTTCAAAGAAATCAACGCTAAGGAAATACCCGATAATCTTATAAAAATGATATCAAAAGAATGGGCGCTTTTGGGCGCAGGCACCGAAAATAAATTTAATATGATGACCGTAAGCTGGGGCTTTGCAGGCGAAATATGGGGTGACGATTATGTAATAGCCCTTATAAGGCCGCAGCGCTACACTATGGAGTTTGCCGAAAATAACGACACCTTTTCGCTTTGTTTTTTCGGGGATGACAAATCTATGCACGCAATTTGCGGACACAAATCGGGCAGGGATATAGATAAGGCGGCGGCAACCGGTCTGAAACCTGTTTTTTGTGACGGCACGGTATATTTTGAGCAGGCACGACTTGTAATAATTTGCAGAAAAACTTATGTGCAGGATATAAAAAAAGAAAACTTTATTGACAAAAGCATAATTTCGAAAAATTACGATAAAAACGATTTTCACCGTATGTTTTTCGGAAAAATCAAGAAAGTTCTTATAAAAGAATAAATTTGCTTTTAATTCCGCTGTTTTTCGTTAGGAGTTTGACTTTTTCTGCCCAATTGCAGAAATTATTAAAAAAATATTGAAAAAGTTCACATTTTAGTCTTGATTTTTAGAAAAAAAGGACTACAATATATTTAGCACTCAAGATAAGAGAGTGCCAAAAGCAGATATCAGGAGGTAATTTATAATGACGATCAAACCGTTGGCAGACAGAGTTGTTGTTAAAGCAACCGCTGCCGAAGAAACAACAAAAAGCGGCATTATACTTGCGGCAGCCGCACAGGAAAAGCCGCAGATAGCCGAAGTGGTTTCGGTAGGACCGGGCGGAATGGTTGACGGAAACGAGGTTAAAATGCTCGTTAAAGTCGGCGACCGTGTTATAACCGGCAGATACTCAGGCACTGAAGTTAAGATAGACGGTGAAGAATACAGCATCGTTCGTCAATCGGATATACTTGCCATAGTTGAATAATCGGCAAGGTCTGTAAAATTAAAAAGGAGAGGTTTATTATTATGGCTAAACAAATTTTATACGGCGAAGACGCCAGAAAAAGCCTGCAAGCCGGTGTTGACCAACTTGCAAACACCGTAAAGGTTACACTTGGCCCTAAAGGCAGAAATGTAGTTCTTGACAAAAAATACGGCGCACCGCTTATTACCAATGACGGTGTTACAATAGCAAAAGACGTTGAACTTGACGACCCGTTTGAAAATATGGGCGCACAGCTTGTAAAAGAAGTTGCCACCAAAACAAACGACTGCGCGGGCGACGGTACCACAACCGCTACTATACTTGCACAGGCGCTTGTTAAAGAAGGTATGAAGAATGTTGCCGCCGGCGCGAACCCAATGATTGTAAAGAAAGGTATAAGCCTTGCGGTTGACGCTGCGGTTAAAACTATTGAAACCAATTCAAAGAAGGTAAGCGGCTCTTCAGACATTGCCCGTGTTGCCGCTGTTTCATCGGCTGACGAATTTATCGGTAAACTTATTGCCGAGGCAATGGAGAAAGTATCGGCTGACGGTGTTATAACCGTTGAAGAATCCAAAACTGCCGACACATATTCCGAAGTTGTTGAGGGTATGCAATTTGACCGCGGATACATCACGCCTTATATGGCAACCGACACGGATAAAATGGAAGCCGTTTTGGACGATCCGCTTATCCTTATAACCGACAAAAAAATCTCAAACATACAGGAAGTTCTCCCGTTGCTTGAACAGGTTGTTCAGGCAGGCAAGAAACTTCTTATAATTGCCGAAGATATTGAGGGTGAAGCGCTTTCAACCATCATCGTAAACAAACTCAGGGGCACATTCACCTGCGTAGGCGTTAAAGCCCCCGGTTTCGGTGACAGAAGAAAAGAGATGTTACAGGATATTGCCATTCTTACAGGCGGCGAAGTAATCACCTCTGAACTCGGTCTTGAACTTAAAGATACACAACTTTCACAACTCGGTAAAGCGCGCCAGGTAAAGGTAGGCAAAGAGAACACCATTATTGTTGACGGTGCAGGCGACTCCGGTGCTATTAAAGCCCGTGTTTCACAAATCCGCACACAGATTGAGGAAACCACATCTGAATTTGACCGTGAAAAATTGCAGGAGCGCTTGGCCAAACTTGCTGGCGGTGTTGCGGTTATTAAGGTCGGTGCAGCAACCGAGATTGAAATGAAAGATAAGAAACTGCGTATTGAGGACGCTCTTGCGGCAACCAAAGCGGCAGTTGAAGAAGGCATTGTTGCAGGCGGCGGCGTTGCACTTATAAACGCTATTCCTGCCGTGAAAGCACTGCTTGACACAGCCGACGGCGATGTTAAAACAGGTATTAACATTGTTCTTAAGGCTATGGAAGCACCTATCCGCCAGATTGCATACAACGCAGGTCTTGAAGGCTCGGTTATAATTGATAAAATTATAGCAAGCGGCAAAGCAAACTACGGATTTGACGCTTACAAAGAAGAATACACCGATATGATTGAGGCGGGTATTGTTGACCCGACAAAGGTTACGCGTTCGGCACTTCAGAATGCGGCATCGGTTGCTTCAATGATACTGACTACCGAAAGTTTAGTTGCCGATAAGAAAGATCCGGCGGCAGACGCAGCAGCAGCGCAGGCAGCAGCGGCAGCAGGCGGTATGTATTAATCCGATTGCAGATTTGCAGCGGCAAAGTTTATAAATTCGGCACCGACCGACCTGCAAAAGGTGCGGTCGGTGCTTCTTTAAAGGCGGAAAATTTAATGCTTGAAATTTCTTCTATTTATGATTTTGAAAATATATATGAACTTATGGAAACAAGTTTTCCACCTGACGAACGCAGAAACCGTGACGGACAAGCCGCGCTGTTTGACGATGAAAAATACCGTGTCTACACGGTTAAAGACGAAAGCGGAAAACAGATTTTAGGGTTTTTGGCGGTATGGGAATTTGAAAACCTGCTGTATATTGAGCATTTTGCGGTGTCCCCTACCCTGCGCGGCAACGGGATCGGCAGCCGTATGCTTGCAGAACTTGCCGATAAGACCGATAAAAAAATATGCCTTGAAGTTGAGCTACCCGAAAACGAAACGGCAAAACGGCGCATAGCGTTTTATGAACGAAACGGATTTAAACTTAACAAATACGATTATGTTCAGCCTGCTATGGAAGAGGGCAAAAATCCCGTTCCGCTTTATATTATGACGCACGGCGGATTTATAGATGAAAATGAATTTGCGCTTATCCGCAACCGGCTTTACAGGTATGTTTACAAATGCATTTGATATGATTCGTATATAAAAGTATCGGCGCAGCCAAAAACTGCGCCGATACTTTTTTGTTTATTTATTCATTTTATTGCTTTTGCGAAGTGAAACGGGCATTTCGTTTTTAACATAAGTATCCCACACATTCATACGGTCATTTTCGTCAATTTGGCGGATAACCTTGGCAGGTACGCCTGCTACAATGCTGTTTGGCGGAACATCGCGGCTTACAACGGCACCTGCGGCAATTATGCTGTTTTCACCTACCGTCACACCGCCGCAAATTACGGCGCCCGAACATATCCAACAGCCGTCTTTTAATACTATGGGAGCGGAATATTCAAGATCGTGATAACCGTCGGGGTAATCGGCAGGCAGGCGTTCTTCCGCTATAAACGGGTGGTTGGGCGTTGCAAGCGTAACATTTGCACCAACCCAAGCGCCGTTACCGAGTATTATGGGCGCAACATCAAGAAATGTGCAGTTATAATTGATAAAGCAACAGTCGCCTGCAATTATATTTACGCCGTACTCACAGTAAAACGGTGCAAAAATACCGAAATCTTTACCCTTAGCGGACGGGATAAGTTTTTCAAGCGCGCGCTGTTTTGCCTTTGTGCGGCGCACTGATATTTTATTAAATTTTTGGCAGCGTGCCATTCCGTCAATATGCTGCTTTTCAATATCCTTGCTTGCCGAATTGTAAAGTTTGCCCGACACCATACGGTCCCAATCACTGATATTATTGTACATAATTATTCCTCCCGACAGGTTAAATCCTTAACCCACAAATATTTTTTATAATGCCGATACACTGCCGGCAATTTTATTATTTCATCTAAATTTATAATAAGGTACACCGCAAGCACCGGCAGTTTTAAAACAAACGCAGCGATAAATCCCAACGGCACGGTAACGCACCACATAGTTACGGCATCGCAGGCAAAGCCAAACTTAGAGTCGCCCCCGGCACAAAATATACCTGCAATTGTTGCACCGTTTACCGACCTGCCAACCATATAAACGGCGCACATTACAAGCATATATTTAAGGTAATGATTTGCGGTATCGCTTAAATCGGTCACTGTAAAAATCAACGGGCTAAGCGACGCCAACACAACGCCGCTTGCTAAGCCGCTGCCGATTGACAAGCGGCACAGTTTTCTTCCGTACATTTTAGCATTATCCAAATTACCCGCCCCGAGTTCGTTACCAACCATAATTCCGCCGCCGTTGCCAAGCCCCGTACAAAAACAGACAACAAGATTTTTTACAATATTTGCAATGGAATTTGCCGCAACGGCATCACTGCCCAAATGACCCATAATTACGGAATACATAGTAAAGCCGACGCCCCACACAATTTCGTTACCCAAGACAGGTGTTGTGTGCTTCCAAAAATTGTTTTTCAGCAGTTTATTATTATGTATACAATAGCAAAGTTTAAATTTTGCCGCGTCTTTTCTTTGGATTTCAAACAAGCACCAAACCGTTTCAATAACTTTTGCAATAACGGTTGCAAGCGCTGCTCCTGCAATTTCTAATTTGGGGAATCCGAACAGCCCGAAAATCAGCACCGAGTTTAACGCAATATTTGCAACCACACCTACAGCACTTATAACCCCTGCTTTTGCTGCTTTGCCGGTGTTTTTTAATATACAAAGGCAAACCTGAGAAATTCCGGTTAAAAAGAAAGAGAAGGATACAGTTCGCAGATATACCGCTCCGCCGTGTATAAGGACTTCTTCACCTGTGAAAATACGCATAATTGTATTTGGCAGGATAAGGGCTGCAAGAAAAAATAAAAAAGAAATCAGGGCAGAAATCTTCATCACATAAGCAAAAAACTTTTCTACCGAAATTTTATCGTCCTTGCCCCAATACTGTGCGGCAAAAATTGAAAGCCCGATAGTCATAGCCGCCAAAAACAGATTTTCGACAAATGCAACCTGCGTTGCAAGTGACACGGCAGACAGCGCGTCCTGCGAAAACATACCGAGCATCAAAGCGTCCGAAACGCTGACCAAAGCCAGCATAAATTGCCCCAAGGCTATAGGCAGAGCCAAGGCAAGCAGTTTTTTATTAAAATCAGAAATTCTGTACTGCACGATATCATCTCCATTGACAACGGTCAACCTTGTGTACTATACTTATACTGCATAAAAGAAGAATAATCAATCATTATTCTGCCGAAAATTATAACAATCCTGCGTGAGGTGGCAAAATGCAATATATAGATTTAAGAGATGACCGCTCTGAAAATGTACGCTATGATTTTAAAGATTATCCGATTTACATAAGAAAAGCACTGCTTTCGTCTTACTATAATTTTGAAGCCGCGCCCCATTGGCACGACGACATAGAGTTTATTGCTGTTTTGTCGGGTGAAATGGATTACAAAATTAACGGTGAAACCATTACAATGCGCGCAAACGAGGGTGTGTTTGTAAACGGGCGGCAGCTGCATTACGGTTTTTCGCAAAATAAAATTGAATGTGAATTTATATGCGTTTTACTGCACCCTGCATTACTTTGCGCAACAGCGGTTTTTGAAGAAGATTTTATAGTTCCGTTGCTTAAAAATCAAGGCGCAGCCTTTATTAAACTTTCATCCGACACGGGGTGGCAGAAAGAAATTCTAACCTGTATAAGGGATATGTACTCTGCAAAAGAAACCCCTGCCGCACCGCTGGCGGTTACGGCACTGTTTTTTAAGATATGGTCTCTGATTTACGCCAATGCTAATATTGACACTGCCCAAAATGACCGTGAAGACACTGACGACTTGGTTATTTTAAAAAATATGATAGGATATATTCAACAAAATTACTGCGAAAAAATAACGCTCGGCGATATAGCGCAGGCAGGGGCAGTAGGACAAAGCAAATGCTGTAAATTGTTCGGTAAATATACCGGCGGCACGCCTAATACATATCTGACACGGCACAGATTGAGCAAAAGCGTTTGGTACCTTGAAAACACGCATATGACGGTGACCGAAATTGCCGGTACGGTTGGGTTTTCGGGCGGCAGTTATTACGCCGAGGCATTTAAAAAGCGGTACGGCAAAAGTCCGTCCGCTTACCGAAAAATCAGCCGTGCGATGTAAAATGCCATTGCATTCACGCTGCATACCGAAAATATATAACATCACTTTGACGAATTAACAAACAAAATAAAAAACGGTTTTAATACGCTAACCGCAAAAAAACACGAACTTTTTACGGTTCGTGCTTTTTTATTTATATGTTGAATCTTGTCCATATCAAGTATTTTAGCTATGAAAATTGCTGAATTTACACTACTCTCAAACACTTCGATTAGTTTTTGAGGAAGTTCAACCGTTTGAGAACCATCTGAATTTACACTACTCTCAAACCTACACGGGCGCGCCCCGTCGGCGGTGACGGTTTGAGAACCATCTGAATTTACACTACTCTCAAACACATATCTTGTACAGTATGTCAAGTGTTTTGTTTGAGAACCATCTGAATTTACACTACTCTCAAACACACCCTACGCGCTTTAATGCCTAAAGGTTGTTTGAGAACCATCTGAATTTACACTACTCTCAAACACATATCTGGTGCAGATTGTCAAGTGTTTTGTTTGAGAACCATCTGAATTTACACTACTCTCAAACCTGTGTTTCCTCAATGTGAGCACCATTGATGTTTGAGAACCATCTGAATTTACACTACTCTCAAACACCACCGAATATGAAACATTGTAATGCTTTGTTTGAGAACCATCTGAATTTACACTACTCTCAAACATTGTTTAAACGAATGCAACGACCGAACTGGTTTGAGAACCATCTGAATTTACACTACTCTCAAACATTGTTTAAACGAATGCAACGACCGAACTGGTTTGAGAACCATCTGAATTTACACTACTCTCAAACATTGTTTAAACGAATGCAACGACCGAACTGGTTTGAGAACCATCTGAATTTACACTACTCTCAAACATTGTTTAAACGAATGCAACGACCGAACTGGTTTGAGAACCATCTGAATTTACACTACTCTCAAACCCGCCCTGCTTCATTTAATGAATTTATAATGTTTGAGAACCATCTGAATTTACACTACTCTCAAACGAATGTAACAAATGATAGTGATTATGCAGGGTTTGAGAACCATCTGAATTTACACTACTCTCAAACTTGACCGCATTGTGTGATAGCAAGTGTTCCGTTTGAGAACCATCTGAATTTACACTACTCTCAAACCGCCCACGGGTGCGGCAGGCGAAGCGTTGAGTTTGAGAACCATCTGAATTTACACTACTCTCAAACGCCATATATTGGATATTGTTCAAATCCTTAGTTTGAGAACCATCTGAATTTACACTACTCTCAAACCTCAAATTTTAAGGGGAAAGTTAGGAGAGAAAATTGAAAGAAGCTTAAAATTGCCCTTAAAACAGCGAAAAACCCTTGATT
>CAVALG010000154.1:0-1806 GCA_963589585.1 Roseburia sp. AF12-17LB
GGGCGATACAATGAATATTGTAAGCTATTCCGCCTCATTTAACCGAATAAAAAACAATAAAAATGAAAAGACTGCAGATAAGCAAATCGAGAAAATCGAGGATTTTGATAGGAAGTTTTTAATTCCTATGGCTGAATATATTGAAAGTCTAATAGAAAACTCAAAGAAGAAATAAATAATTAAATTTGAAAATTACGGTGGGTAGTTAAAATCCTGCCCACCTTTATATAAATGTAAATCTTAAATATATATTATTATATTGATAAATTTAGAAAGTAGGTGTTTCTCTTGAAAAAATTAAAAGAGAATGATATATATAAAATAATTGATACATTAAACCAGAAGGAAACTAAAACAGCTGTCGGCTATTGCCGTTTCAGTTCCGACCATCAGCGTGAGGAAAGTATCGAAGCACAGCAAAGAATAATAAATGAATATGCAAAACGAAACAATTATAAAATCATTGATTGGTATATAGACAGAGGTGTCAGCGGTAAGACGGTAAATCGACCCTCATTCCAAAAAATGCTTGAAGTTATAGCTTCGGGTGATTGTAATTTTAATTCCGTAATCGTACACAAAATGGATAGATTCAGCAGAAATTCCGGCGACGCAATTAAATATAAGGACATTCTGCACGATTACGGGATAGAGTTGGTTTCGACAGTTGAGCAAATCAAAGACGATGCTCAGGGAAGGCTTGTATATGGAATTATGAGCACTATAAATCAATTCTATGTAGATAATCTTTCAACCGAAGTGATGAAAGGATTGCGTGAAAATGCATATAAATGCAAGTGGAACGGCGGAAAACCGCCGCTTGGCTACAATGTTGAAAACGGAAAGCTTGTAATCAATGAGTCCGAAGCCGTTATTGTCCGAAAAATATTTGAAATGTCGGCTGACGGTTATGGCTATAACAACATTTTAAAAGAGTTAAATAAATGCGGATATAAAACCAAATACGGCAAACCTTTTGGTAAAAACAGTTTATATGAACTGATAAGAAACGAAAGGTATTACGGTTGCTATATCTATAATAAATGTGCAAAGCGTGATTCGCAAAACAGGTGCAACAGTCATAAATACAAAGATGAAAGCGAAATAATCCGCATTGAAAACGGTAATCCGGCTATAATTTCAAAAGAACTGTGGGAAAGAGCGAATATATCAAGGGAAATAACGGCACGAACCAATTCCAAGGCTAAATACCCTTATCTGCTTTCAGGACTTTTGTATTGCGGTGAATGTGGCGCAAAAATGCACGGTAACCGCAGGAAATACGGCTCATCAGGATACAACACCTATCGTTGTAATAAGCAAGCAAATCAATTGAACTGCACTTGCAAGGAAATCCGTTCAGATACTCTTGAACAGTTTGTAATTGACACTTTAATTGAGCATTTTTTCAGTCCTAATATTATTGAAATCATAACCGAACAGGTAAATAACCTAATAAAAGAAAAAGCGAGCGCCGAAAACGAAAAAACACTGACAGCCAAAAGCACCCTAAAAGGCTTAGAAACAGTCAGAAACAATCTTGTGGAAGCAATGGCACAGGCAGGATACAACAAGGCGATTGCTGATAAGCTTGAAAGTACCGAAAAGCAAATAGAAGAATACACAAGATTGATAGCGGAAGAAGAAAAAGAAAAAAATACTTCGTCAGTTTCAAAAGCAGATGTTGAAGGTAAAATTAAAACACTAAGAAGTGCTATGTTAGATATTAGGAACATCGAAAAAACAAGGCTTTTACTTCATTCTTATATTGATAAAATTATCATAGATAATGTTTCAGTTAAGGTA
>CAVALG010000154.1:1816-17700 GCA_963589585.1 Roseburia sp. AF12-17LB
CGATTATTATTATAGGTAAATATAACTTGTTTTTCAAAAAAATTCTACAAACGTTATTGAGATGAAAGCGTACTATGTTTATTAAGAGTAGGCATTATAGCTGTTGAAAAAGAAGAACATCATAGAAGATTTTTATTTTGGCAACATTAACCCACAAGCAAGTGCGTTGGGAAACAGAGCCGAAAACCAAAAGACTCTGCAAAGGCTTACAAAGCTTGAAAAACAACTGACAGAAACCATTGACGAAAGCTGTAAAAAAGACTTTTTTCATTTTGTAAACACAATGGACGAAGCAATGAGCGAATCTAACCTTGATTCATTCATAGTAGGCTTTAGGTTAGGCGCAAGGCTCACATACGATACCTTTTGCGGTAGCGAATTTCGTAAATCAACAGGCTGAAAACGGTTGAAACCGAACACGAAATTGCTCACAAAAAACATTGGAACATAGAGATTTTTGCATTTTTTGAAAAAGGGCGTAACAAGAAAAACCCCCGAACCATATGGGTTTGGGAGTTTTAATGGTGCCGGTGGTGGGACTTGAACCCACACGGTATCGCTACCAACGGATTTTGAGTCCGCCTCGTCTGCCAATTCCAACACACCGGCATTTATGAACATTCACTATTATACACTTTTATGCGTGATATGTCAACAATTTTATTTTATATTTTGCCTGCTTTTACAACTCTTTTTTGAAAGAAGAAAATCCTCGGCAAGAATTTGCCGCAGCCTAATTCAATGCCGAAGATTTTTTATATTTTAAACATCGCAAACCGACGGTTTATGCTTTGGTCATATGTTCCTAACATCAAAAGGTGACATGTCCAGCATCTCGCGTTTTTCAAAAAACGGTTTTACGGTTTTAAGTATTTCGGCAACGCCGCCCTCGCGGTCACTCTCAACATTCATAGGCATTATCGGATCGTGAACGCTCATTCTCAAAAGCACCCAACTGCCGTTATTTGATACGCGGATACCCTCGCGGTTATCGTCGGCAATATGCCAGCCGTCACGGTTTTTGAAAAATTCTTCAAAGTCCGATATTACTTTTTCGCCATACTCCTTAAAGTCTTCGCATTTAATATTAAAGCGCAGTTCATCAGATTCTTTGGGGCATTTAAGGTTTGAAATGAGGTCATCTATCGACTTGCCCTGCTCTTTCATCTGCGCAGCTTTTATAATAATTCTGGTCATCAAATAAGCACCGTCATCAAGAAAATAGTTATCTTTGAGCGCGGCGTGACCCGAAGTTTCAATTGCAAGAGGTGCATTAATTCCGCTTGCGCAAAGGCGCTGTGCCTCGTTAATAACATTCTTGTATCCGCGTTTAAATCTGTGGTGACGGCAACCGAGATCATTTTCGATAAACTCCTTAAGTCCGTCGCTTGTTACACTGTCGGTAACAATGGTGGCGTTAGGGTGGTCTTCAACCGTGATTGCGGCTGCAAGCGCGATAAGGCGGTTACGGTTAATTTCGTCACCCTTAGCATCAACACAACCTGCGCGGTCAACATCCGTATCAAAAATAACACCGAGTTCCGCACCCGAATTCAGAACAGCATTTCTTATGCTTTCCATTGCGCCTTTATCTTCGGGGTTCGGAATATGGTTCGGGAACCTGCCGTCGGGTTCAAGGCAAACCGAGCCTGAAGTATCGGCACCAAGGGCAGCAAGAACATCGCTTGCGTAAAATCCGCCTGCTCCGTTGCCGGCGTCAACCACTATATGAAAGCCTTTTAACGGCTTGTCCGACTTAAGTTTACCGAGTGATTTACAAATCATATCACAAAGAATATCGGCATATTCCTTCATAAAATCAATCTTTTGAACTTTGCCCAAGACAGCCGAACTTATATCACCGTAATTTTCGGCATATCCGATTATACGGACAATATCATCGGAATCAAGCCCGCCCGTCGGCAAAAAGAATTTAAGTCCGTTACGGTCAGCCGGGTGATGTGATGCGGTTATTTGAACGGCGGCGTCGGCTCTTGTTTTTATCGTTGTCATAAACATAGCCGGTGTTGACGCCAAACCGCAATCAAGCACAGATACCCCGGCATCAGTAAGCGCTGTCGTAACTGCGCCGGATATTTCATCTGCCGTTATACGAGAATCGTGCCCTACGGCTACCGTCAAATCGGTTGTTTTTCGCCCAAGTTTATCGGTTAAATACAGTACAAATCCGTTTGTTATATCGGTCACTGCTTCTTTTGTCAATTCAACTTTTTTGCCGAATATATCCGAAGCGCAGCCGCGTATATCCGTACCGCTTTTTAAATGTTTGTAGTTTTTTTCCATAGTATCTCCACCCATCTGAAATATTAAATATACAAAAATTTTTCACGCACAAGGGCATATACATTTCGCATAACCCCGTTTATGTAATGGTCGTTATTAAGGTAATTATACAAAAGGCAGGAATGCTCTTGATTATCAAGTAACATATAATGTATATCATTTCCGCATTCGCGCATTTTTTGGTAAAACTCTGCCGAATACTTTGCGGGCGTTACAGTATCGGCACTCCCTTGTGTGATTATTATTCTGGCGTTGGTTTTGCCAACATTATATATCGGTGATGCTTTTTTAAGTCCTTCATAATTTTTAGTAAGACGATAAAGATTGGTTCTTAAACAATAACCCTCATCAAGATATATGGTTGGGTTCATAGCGACAACCACCTTAGGGTTAACCCCCTTATAAGTTCCAAGCAGTTCCATCATCAGTGCCATATGTCCGCCCGCCGATTCACCCAGCAGGACAATTTTATCCGAATTGACATAATCAAGATTATTAACAATATAATTATACCCGTCCGCACAGTCTTGAATGCAATCCCATACATCGGTAGTAACATCGGTATAAAGGGAACGGTAATTAACCTCGATGCCTATAAAGCCTCTGCTTGCGAAATACTGCGCCGTAAATCTTAAATAACTGCCGTCCCAAGAAGTATCGGTTTTGTTTTGGGGATTCCACGCGCTGCCTTCAAGGCAAATTACGGTTGCATTATTTTCTTTCAACTTGGCCGGCAAATACACATTTATTACAAGTTGCTTACTGTCAACCGTTTTGTAAACATATTTTTCGTCGGGCTTTGTGTCGAAGTTCTTAGAGCCAGAATAGGCTCTTGAAAGTTCGTTATTCATCCAATCATAATCATCATCATAAAATTTTGCATCTATTCTCAAAATAGCTACGGCATCGGCGGCGGTTACATATCCGTCCCTGTTATTATCGGCAGCCGATGCCTCAAACTCGTTTAAAGTTATAACTTTTGCATTGGCACGGAGAATAAGTAATGAATCGCTGCTGCCGATAATACCATCATTGTCAACATCGCCTCTTTTTTGAACCTTCTCGTCATTTTTATCAAGGTCACTGAAAAATATATTGTTGCTTTTGGCGTATGCTTCAGCAGCCGAATCCTTATATCCGCGTATAGCAAAACCGCTTTTAACGAAGTTGCTGTCCTGATAGCCGAGTTCGTAGTCGTCTATACGGACAACAAGCGGCGAAACCACACAAATGCCACCCTCAATTCCCAGGGGACATTGCACCAAGACATTTTTATCTTTATTGTAAACAACGCCGTCCGAATCGATATAATACGGATTTTGTTCAGAAACCTTTATTGATTTAAGCGAGGAACAGTAGGCAAACGGCGAAGTACCTATTTTGGAAAGTTCCGCGCCCAGATATGCGGTTTCTGCGGAGATACAGCTGCTGAACGAGTATCTTCCTAGAGTTTTAAGGCTCTCAGGCAGATTTACGGTTTTAAGGCTTTCGCAACCCTTAAAAGCATTCTCGCCTATAGATTCTATACCTTCTTCAAATACAATTTCCTTTAATTTAGTGCAATTTTCAAAACTTCCGTTGCCTATATTTTTAACATTGCTGCCGACGGTTAATTTTTGCACCGAGGAATTCTTAAAAGCAGAATCGCTGACCGCTGCAACATCTAATTTTGAAAGGTCAAGATTTACTACCGAACCCCTATATCCGCACAGCATACCGCCCAATACGATGGGTCCGTTCGGCAAAGAGTTTATCCACGATGAATTTAAAAAACAGCCTGCACCCATTTGCGACAGTGAATTACCGCCTGCGGTTACGCTTTTTAAGGAACTGCAGCCCTGAAAAACATAGTTACCCAAAGAGGTTAATGACTCGGAAAGGTTGATAGCAGAAAGCGCAGAACAGTAAGCAAACGCTTCTGTACCTATATTTTTTAAAGAATTCCCGAAAGTAACGGTTTCAAGTTTTGAGCAAGAGATAAAGGCGCACGCGCCTATTTGTTCAAGACCTGAACCCAATTTTGCCGATTTTAGCGTTTTACAGTCGCTGAACGCACGCTCGCCCACTTCCTTAACCGTATCGGGAAGAGTTATTGATTCTAGATTTCTACAACCGTAGAACACGCCATATCCGATTTTTTCTATCGGTCCGCTTAAAGTAATATTCCTTAATGAAGTACATCCCGTAAAGGCGTTTTCACCGATTGAAACAACGCTTTCAGGTAATGTCACTTCGGTTATATTACGGCAATTCCTGAAACTCCAAATACCGACAGATGTAACACCGTTTTCGACAATTACAGAGGTTATATCTTCTGTATCCGCAAACGGCGAATCGCCTGTATAATCGTACATTTTGCCGGAACCGTATATTTTTAAAATACCGTCATCATCAACGGAAAAATAAACATCTTTACCGCAGCGGTTAGAGGCGGAATCGGCAGACACCGCCGTAAAATCAGCCATAGTTACCAAAACTGCAACGGTTAAAACAACCGCGATTACGGAAAATATTTTACGCATAAATACACCTTAATATCCTAAATTTTCATCAACCAAAATAACCTTGATTCTGCCCTTTTGCCTTTGAGGACCGCAAAAAACATAATTACAGCATATTCTGTCCGGCGAAGAACAACCATCGGTAAGAAAAGAGGAGCCAGCAGAGGCTGCGCAAACATCCTTTTTACTGCAATAGGTTTCGCAATTAAGGCGCTTGCAGTTAAGGGGTGCAGCAACCGTTTTAACCCTGTTTACTGCCGCAGGTATATCCTTAACTATTTTATTTTTGCCGACAACCATAATTACGCTTTTAGGACCGTATAGAATGGTCGAAACTCGGTTTGAGTTGCCGTCAACATTATATAAATATCCATCCTCGGTAACGGCGTTTGAAGAACATATATATGCGTCCGCCGTAAAGCAGGAATGCATAATTTGCTCAACCTCATCACGGCCAGCCGCCGCATATCTGTCAAGAAAATTATAGTCGCCGTTCCGCAGCAGTTCCAAAACACCGCATTCATTAAGTGTAACAGAACCGCCGACCCCAACGGTATCACCGATATTCAACAATTTTTTAACGGTTTCAAGAGCCTCAGCCCTATTCTTTACACAATAAACCGACATATTATGATTTTGCAGTTGAGCCGCTACCTGTTCAAACATATTTAAGTCCCCCATAGTTTTATTTCAGCACTCCGCCGCCGACAACGAAATCGCCGTTATAAAACACGGCGGCTTGTCCCGGTGAAACGGCGCGCTGAGGTGTATCGAATTTTAAAAGTACATCGCCGTTTTCAAGGGGCGAAATCGTTGCGCTTTGTTCGGGTTGACGGTATCTGATTTTTGCCGCTACGCGCATAGGCACAGTTAATTTTTCAAGCGAAATGAAATTGCAATTCCCGACAACGGCGGTATCGGTGAATAAATCGTTTTCATCGGATAGGGTTACGGTATTGTTTTCAGGGTCGGTTGAAACTACATATTGAGGTTTACCGAGGGCAATTCCGAGTCCCTTGCGCTGGCCTATTGTATAGGCGGGATAGCCGCGGTTACAACCCAAAACATCACCGTTTTTGTTTATAAATTTACCTTTTTGCAACGGTTTACCGGTGTATTTTTCAATAAACGAAACATAATCGCCCGACGGGACAAAGCAAATATCCTGGCTATCAGGCTTTGCGGCATTAACAAACCCGTGTTTTTCGGCAATTTTCCTGACCTTATCCTTAGTCATCTCACCAAGCGGAAAAACGGTGTGCTTCAACTGTTCCTGCGTCATTCCGTAGAGGACATAACTTTGGTCTTTGTTTTTATCAGCCGATTTTTTTAAAAAATATCTGCCCGTTTCTTCGTCAAACCCCGTAACAGCATAATGACCGGTTGCAATCATATCGCAACCGAGCAACTGCGCCCTTTCGAGCATTTTATCAAATTTAATGTATTTATTACAATCAATACAGGGGTTGGGCGTTCTGCCGCAAAGATATTCGTTTACGAATTTTTTAATTACCGTTTCGTCAAATCGTTCTTTAAAATTAAAAACATAATGACGGATTCCCAAGTCGTCGCATACGCTGCGCGCGTCAAGCACATCATTAAGCGAGCAACAGGTGTGCAGTTCCTCGCTTTCGGTCGATTCATCGTGCAGGCGCAGTGTAGCGCCGCAAACATCATACCCTATATCCATTAAGACAGCGGCGGCAACCGAACTGTCAACTCCGCCGCTCATACCTACCATAACTTTCGGCATTTAAACACCTCGCTTACTTAAAAAGTCCTATAATCATATCCCACAACCCGTATGAAGCCAACGATATTATAGCGCCTGCCATAATAACGCCTGCAAATATTGCAGGCAGCGCGTGTTTCATTCTTATATTAAGTGCGTCGGCAACCAGAGCACCCGTCCACGCGCCTGTTCCTGGCAGAGGAATTCCCACAAAGATAAATAGACCCCAAGTCCTGTATTTACTGAAATTGCTTGACTTTGAATTTGCCTTATTTTCAATCCACAACGCAAGTTTATTTAACTTTTTAAAGTGCTTAAGCCACTCGATTATACGGCGGATGAACAGCAGTATCAGCGGTATAGGCAACATATTCCCCAAAACGCATATTGGGAATGCAACCAAAATATTAACATTAAGCGCATAAGCCGCAATAAGTCCGCCGCGTAATTCAAGTATCGGGCACAAAGAGATGATAAATATTATCACTTCGGGCGGAAAAACATCTTTTAGCGACTTGATAATGCTGTCGATCATAAAAACACCTGCTTTTAAAACTTGAGTTCATCTTGGTCAATGTACGGTGGAATAAAATCGTCTGTCTGTTTTCTTTTTTTCCTACTTGCCGAAATAAGCAAAATAAGCAAAATTATGACCGTTACAAACAAAACTGCCGAAACCATAAGGGAAATTTTAAACAGCGTATCGTTTCCTTTTTCGGGTTTATCAGCGGTTTTGTTTTCGGTTTTTGCAATAGGTTTGCTTACGGCAATATCTGAATACGGGAACAGCAGATCTCCGTCCGTATCATAATAATATAAATTCAGTTCGCCTTTTTCATTTATAGCGTAAAAGCATATAACCGCACTGTTTTGGGCAGCCGAATCGGGTAAATATACCTCACGCTCTGTCCCTGCAACAGTCTTGTTTTGTTTTGACATCTTTTCGGTATCCGAATTCTCAAGCACGCCTATATAAAGGTAATCCTTGCCCGATAATTTAAGGCTTTCTGTCCTTATAAAAGATATATTATCGTCATTTAAAAGATATAACCCTTCACTGCCGTCCGGCGCTGTTAAAACGGCAAGTCTAACGCCGCTTTCACTTTTCAATATAGGTATTTCACTGCCTTTATATTCGGCCGACTGCAAAGTAAATCCTGCAACCGTATATTTTTCGGGGCTTAAGTTTACCATGTAATCAATACCGTTTATATTAACGGTTACATTGTTTTGCTGCGGTGTATCGGGTTGTTCGGTTGAGCTTGCAGTCTGCGAGGAATTTACCGTTCCGTTTTCGTTAAGGCGCTCGGCATTTATTGTGTACCGTTTAACGGTGCCGTTCTCCGCTGTGACAACAATCACGCGTTTATTTGCACCGACCTTCATATTTTTGTCGCCCTCAACCGTCCACTTAGCCTTTGAATCAGCAGTATAAGCTGTAACAAGCATAACAGAAGTTGAGTTCGGCAGGGTAACGCTGTAGGTAAAAACATTAGGCGAAAACGCCGGAGTAAGTGTGCCGCCCGAAATTTTAATACCCTTTAAAAGTGCATTCGAAGATTTTTGTGCAGTATTACCGCCCGTACCTGAACCGCCGCCGGACGATACCGCGTTTATTGATGTTGAGGCAGACGGTCTGCCTATAATCTGCTCGTTATTATCCGCTATAAAACAATCCGACAACACTAAATTTGAAATGCCGACGCCGATAACTCTAAAACTTACGGCATATGATGTCCTGCCCGTATAATTTGAAAATTTAACCGCGCCCGATGCACCGTTTGTATCGCTGCCCGAAAGATATTGCAAAACCGCAGGATTATAACTGAGAGTACCCTCTGTGGCAGCAATTGAACCGCCGCCGAAATTGACAGAAACGGTAATATCAGACCCCACAGTGGGAGATTTTGACGATACGGCTATTGATGCGGTTACCGCCGAAACGGCTGTGGTAAAGGAAGAAAGCAGCATAGCAAACACAACTGCCGTAACCAAAATTTTTTTAATAAACTTCATATATGCCACTCCCTCTTAACTAATTCTGAATATCGGAGATAACACCGAGTATATATTTTTGACCGCGTAATAAATCAAGTGTGTTATAAGCACCGTCCTTGTTTATATCAAGCGCCGCAAGCTGCGCGCCCGTCAATTTAATTACACCCAATACGTGTTTATGTCCGCGTAACAGGTCAAGCGTGTTTATAACGCCGTCGCCGTTTGTATCGCCGTATATAACAACAGGGTACTGCGCTTTTTCGGCTCCGTCAGCAAACACTTTTACAATATCGCCCGTTGCCATAGTGCCGGATGCTTTTTCTGTGCCTGCGGCGTTATAAAGTTTTATTGTGCCGATTTCCGAAGTAAGAGCCGACATAAAATCATTAACCGAAGTGCCTGCAGCCACGCGTGTTATATAATTGCCTATGTTGTATTTACTGCTTTTAAGCGGAACCTTTGCAGGCTCAGAACCGTTACGGTACACCGAAATGTTATATTGTTTTTGCAGCCCGTTGCTTGCCGTTACGGTTACGGTTATATTATTTGCGCCGTAATTGAGCGTGCGCTGACCGTTACCCGATACACTTGCGTTGCCGTCGCTTGCAGCTGCATTGACTGTGATGCTTGAAACTCCGCCGTCAACCACAAGTTCATAGGAATACTTATAACGGTCAAAACTGCCTATTGAATAGCCGCTTACGCTGAGCGCAGAAAGGAAATTATTGTTGTTACCCGTATTTGCGGGCTTTGCGCAGGCTGCGGCAGGCATATTATTGTATATGGGGATTGTAAACTCAAGCGGCAGTGAATTTAACTGTGATGATGAATACCCTTTTTTTGTTTTCATAGATTCACTGCTCGGTGCGGTTATATTTTGCATATATTGGTTGGCGTAGTATCCGTTACCGCCGTCAACAACATCAAATTTTTGCAAATAGCCGTTTATCTGACCTTTATTTATATAATTCGCCGCAATTTTTTTGGACGCGCCGAGGATAGACTTATACGGTGTGTCCCAACCGTTATTTTTAGCATACTTTGCACCGTTTTGGAGAACTGCCGATTCCCCGTTGCCCGAAGCGCCGTAATTAAAAATGTTGTAGTACCCGTTATATCCTGCAACGGTGCCGAGTCCCAATTGGCTGCCGTTTGTTCCCTGTTCCTGCACAGCGCGCGATGCCAAATGATATGCGCTCACGCCCGAGCCGGAGGCTGCGGACATAAATGCATCGGCATAGGTGGGAAATGATGCGGAATCGGACAATCCGCCGGGGTACGCGCCGCCCATAAATGTTCCCTGTAAAATTGAAGAAACGGACGATTTGGTTTCGGACGAGGAATGTGAAAGTGAGAGAAACTGAAAAACATATACATCATCCAAAAAATTTCGCGGATCCATATAATAAGCCAAAGTTTCCCTTGACGCATTGACCCATCCGCCCGTATCGTAGGTTATAAACTTACCTGTATTCCAATCATAACAGCCGCTTTCGTACGATTTATAAGAATCGGACCACGATGCAGGCACAAGGCTTCTTGCAAGGGCAGATTCGCCGTTTAGCGCCGTGTTCCAGTCCAAATTGGTATTAAGTGCGTTAAACTTCCAATTCGGATACAGCGAGTGCAACTGCTTTAAAGATGTTTTATAACTTTCGGGAAAGCCCTGCGATTCAAGATATTTATTAAACGCTTCGTCCTCCACTAAAGTTGGTATGCGTTTGCATCTTCCGCTGTAAATATATCCAAAACCGTTACCGTAACGGATTTTATACCACTCGTCGCCCTCCCAGTCAATCTCGGAACCGACAATGGCAACCGTATCTCCATAATTTAGTTTACCTATCTGAGTGTGGTCCTTTGTCCCTGCGCCGTTATAAACCGCAGCACCGTTTGAAGCGGTTATAACACCTTTCATATCGCCGGAGGGTACATCCTCGGTTTTAAGCGTACATCTGCCGCTGTAGACATATCCCGTTTGAGAATTATTTGTACCGAATTTTATTATGTACCAAAGGTCGCCGTCGCCGTCCTTTTCTTCACCTATAACAATAACCTGCGTGCCGTAATTAAGGCCTGCAATACGAGTATGACCCGCAGTACCTGCACCGTTATAAATTGCGGCGCCGTCACTTCTTGAAATAACGCCCGTAACAGGGTAAGTTACCGCAACGGCACTGTTTGAAAAGACAAATACCGATATAAGCACGGCAACAAGGAATACCGACAGTGCCGATTTTATCTTTTTCATAGCAACCTCACCTCTCGTAATAATTGTAATGCTCAGTAAGATACGGGACTATAAGTTTTTGAATTACATCAAGCCTTGTCCGCTTATTGTCGGTAAGCATTATTATACTTTGCGGACCGCTTTCAAGAACGCAGCCGCAAAATGTTCCGTTCATAACTATGGGATAAGAATTATCGGGGATAATGGCAGGGCAATCAATATTTACTATACCGTTTTTCTGCAAATCAAGTTCCACCGTTCCCCTGCCTACCGAAAGCGCCAGAACAGACGGCAGGTAACAATCATAATTAAATCCGCCGACGGTTATTATGACCGCACTTCTCTGAACCGCCCGTTTAAGCGAATGTAAAAAACTTTTCGGGTCGTTGCAAGTATCGGTAAGCAATCTCAGCGGATAATCGCCATGCAGACCGAATTCAAGTTTAACATCGGAATTCAATCGGTAATATATTACCTCTAATTTCATATCCTTGCCCATAGTTCACACTGCCCTTAGTTTATTTTTTAGCGTCATACCAGCCCTGAGGCATTTTAGGCGCAGGATTCTTTACCGCCTTTTCGGTATCAACCGCAGACGATTCGCCGTCCCTTGTTGCGCGTGCAAATACCACAAGGCGCGCGCCGTCAAAATCATAATCACAGGTTGAAAGAGTTATAAGTTTATCTGTAGGTTCAACATCAACGGGGATATCCCAAAAACTGCGGTCCTTAACATCATTTACCCATGCGTTAAAGGTGCTGTCATTCGGGAAATCGGGTACCGTGTAATCAAAAACGTATCCGTTATCCTGCTCGGGGGTTGAATTGGTAACCATAACCGCAAAGACCTTATATGTTTCTTTGGGCGAATAAATTGTTTGAAACTCAAGCGTCGGGTTCTGTTTATAAAAATCAAGTTTGCGATATCTTTTCAGTGTGCCGAACATAGTTCCGTCTTTCATACTGTGACCGTATATTATAAGGTTTGAACTGCGCAACTCGGCTGAAACAGCACAATCGGTACCGATAAACAGAGCACCGTGCGAATTTTTCTCGCGGTTCATATTGTAATTGATATAATAACTGTCATTATCCGTTTGATAAACAGGATTATCTATATTTGTACCGGGAACGGTAAGCCACCCGATAAAATCGTTGTTCTGCTCAACAAGTTTATCGAATTTTGCATAGGTGGAATCCTCCGAATTTATCTTCTCGGTATCGGTTATCAAACTTTTGGCGTCGTCTATAATTTTTTGCTGATTGCTGCTATTATAAAAATAATTACCTATATACAGCGCCGAAGATACAAAAGCAATTGCTGCGATAATCAGCACAATTTTAAGTATAACATCAAGCGGTTTATCGCCCTTACAGGGGAATATCCGCTTATATAACGGTTTTTTTGCCTTGCGTTTTTTGCCGCGGTTTTCTTTTTGGCTGCGTTCTTCTTCCAATTTTCTGGAATAAACATTTTTTCCGCCGTTATCAGTTTTTGCCTCGTCATAATCGGCAAAAGAACGCGCAGGGATATAATTAAGACTGTAATGCTCATTTCCGAAAGCGTCAAACACCGTTAATTTTTCATCTACAGCCGAGCCGAACGAGAAAAACTCAACATCGTTTTCAACATATCTTCTAAGCATATTAAGAATGACCGAAACCGAGTGCTCGCGCACATATTTACGGACATCCGCACATCCATCAACATTGAATTCGGCAACGCTTGACCAAATTCTTTCACCATCGCTCAAGCCGAAGCACACATATCCTACAGGCTTGTTTTCAACCGGGTTGGGGCCTGCAACGCCCGTAACCGACAAACCTATATCAGAGCCGGCAAGTTCGCGCACACGGTATGCCATTTCGGCGGCGGTTTCGGCGCTCACTGCGCCGTACTTTTCAATTGTTGCGGCATTAACGCCGAGCCTATCGGTCTTTATTTCATCGGCATAGGTGACAACGCCTGCTTCAAATATCTGTGAAGCGCCGCTTACATCGGTAACGGCAGCTGAAACCAACCCTGCGGTGCAGGATTCGGCAGTTGATATAACGGTATGGCTTTCTTTTAATTTTGCTACAATATATTCCGCAATCGGCAACCCATCCAGCGCATAAGCGTAGCCTTTAAGTTTGTTTTTGATATTGGCTGTTGCAAACCCGCTTTTTCTTGCACATTCCTCGTCACTGCTGCCGTATGCCGTAAATTCAAGTGAATAACAGCCGCCGTTTTCGGAAAGTTCAAGGTACTTTTGGTTCCCCGTCCACAATCCGCCGAGTTTTTTAATTATCTCCACCCTGTCAAGCCCTGCAATGTTTACGGAATGGGTAGCAAAGCACCCACTTAAATTTTCAAAACTGCTTTTGCCTTCCGGCATAGAGGTCACCTCTCCAAAGGGAATTTGATTTATTTTATATAACTGACATTTGCACCGCTTATTGCGCGGTCAATCAACCCATCAATATCCAAAGCCTGCTCAGCATTAATACATTGTTCAACCGTCGGGCGTGTTTTGGGGTGTTTGGGCGTGAACACCGTGCAGCAATCCTCATACGGTTCAATTGATGTATTAAAAGTATCAATATCTCTGGAAATACGGATTATTTCGTCCTTATCCATACCTATAAGCGGCCTGAACACGGGCAGGGTGCAAACCGCGTCGGTAGTTGCAATGGCAGGCAGAGTTTGACTTGCCACCTGACCCAAACTTTCGCCCGTAATCAGCGCACCGCAGCCCTGCATAAGCGCTGTTTTTTGCGCTATGCGCATCATAAAGCGGCGCATAATCAGCGTAAAAAATTCTTCGGGACATTTATCCGCAATTTGCTCCTGTATTTCGGTAAAAGGTACTATAGTAAGTTTAATCTCACCGCTGTATTCCGCAACGCGCGAAAGCAGGGATTTTACCTTAAGTTCCGCCCTTTCGCTTGTATACGGAGGGCTTGCAAAGTGCACTGCGTTAAGGCGAAGTCCGCGCTTTGCCATCATCCATGCCGCAACCGGGCTGTCAATTCCGCCCGAAATAAGTATTGCCGCCTTGCCTGCCGTTCCTACAGGCATACCGCCTGCAGCTTTAATCTGTCCGCAGCGGATGTAAGCCGCAGTATCCCTTACTTCGATAACCACGGTAGCATTGGGATTGTGAACATCTACTTTAAGGTGCGGATACGCCGAAAGCAGTCTGCCGCCCACCTCTTTACATATTTCGGGCGATTTAAGCGGAAATTTTTTATCAGAGCGTTTTGCCTCAACCTTAAAAGTCTTTGCATTTTGAAGCCTGTCCTTAAGATACGGCACGCACTTTTCCAAAATATCATCCATATTTTTTTCGGCAACGGCTGCACGCTGGAACGCCGCTATCCCGAAAACTTTTTGCATACGGCGGAGTGCCTCATCAAAATCGTAATCTTCCGATACGGGCTCAATACTTATAGTTGACTGAGAACGCTTGATATCCGTTTTGCCCAATGAATGAAGATGCATTTTTATATTTTTAACCAGCACCGACTCAAAAGTTGCACGGTTAAGCCCTTTAAGTGCCAATTCTCCGTTTTTAATTAAAATAATTTCACGCATAGTTATCTCCGTAATTTGTCAAGTTTTGAATGTTTGTCCGACGACCTTAAACACTGCTTTGCCTCATTAAGCGCGGCACAGAGTCTGTCAATATCATTTTCGGTGTTATACCGTGAAAAGCTGAGCCGCAACGCACTGTCGGTTTCGCGGTTTCCAAGTCCCATTTCCCTAAGAACATAACTGCCCCGGCCTTTAGCACAGGCGCTTCCGCTTGAAACGAATATTCCCCTGTTTTCAAGAAAATGCAGAACCGTTTCGGAACGGTAGCCCGGCAACGATATATTAAGTATGTAGGGCAACGCCCCGCTTGGCGAATTAAAGATTAAACCGTCTATTTTAGAAAGCTCCGCCCTTGCGTAGCCGTTTAAATCTTTTATGCGGTTTAAAGAATTATTTATATCAAGTTCCCTAAGCGCTCCGCCGAATCCTGCTATTGCAGGTACGCTCTCTGTTCCCGAACGGAGTCCGCTTTCTTGATGTCCGCCGTAGGTAAGCGGTAAAATATGTGCTTTTTCCGATTTGTAAAGCAGACCGCAGCCCTTAATTCCGTGAATTTTATGTGCACTTGCCGATAAAAGATCAACGCCTAATTTTTCGACAGATATCGGAATCTTACCGAACGCCTGAACTGCGTCGCAATGTATAAGCGCAGGCGCGCCGACGGAATTTGCAATGCCGCGCAGTTTTTCAACCGGGAATATTGCCCCCGTTTCGTTATTTACAAGCATAACCGATATTAAAATCGTACTTTTATCAACCGCCGCAGCAATTTTTTCGGGGTCAATGCCGCCGCCATCTTCGGGTTTTATATAAACAATTTCAAATCCATCATTTTGGAGAGCACGGCAGGTTTCAAGCACCGACGGGTGTTCAACCGCCGTTGTTACTATCCTGTTGCCTCGCCTTTTAAGCGCACGCGCCGCACCGAAAAGCGCAATGTTATTCGACTCGGTTCCGCCGCTTGTAAAATAAACCTCTTTTTCTTTGCATAAAAGTAGCGCCGCAGCCCTTTTTCTTGTATCCGAAATAACACCTTCGGCTTCAATTCCCAATTTATGAAGTGAAGAGGGGTTACCCCAATTTAAAGCCACAGCCTCGTTTACCGATTTTACCGCAGTTTCGCACGGTTTGGTTGTTGAACTGTTATCTAAATAAGCAATATCCATTTGTTGAATTTACACCTACGCATAATCTAAACATTGTATCATATATGATTATACAACATAATCCCGTATTTTACAACAAAATATTTATATTATCGCACATTGTATATTTATGTCATTATGCTTGACTTTTCTCACTTCGTAGTATACTCTTATCTTGTAGTATACTCTTATATTAAAGTAATTTATTGTTATATAATGTGCGTTGAATGTGCATTTTCGTAAAAATTTATAAACGCTACCCCGTAAATCTACTGCGATTATTACGGGTGCTGGCTGTTTTCGGAGGGTGAGAAATACGGCGGGGAAAATTAAAAATATGAACTTTGCGGAATTAACACTGAGTGTAAGTTTGCTGCTTGTCGGCACTTTTCACGAA
>CAVALG010000155.1:0-11673 GCA_963589585.1 Roseburia sp. AF12-17LB
GTTTCCGCCGCTTACGGTTGAACCGCCGAGCGTTGATGTTATTACGGAAGGTATACGCGCGATAATAACGATGAACACCCAAGTTGAAAACTTAATCTCGGTAAGTCCTACAAAATATGAAATTAAATCTTTAGGCGTACCGGGGATAAGCATAAGGATAAAAACAAGGCTGTTGAGTTTACGCTTTTCATGTAAAAAACGTAGTTTTCGGCTTTCATGCCCCGAAAAGAACAGATTTACCACGCGTACACCGAACTTCCTTACTATCAAAAACACTATAATACTGCCGACAGTTATGCCGACAAGGCACAAAAGCGTTCCCTCAATAACACCGAAAGCATATCCTGCAGCTATTTCAAACGGTTCACCGGGAATAAAGGCAATAACCACCTGAACTATAACCATTGCGATAAACGCCAATTTTGAAAGAACGCCCCATTTACTTACCCAAGCTCGGATTCTATCCCTATCCAAAATGAATTTTATTACGGGTTTTACACTTTTATAACATATAATCAAAACAGCAGCCAGCGCAAGAAGGACCAACGCAGTTATAAGATATTTTTTAATTTTAGTTTTATCGGTTTTTTGTTTCATAAAAAGACCTATTAATTCCCCGTCATTTGTTTAATTACCGTAGAAGCTATGCGACCCGCAACGGTGGTGCCGCTGCCGCCGTCCTCAACCACTACTGCAAACGCATATGGGTATTCCTCATCCTTTAAAAAGCCCACAAACAGCGCGTCTTCCGAATCGTTTGCAACTTCTGCCGTACCCGATTTTGCGTAGGCGTCAAGATTCGGGAAAAGCCCTGCACCGTATTCTTTTGTAACCGCTTGACGCATCATTTCCGAAAGTTTTTCGGCGGTTTCCTTTTCAATAAGCGTGCCCGTTGTTTCGGCAGAAAGTTTTGATACTGTTCTGCCCGAATCATTGTTGATTTTATAAACAAGCTGCGGAACCGCTGCTTTACCGCCGTTCGCAACCGCTCCCATATAAACCGCCATACCGAGCGGATTTACAAGCACGTCCGCCTGACCTATACCCGACCAGGCAAGCTGCATATCGTTGGCAGGGTCGCCGAGCGAACCTTTAGCAGATGCCACGCCGTTAATATTATATGATGAGGTAAGCCCCGCTTTTTCAAAATATTCTTTAAGTGTAGGCTTGCCGAGTTCCAGCGTAATTTGCGCAAAAGCGGCGTTGCAAGAATGAACAAGCGCATCGCTTGAAGAAAGCATACCGTGCCTGCCTGCACAGGTAACATAGTCTGCACCTATTGCAAACTTTTTTTCGCAAAGCCAGGTTCGGTTTTCCATATCGTCTATTTTTTCAAGGGCAGCCGCCATAGTAACGGTTTTCATAGTTGAACCGGGCGTATAAAGTCCCGATATTGCACGGTTAAGGAATACGCCCTCATATTTTTCGTTTGTTGTAAGGTCGGCAGGTTCATTATCAGGGTCGTATGAAGGGGTAGATACCATACAAAGTATCTCGCCCGTCTTGTAATTATAAATAAAAACCGTACCTTTACGGTTGCCGAGCGCATTATAAGCGGTTTTGTTCCACTCAGAATTAAGCGTTAAATAAAGGTCGTTACCCTTACCGCTGTTAAGTCCCGTTATACGGTTATAGCCTATTAAATCGGTTGAATAGGCATGCAGCGCGCCGATTGAGATGTTGCCGTGCCTGTCGCCCACGGCGTGCAGGGTAGCTTTGCGCACCGTTACATCTTCCGAATAACGGCGGTTGCCATCACTGTCAACATCGCTGAGAACCGCACCGTCGCGGTCCAACACGCGGCCTTTTGACGGCAATCCGTTTTTATAAATATCCCGGTTAAAATCGGCTGTTGCCCAATCTTTACCCGATACCGCCCATTCTACGCAAAAAAAGGCTACACCGGCAAGCATAACGGCACACAGTATTAAACAAACAAGCGCACGGCGGCTGATTTTTTTCATTGCTTTTTACCTGCCTTTCCGCCTTTTTTGAAATAGTTTTCAAATACCTTTACCGCTATATTGGAGTTAGGGCGCGCGTCGGTAGATTTTAAAAATGCCAACAATCCCCAACAGCAAATCATAGAAGAACCGCCGTTTGAAACAAACGGGAATGTAACGCCGGTAAGCGGCAACAGATCCACAGTGCCGAAAACATTAAGCATCATACTGAAAACAAGCAAAGATGTTGCCGCACATGCAGATATTGTATAAAAACTCGAACGGCTGTTTTTAGAAGCGCGAACGGCAAAAACACAAAGTACTACTACCGATATTACCGCCAGCACGGCAATTATAAGCCCCCATTCTTCACACAGCATACCGAAGACCAAATCGGTATCGGCGGCAAACACATTTTTAAGCCAGCCGTTGCCGGCCCCCTTGCCTACAATACCGCCGGATGCGGCGGCAGACATAGCGCGCGTTTGCTGAAATCCCAATGAATCGGTAAACTGCCAAACCTTGCCCCACGCTTCAAATCGACTCACGATATGCGATTTAAACTTAAGCAGTAAGACTCCGCCGAAACCTGCGGCGGCACATATCATCATTACCGCGGTATAGTCGCCCGATCGCAGGAATATTATAACCAAAAACACTATAAAAAATATAAGTGCCGTACCGAAGTCGTTCATAAGTGCCAGGCAGCCGAGGCAAAGTAATGTAAGCAAAATAAACATACCGAAGTTGCGTTTTACAAAAAGTCGATCAAGCGTAGCGGCGCCTGCGAATATATAGCAAACCTTTGCAATTTCGGATGGCTGGAATGAAAACGAGCCAAGAGATATCCACGCCGTAGCGCCGTTGCGATTTGTCCCACAAACTATGGTAAAAAGCAACAGTCCCACAGTAGCGGCAGCGGCAAGCCAACGCAGTTTCTTTACGCGCTTTAAGTCCCGTATCAACAGTTCTATAACAATCATAAAAACGATACCTGCGCATATTGTGGCAAACTGCTTAAACATTGAACCGGGTGCGGCGGACGCTGTAACCGACAGTGACAATGTGGAAAGCCAAAAGGCTATTTCCTCCATTTCAAGTCCTCCGCAGCCGAGTATCCGTAAAAATATAAAATATACCCACATAACAATTGTAAGCCCCGGACAAAGCAGATATAGACTGCTCGGCACGGCAGCTCCGTATGACATAACCAACTGCACGAGGGCTAAAAGTTGAAAGAGGGTTATTACCAAAAACGAACCCATAGGATATTTTGCGCGTTTGCTTTCAACCTTTTTGCGGTTTGAGGAATAAAGTTCCTCGGTTACAGGCGGCGGCAAAAGGGTGACCTCGGCACCGCCGAGCGTGAAAACATCACCGTAATTCAAGCGGCGGCGGATTATCGGCGTATCATTAACGCAAGTGCTTTTTTTGCCCGCAAGGTCATACAGCGTCCAGCTGCCGTCCTCATTTCTTATAATGGCGGCGTGCTGCCGTGATATTGTTGCAAATTTAAGTATTACATCGCTTTTTCCGGATCTGCCTATAATATTTTCCCAGTTTGATAACGGGCAAATATTTCCGCCCGGCATTTTAAGCTGCGCCCAAACTTCGGGCTTGTTGGGAACTTTTAAAAGCCTTTTTACCGCGCTTACAATTATTATGAGTGCAAGTACGGGAAAAACAAATTTAAGCACATCGCCGACGGTATTAAAAACCGAGGGGTACCGCTCAGCATAAGCACCCAGCATCTTTATAAAACCGGTGGTTGGGAATAACTGCTTGTACATAAAACGCTACCTCTCGTTTAGTTGTTTTGACGAATTGCGGCGCAGCAAAGGCCGCATTGCCGCACCCTTATTTATTCCATTATAATACTTTTAACAGCAGATTTCAACTCCTCTGTTTTGTCGGTCTTTTCCCACTCAACCCCGAGGTCTTCACGTCCTACGTGACCGTAGGCGGCAAGCTGACTGTAAATGGGGTTTCGTAATTTAAGGTTATCGATTATTGCAGCCGGGCGCAGGTCGAAAACCTTATTCACGGCGCGCGCGGTTACTTCGTCCGGGTATATGCCGGTTCCGAAAGTATCAACCATAACCGAAACGGGTTTTGCCACGCCTATTGCGTAAGCAAGCTGGACTTCACACCTTTTGGCAAGACCTGCGGCGACAATGTTTTTGGCGACCTTACGGGCAGCATAGGCAGCCGAACGGTCGACCTTTGTGGGGTCTTTACCGCTGAATGCGCCGCCGCCGTGACGGGCGTATCCGCCGTAGGTATCAACAATTATCTTACGCCCCGTAAGCCCTGTGTCTCCCTGCGGTCCGCCTGTTACAAAGCGGCCTGTCGGGTTGATATAGACCTTTGTATCCTGACTCCAAAGCTCTTTGGGAACGGTGGGTTTTATTACTTCATTAAGCACATCTTCACGCAATTTATCAAGCGATACGCTCTCCTTATGCTGGGTGGAAACGACTACCGAATCAAGCCGTGTGGGAACGCCGTCCTCAAACTCGATTGTGACCTGGGTTTTACCGTCGGGGCGCAGGTAATCAAGCGTGCCGTTTTTACGCACCTCGGTAAGTTTTTTGGCAAGACGGTGTGCAAGCGAGATAGTAAGCGGCATAAGTTCGGGCGTTTCGTCGCAGGCATAACCGAACATCATACCCTGGTCACCTGCGCCGTTAAGGTTATATTTATCATCGTCGCCGTTTTTAAGTTCAAGCGAACGGTCAACCCCCATTGCAATATCGGGCGACTGCTCGTCGATCGCGGTCATAACGGCACAGGTGTTGCCGTCAAACCCCATTTCGGGCGAATCATAACCTATCCGATTAACTACGCGGCGGGCAATTTTCGGAATATCGACATAACAATCGGTCGTTATTTCGCCCATAACGGTTATAACGCCTGTGGTGCAGAATGTTTCGCAGGCAACGCGCGCGTTCGGGTCATTTTTGATTATTTCGTCAAGTATTGAATCGGAAATCATATCGCAGACCTTGTCCGGATGCCCCTCCGTAACCGATTCGGATGTGAAAAGATGTTTGTTCATAAAACGGTATCTCCTTTATGCCCCGACAAGTACGAAAAAAGGACCCGCACCGAAAGCGAGCCCAAATAACCTCATCTTTCGGTTACACCGCAGGATTTAGCACCTTGAAAAACAGGTTGCCGGGCTTCACAGGGCCTTGTCCCTCCGCCACTCTTGATAAGGGTAATATTTATTTGTTACATATATAATACCACGATTTAAGCGCTTGTCAATACGCATATGGGATTTTTGCACCGATTTTAATATTTTCTTAAACAAAATGCTTTACAAACCGGAATTTATATGCTATAATAGCGAAGCTACCGTGTGCTGTGCTTGGGGAGTAAGCCTTAATTTGAGGATATCACCTACCCTTTGCTCGGTTTACGGCGGACAAATTAAAAAAAGGTGGAAATTATGCTTAAAGAAGAAAAGAACAAGATCATTGCAGAGTATGCAACACACGAGGGTGACACAGGTTCGCCCGAAGTACAGATTGCCGTACTCACCACAAGAATCAACGAATTGACCGAGCATTTGAAGGTCAACAAGAATGACCATCATTCAAGACGCGGTCTTCTTAAAATGGTTGGTCACAGAAGAAATCTTTTGGCCTATCTCCAAAAGAAAGACATTGAAAGATATCGCGCTATTATTAAGAAACTCGGTATCCGTAAGTAAGAAAAAATCAGCTGCCGAGCCCGGCACGGGTTCGGTCAGCTTTTTTTACTGTTTTGGGCTTCAAACCCTTTACGAAAATCGGGGAATGAAAGATTTTTAGCGGTAAATCGACCTGCCGAACAATAAATAAAATATTGATTTCGGAATATCGACAGGCGGATTTATTGCTAAACCTCGTCGTTCCCCGTAAAAACAAAGAATTAAACGGAGGAAAAATTATGTTTGAAAACTACAAAGTTTATGAAACCACCCTTGCCGGCAGACCGTTAAGACTTGAAACCGGCAAAATGGCTCAGCTTGCAAACGCCTCGGTGCTTGCCTGTTACGGCGAAACCAGCGTGCTTTGCACCGTAACCGCATCTGCCAAACCGAGAGAAGGAGTTGACTTTTTCCCTCTTTCGGTTGATTATGAAGAAAAAATGTACTCAGTAGGTAAAATACCCGGTTCGTTCGGACGCCGCGAAGGAAAGGCAAGCGAAAAAGCGATCCTTGCTTCGCGCTGTATTGACCGTCCGATTCGCCCCCTCTTCCCGAAAGATATGCGCAACGATTGCTCGGTTGTTGCTACCGTTATGTCGGTTGACCCGGATTGCAGTCCCGAAATAACCGCCGCTATAGGTGTTTCGGCTGCTATTGCAATATCCGATGTACCGTGGGCAGGTCCGATATCAAGCGTCAGCGTAGGATTGGTTGACGGTGAAATTGTTATCAACCCGACTTTGGAGCAAAGAGCAAAATCGGAACTTGACCTTACTGTTTCATCAACCGAAGACCTTGTTGCAATGATTGAGGCAGGCGCAAACGAAATTGACGATGACACTATGTTTGACGCCATAATGAAAGGTCACGAAGCAAACAAGGAAATTGTTAAATTCATAAACGGTATTGTTGCCGAGATAGGCAAACCGAAATTCGAGTTTGAGTCAAACGACCCGGATCCGGCAATACT
Organism: Roseburia sp. AF12-17LB; assembly: GCA_963589585.1. Lineage (GTDB taxonomy): Bacteria > Bacillota > Clostridia > Oscillospirales > Acutalibacteraceae > CAVALG01. The sequence goes on from CAVALG010000155.1 coordinate 6,611, forward strand.
TGAAGAAATTGAAAACTTCTGTATTGAGGATGTTAAAAAAGCGCTTGACACTGATGATAAACTTGTACGCGACGCTGCACTTTTGCCGATTTACAATGCAGTTCACGAAAAATATGACGAGCAGTTTGAGGGTAAGGAAGCAAAACTTGATGAGATTATGTACCTTATCCAAAAACACGTAGTCAGAAATTGGCTTAAAAATGAGAAAAAGCGTGTTGACGGCAGGGGAATTGATGAAATCCGTCCGCTTAACGCACAAATTGACCTTCTCCCCCGTGTACACGGTTCCGGTATGTTTACCCGCGGCCAGACACAGGTTCTTTCGGTTGCTACCCTCGGTTCGATATCTGACGCGCAGCGTCTTGACGGACTTGACGAACAGACCGAAAAGAGATATATCCACCACTACAACTTCCCGTCTTATTCGGTTGGCGAAACCAAACCTTCAAGAGGTCCGGGCCGTCGCGAAATAGGTCATGGCGCACTTGCAGAACGCGCACTTGTTCCGGTTATTCCGTCAATTGAGGAATTCCCCTATGTTATCCGCGTAGTTTCGGAAGTTCTTTCTTCAAACGGTTCAACTTCGCAGGCTTCTATCTGCGGTTCAACCCTTGCGCTTATGGCTGCCGGCGTGCCTATAAAAGCACCCGTTGCAGGTATTTCCTGCGGACTTATAACAGGCGACCAGGGCGTTTACGGTGACTTTATGACAATGGTTGATATCCAAGGTCTTGAAGACTTCTACGGCGATATGGACTTTAAGGTTGCAGGAACCAAAAAAGGTATTACCGCTATACAGATGGACCTTAAAGTACACGGCTTAACCCCTGAAATAATCAAGGAAGCGTTTGCAAAGACGCATAAAGCGCGCAACTATATCCTTGATGAAATAATACTCCCTGTTATTGATGAACCGAGAAAAGAGCTCTCGAAATATGCCCCAAAAATGCTTACAACCGTTATTTCACCCGATAAAATCGGCGATGTTATCGGCAAGCAGGGCAAGGTTATCCAATCTATACAGGAGCAGTGCGAATGCTCAATCAATATTGAAGAAGACGGTCACGTATTTGTTTCCGCAATTGACATTGACAAAGCCCGCCAAGCAATTTCAATTATTGAAACAATAGCCAATGACCCTGAAATAGGCGCAATATACAAGGGCAAAGTTACAAGACTTATGACATTCGGCGCGTTTGTTGAAATTGCTCCCGGAAAAGAGGGCCTTGTTCATATAAGCCAGCTTGATGTTAAACGCGTTGATAAGGTTGAAGATGTTGTAAATGTAGGTGATGAAGTTATTGTTAAAGTTACCGAAATTGATGACCAAGGCAGACTTAACCTTTCACGCCGCGATGCGCTTGTTGAAGTTGAAGGCGCAGTAGTAGCCGATGATGCCGACGAAGGTTTTCGTCCGCGCAGACCGCAGAACGGCGACCGCCAAAGAAAAGGTTTTAAAAGAAGATAAAACAATTAGCAGGATTAGGTCCTGCCGTAAAATACGGTAATTTGCCGGTAAATCTTTAAGGTTTTCCGCGTTCGGGAGCAATATCGGCGCGGGAAACCTTTTTAAATTAAAAAGCACACAATTAACCCGAAGGGTGGCTGAACAGCGAAATGGAAATAATACTGGCGTCTGCTTCACCGCGGCGCCGCGAGATACTTGAAAACTTAGGCGTTAAATTCACGGTGCGTATTACTGATACAGATGAAAGCAGCGACATACGCAGCCCCGAAAAACTATGCTGTCTGCTATCCCGCCGCAAAGCGGAGACTATAGCGCAAAAACTAAGCGCAGACGATATAAACAATTCGGTAATAATCGGTTGTGACACCGTTGTGACACTTGAAAACGAAATTTTCGGCAAGCCGAAAACTAAAGATGACGCCTGCCGTATGCTGCGTTCCCTTTCGGGAAAAACGCACCGCGTAATAAGCGGATTGACAGTTATAAAAGGCGGCGAAGTTTTGACCGATTTTGAAGTTACCGAGGTTACATTCGATAAATTAACCGAAGCACAGATATCTGCTTACATTTCACGGGAATATGTGCTTGACAAGGCAGGTGCATACGCCGTGCAGGGCTTAGCCGCCTGTTTTATAAAGAAAATCAACGGCAGTTATTTTAATGTGGTCGGGTTGCCCGTACACCTGCTTTACAGGCTGTGTCCCGAAATTATAGAAGGTGAAAGCAATGTTTCAAGAGTTTTATGAGCAATCGGTTAAATCTCCAAAAACATATAAAACAAGGTTGCGCAAGATTTTAAGTTGGGTAATCGGTGTTATAGTTGCGGCACTTATACTCTACCTTATCCGCTACACTGCCGGTACGGTTTTACCCGTAGTTCAGTTCGGTATGGCGGCAATGGCGTTATATTTTGCGCGTATGTCGGCAAAATGGGTTGACAAGGAGTATGACTACACCCTAACGGGCGACCGTTTTACGATAGATAAGGTAATATCCAAAAGCCGCCGTTACCCTGTTGCCGCAATCAATCTACCCGAAGTTGAGGAGTTTGGTAATTATACCAAAAATCCACCCAGCCTTTCGCAATACAACAAGATTGTAAATGCCTGTGGTGGAAATGAAGAAGAATACTATTTAGTTATAAACAGCCGCCGACATGGACGCAGCATATTGATTTTTTCGCCGAATGAAACTATGCTTGAAAGTATAAACCACTTCTTACCGTACAATTTAAGGAATAAAAAGCGATGATTAAAACCGGGATAGATTTAGTAGATGTAGCACGGGTAAAGGATATATTGAATAAACACGAAAACGCTATTGAGCGTATGTTCGGTGAAGTTGAACGCGAATATATTTTATCGCTTAAGGGTAACGGCAGATTCAGGTCGGCAGCCGCACGGTTTGCGGCAAAAGAGGCTTTTGGAAAGGCGTTCGGAACAGGGCTTTTACGCGAATATCTGCACTCTGTTCAAGTACAGAATGACGAACACGGGCAGCCGCATCTGCTGCTTAACGGCAAGGCGGCAGAAACTGCACGCGGATACCGAATATCTATAAGTCTTACACATACCGACACGGCAGCAGCGGCGATAGTTACCGCTGTGAAGGAAGGCAAAGCCATATGATAAAATCTGCAAATTCAAACGATAATTCACCCATAGTTATAATCGAGGAATATGTGCGTTCACGGCTGCCAAAGCGCCCGTCGGACGCTAATAAGGGAACTTTCGGCACGGCAGGACTTATTGCCGGTAGTTACGGTATGGCAGGCGCTGCTATACTGTCGGCTCGCGCTGCCATACGCAGCGGAGTTGGTATTGCAAGGCTTATAATTCCCGAAAGCATATATCCTATCGCAGCGGCAGCAATACCCGAAGCTGTTTTTAGATTTTTACCGCAACGGGACGGAAAATTTGACGGCACCGCAACTGATACACCCAAAATTCTTGATGAAGTAACAAGCGGTTGCAGGGCGATTATGCTCGGTTGCGGAATAGGCGTATGCGACGAAACTCGTGCACTTGTAAAAATCGCTTTAAACACTGTAAAAAAGCCGCTTGTTTTAGATGCTGACGGCATAAATGTTGCAACAGATTGCATAGATATAATTAGAAAACGCGGGTCTGACACTGTTATAACTCCCCATCCGGGCGAAGCGGCACGCCTTTTAAAATGTACGGCTGCACAAATACAGTCGGCGCGTTCGTCGGCTGCTCGCGAACTTGCCGAAATGACGCAGGCTGTAACGCTGCTTAAGGGTCAAAACACACTTATAGCAGTGCCGCGCGGCGATATGTATGTTTGTCAAAAAGGCAACAGCGGTATGGCCACCGGCGGCAGCGGAGATGTCCTTTCGGGCATTATAACCGCCCTGCTCTGCGAGGGACTAAGCGCGGAACAAGCAGCTGTATGCGGTGCATTTATACACGCCTGTGCAGGAGATATTGCTGCAAATAAATTTTCGCAAACCGCAATGTACGCCGGTGATATAATAAACGCGCTGCCCGAATGTTTTCTGAATTTTGAACATCGGGGTGACTGATTTGGCATTTAAATACTTAAAAAAAACAGTGTGGGCATTGGTAATACTCACACTGTTTATTGTTTTTTCGGGCTGCGGCGAAAAAAGTCCGCAAGCGGTTAAAACCGACCGTTACCGCTGTAATTTTACGGTTTTTGAAGAGGGCAATAAAAAATCAAGCGGTACGCTAACCGCAAGCGGGACAATCACAGCAGAAATACTTACCCCCGAAACGGTTAAAGGTATGAAAATAATTCGTAAAAATGACGGCAGATTTCAAATTGAATTTTGCGGTGAAAAAATCGTTTCACATAAATTGCGCAGTTGCGTAAGTGCCGCTATATGCGATATAATAAACGGCGGCAAAGCAGACGGCAAATGTGGTTTGGGAAAATTTTCGGCAAAAACACGCCCTGATGGGTTTATGACCGAGATAGATTTCAGTGAAACGGAATTCACGGTTAAATTTACAAATTTTGAATATATTTAAACTGCCGCGGAAAGAATAATATAAAACAAACAGAGAGGTGATATTTATGACTAAACAGGCAATGTCATTTGTTAAGGGAATGGGCGCAGGTATGGCGGCAGGCGCTACTGCCGTACTTGTAGGTAAAATGGCTATGAAGAACAAAAAAGCAATAACCAAAAAAGCAGGCAAAGCCGCAAGAGCAATAGGCGATATATTTGACGATATCGGCTGTATGATAAAATAAATTCCCAAAATTAAAAGACCTTATCGCTTCGAACCGCCCCAAGCTGTACTGCCTATACAACTTGGGGCGGTTCATACAATAGTATTACTTGAAAATACATACAAATATATTTACCCATAATTTTAAATTTCTCGTTGCTACCAAAAAAGTGAGGGGTTGACAAAGCGATTATACGGTAATATAATATCAAGTGCAAGAAATGTCTTCGGGGCGGGGTGAAAATCCCCACCGGCGGTAATGCAGCACCTGACTGACGAGTCCGCTAACACGCTTTTATGCGTGCCGATTACCGGTAAGATCCCGGAACCGACGGTAACAGTCCGGATAGAAGAAGGCGCAAATAATCAGCGGATTA
>CAVALG010000156.1:0-10316 GCA_963589585.1 Roseburia sp. AF12-17LB
GTGTTCCGTGCGGTAGTGATATTTGCTTTGTAAATTGCAGCGGACGGACAGAATCTTTCAGAAGCCGCGATATATGGGGCTTTTTCGGCAATTCCGATAAATCCGAGATTGTTGGGATAAACAACAAACCTGTAGTGTGGGAATAAGGGCAGGCGTGCAATATGAAAAAATATAAACGGCATTTGCATTTGTTATTTATTGGGGCGTTAATGCTGCTGATTATATCGGGATGCAAATATCCTGTTGCGGAATTAAACAATACAGAGATTTTTATTGCACAATCGCAGTCGCCCGACAGAAAATATAAACTTGAAGCATACCGAACCGAGCCGAACGCAACCGTGGACTTTTCAGTTAAGGTCTACTTGACAGAGGACGGTAAAAACAAAATGATTTATGACGCTTACCATAAAAGCGAGGCGGAAATAGATTGGATTGATGATACCACGGTATCAATAAACGGTACGGTTCTAAATTTGGCAAAGGACGAAAAATACGATTGGCGGGATTATTAAGATTTAAAAAACGCGGAAAGCACCGAATTATGCTTTCCGCGTTGCCATATAATTATTTAGCAAATAAATGATTGGGTGTGGTATTTTGAAGTATAAAAAAATAAGTTCTTTTTTGCTTGCTATGGTTATTTGCTGCTGTTGCACCGCGCAGTTTTGCGCATATGCCAAAGATGATATTACCCCGAAAATTATAATTGATGCAGGACACGGCGGATTTGACGGCGGCGCGGTTGCCGCCGACGGTACATTTGAAAAGGATATAAATTTGCAGGTAGCACTAAAACTGCGTGACATTGCCGAAGTTTTAGGTTATAAAACGGTTATGACTCGTGAAAAAGACAAGGCACTTTGTGATACGCAAAGCAGCATAAGAAAAAACAAGGTTGAGGATATGCACAACCGCTTAAATATTATAGACGATAACAGTGACGGAATATATATAGGTATTCATATGAACAAATTTGAGCAGACGCAGGTCCACGGGGCGCAGGTGTTTTATTCGCCAAACAATGAAAATTCACAGTTGCTGGCGGAAAATATTCAAAACAGTATTGCAACATATGTTCAAAAAGATAATAAAAGGGTGGTTAAAAAAGCCGGCAAGGATATATTCCTTTTAAAAAATGCAAAGCAGCCTGCGGTATTGGCGGAATGTGGGTTTGTAAGCAACGGCAGCGAATTGCAAAATCTTAAAAACAGCGAATATCAGACTAAAATTGCATTTGCTATTGTTTTGGCGGCGGATTTATACTATAATTAACCTGTATTTTATTTTAGGGGATGAATTTTAAGTGGCAGGCAAGGTCAAAAGTGTGTTTGTTTGCAGCGAATGCGGTTATGAAACGCCTAAATGGATGGGCAAATGCCCGTCCTGTGGCAGTTGGAACACAATGTCGGAGGTAATTAAAAATGACGCGCCGACGGGGCGTGACAGGCAGCAAAGGTCTGTTACGGGCTACACCTCAAACGCGCATTATTTAAATGATGTTAATATTGATGCCGAGATACGCTATAAAACGGGTATTAAGGAGCTTGATACCGTTTTGGGCGGCGGAATTGTTAAAGGTGCGCTGATTTTGTTAAGCGGTGACCCGGGAATAGGCAAGTCAACCCTACTTATGCAGATGTGCGGCACTCTTTCGGACACTATGAAAGTTTTGTATGTTTCGGGCGAGGAGTCTGCGCGGCAGCTTAAACTCAGGGCTAATCGTTTAGGCGTTACCGAGGGTAACCTTGTTGTAATGGCGGAAACCGATATTGATACGGTTATTGCATATATAGAAAACGAAAAGCCCGATTTGGTTATGCTTGATTCAATCCAAACTATGAATTGCCGCGAACTAAGTTCTTCGCAAGGCAGCGTTGCACAGGTAAGGGAATGTACAAACCTGCTTTTGCGCACGGGTAAAAGTCTTGAAATACCGATAATTATAGTCGGTCATGTGAATAAGGACGGTAATATTGCGGGGCCCAAGGTTATGGAACATATTGTAGATACGGTATTGTATTTCGAGGGCGAGCGCAACTATTCTTATAGGATACTCCGCGCCGTTAAAAACCGCTTCGGCTCTACAAATGAAATAGGTGTTTTTGAAATGACCGATTTAGGATTGCAGGAGGTTGAAAACCCGTCAGCCTCGCTTCTATCGGGTCACAGGGAAAATGTTTCGGGTTCTTGCATCGCCTGCGCGCTTGAGGGTTCCCGCCCAATATTGGCTGAAGTTCAAAGTCTGGTTACTACAACCGGATTCGGCAATCCGCGAAGAATGTCCACGGGGTTTGACTATAACCGCCTTAACCTTATACTTGCCGTGCTTGAAAAGCGTATGGGGTATTTTTTCTCAAATCTTGATGTTTACTTAAATGTCGTGGGCGGACTAAGAATAGATGAACCCGCAACCGATTTATCGGTAGCGGTTGCTCTTGTTTCGGGACTGAAAGACCGCCCGATTCCGTTCAATACTGTAGCGTTCGGCGAAATAGGGCTTTCGGGCGAAGTAAGGAATGTTCCGCGCGCATTGCCGCGTATTAAAGAAATAGCGCGAATGGGCTTTACAAAATGCGTTGTGCCTAAAGACTGTTTAAAAAAATTAAGCGGTCAATTGCCTGAGGGAATTGAGGTTATCGGTGTCAGAAATATTCGCGAAGCGGTTGAGAATTGCATAGGATAACAAAGCCCCCGTATGGGAAACGATACTTCCATACGGGGCTTTAGTTTACATATATTTATTTTGGGTCAACTTCGTCAATTGTAAGGTGATACAGCGTGTTTCTTACGGGTGTGCCGTTACTGTCCTTAATTATAAGGCGAACCGAGTAATTATCATTATCGGGCGCTTTAGCGTCAATTACAATTCGGTTTTCCCCGGGCAAAAGAATAAACTTACCTGCACCGTCAAGTTTATCGCCGTTTATCCATAAATCAGATTCACCGTTTGAGGTAATAACGGCGGTACAAGCCTCACGCGATGTACCGGAATATTTTGCAAAACAGGTAAGGAACAGACGCTCGTTTTTGCTGTCGGGTACAGTTACCGTACCGTCAATGCGGCTTTTTTCAACCTTGCGCATCCAACCGTACAAGCCCTCTCCTAAGTTGTTTAAAGAATACTGCTTGTCCGTATAATAGGCAAGTACTGCCGAATGGTCTTTATATTCGGGGCAGGGGAGCGTCATAAAATAATCCACCGCATAATCAAAATCAGATTTGATATAAGCAAAGACATCACCGACTATATTACAGCCGAGATTTGAAAGCATACCTGAATAAATACGGATATCCTTTTCATTGTTCGGGTCGGTATTTATCTGTGACAAAATAATTTTACCCATGCCGAGCGGAATTTCCCACATATAACTGTTTTGCGGTTCCGCTTTTTCCTCGTTTATACTTACAAGCGGAATTATCGCATATTCATCGGCACAGCCGCGTTTGTAATAATCAAACCACGGTGTCCCCGTGACATTTTCGGCAAGTGAATTGCCCCTATCGGCAGACACGGTGTTTTCGGCAATAACGGTGTTATCAACCTGTCGCGGTGACATAGGCGGCTTTTCGTAACGGTAGAAATCTACAATTGAAATGCCTTTGGTAATTGGTGATTCTGTAGGTTTCAAGTGGTAAACAGGCGTATTTTCAGATGTAACCTCCGATTCGCAAATTTGCGAAAGCAACTTGCAGTCTTTCGGTTCAAACGGTAATACAGCCAGCGTGCCGCCGTTTTGTATAAACATTTTAATGTTGGCAACATCTTTTTCGGAAACCGACTGCATATCTGTCACTATTACATTGTTGCGGTATGTGTTGGCAAATGAAATTTCCTTGTATTCAAGGCCGCAGGCATTGAGGAAGCGCCTGCCGTATTCCGATACCACCGCGGCGGTTCTGCCGTGTGATACTTCGGTTAATTCAACCGCATACGCCAAGATGTTTCTAAGCAACTTGCAGGCAATCGGTACACTGTCGAAATGCTTTATTAAATCAAGTTGGTTAAAAATCATCTTACCGTCTTTAAAGCCGTATTCTATAAGCGGCGACCATAAATCTCCGCCGTCTGCATAGTCGCCCGATGAACATTCCAAAATAAATTTAAAATCGCCCTTTATCGGTTTAACAAACGCAGAACTTATTATAGGCTGAGGTCTTTCCTCGGTTACCGTCGGCTCCCAGAACATTAAATCTTCATCGGCTATACCCTTTAAAATCGGGTGCGCCGGATTCGATGTATGTGCTGAAATAAACGGCGACGCATAAAGGTGCATATCGCCTATGGCAAACCTATCTTGCTCAAGGCATATAAGCGTTCCGCCGCGTGAAACATAATCTTCAAGTATCATCTGCCGCTCGTTCGGGTCATCGGTCAAATGATCACCGAGTATAAGTATTTCGGGTGAATAAACCGTTGCGTCATCAAGTGTTGTAAGTCTTGACGAGTTCGGTAAAAGCCTTTTAATTATTTCATAGGCTCTGTCATTTCCGTAATAGCATATTTTTCTTGAAGCGTCAACGGGCAGAATTTTAATTATTGACGGGTAAAGTGTGTAATCGGTTTCAAGTGAAAATACTTCGTTGCTTTCGTGGTGCAGCACTGCTTGAAGCGTGACAATGGTTGCAGACTTTACACGCATTGACGGTATTGCAACCTTCCAAAGATAAGATGCGCCCGGTTTGCCGTCATATTCCGTTTCGCCTTCTGATATCACTTTACCGTCGGAAACAAACTTATAAACAATTTTGCAATCGTGGTAGTCCCTTGTATCGTTATACACATCAAACGAACGGGTTATCTCTTTGCCGTCATAAAATGCAGAGTCATATTCGCGGCGGATAATCGCCACAGGGCGAAATGCCGATTTGATGTAATCAAGCGTGGGGTTGGGTTCGTTAATCGGGTAACCGTCCAAATACCCGTTGTTTATAGTTAAAGAATATTTAGTGATTTTTTTAGGCTTGTTCCCGGGTCCTTCAAAGCCGTTCCAATTAAGTTCTATATCCTCATTCGGCATACTGCGCTCAAAATAATAGGCAAAATTGAAAACCGAAACACCGGAAACACCCTTGCGGCGTGCGTCCTCAACAAAAAGCTTTTCTTTTTTCGCAAAACCGCGGAATGTATCGTATACATTGCCGTAAGCGTTAAGCCCGACATACATAGAAGCATTTTGGGGGCAGACATACCAAAGTCCGCAACGCTCGCCTATAACTAACGGATGCTCGCGCTTCCACTGCGCAAATGTACCGTCAATATTATAGTGGTAGGTGTCAATTTGAGTGTTGTCATACGGCAGCAGGCGGTTATCACCTTCAAGAATAATTTTTCTTGTTGGGTCAATGCTTGCTATAATACCCATCATTTCGGGAATGTGCTTTTTAAAAATATCGCGTCCGTCAACCCAGCGCATTTCATTTTGCAGGCTCCACAAAATAACGCTCGGGTGGTTTTTGTCGCGTGTTACAAAACGCCTTATATGTTCTTTGCAGCGTTTTAAATATAAATCATTACCTGCGTACATTGATTTGCCCGAACCGTAAATTGCCGTTTCATCAACAATAAGCATACCCGTTTCATCAGCGGCTTCAAGGTAATATTCAGGGTAGGGCTCTGCGTGCAGGCGTATGTAATTAACGCCGTTTTCTTTCGCCATTTTGTACCAATTAAGGGCGTATTGCTTTGTCATCTGCTCTGCGCCCTGAAAATGCCAGGAGTCGCCCCGTAGGTTTATGCGCTTACCGTTAAGGTAAAAATCGGGACCAATATTTTTAAATTCCCTAAACCCAAATTTTGTAAATGCCGTGTCAATTAATTCGTTGCCGTCAAAAAGGCGAACGGTTATGTCATACAAATGCGGATTGTCAGTATCCCACAGTATCGGGTCATCCCATTCGTCGGATATTTCAATGGTTTTTGCAGAATTTGTTTTAAGCGAAATAACGGTTTTAAATTCTTTAATAAGCTTGCCACCGTCGGTAATTTCGGCGCACAGTTCAAGTTTTGAGCGCGCAAAAGTATTGTTTGCAACCGTAAACAGCAGTTCTATTTTTTTTCTTTCCACATATGTGCGGACTTTAATATCTGATACTTTGGTGTAATTTTCAAAATCAAGGTATATGTCATTCCAAATTCCGCGGCAGACAGTGCCGTACCACGAGCCGACAAGACCTGTTGATTTTATAAGACCCGAATCAATCTTAACCTGTTCAAAACTTGTGCAGACTATATTTATCTTGTTTTCGCCCGCAACCAAAAAATCGGTAATATCTATCTTTCCGCAAAGGTACATTTCATCCCATTTGCCTGCAAATGTGCCGTTAATATAAACGGCCGCCATTTGGGCAATACCGTCCATACAAAGAATAACGCGCTTTTCAAGCATTTTCTCTGTTACTGTAAAATATCTTTCGTAAACACCTGTGAGAGCGTTGTTCCATTCGTCAGGGTAACCGTTTTGGTCAAGCGGCTTAAAATCGTCAAAAACATTAAAGCCGTCCTCTCGGCGGTAGCGCCAAGAGGAGGGAACTATAATTTTCTCGTCGGAGTATGTAGTTTTCTCCGGTAAATCAAGCGAAGATGTTTCGCCGTATATCGGGCAAAAATCCCATAATCCGTTTAAGTATATTTTTTCAAGCATTGTGTTTGCGCCCTCCCATATAAAAACCGTTCATCCCAAAACGGTTCACCGCCGTGCGGAAAGAACGGAATTTTGCCAAACCCGAACGGCTCTTTAATTAATGCGTAACAATACAATTATATTTTAAATAATCGGTTATGTCAATTGCTTTAGTCGCTTAATTTTTAAGAAAATTTAATTTTATGCAAAATAGAGTTTGACAGCGTGAAAAGTATTTAATATAATAATTCTTGTACTAATTATATTAGGCGTGGTTTCGCCTTGAATTAACGGAGGATAGAATATGGCTAAAATAGCAGAACGGTATTTAACGGTTGACCCTTGGATTGTTGAGGAAATCGGCTTTCACAAAGACAGAAGCAGGGCTTCGGAAGCAATTTTCTCTCTCGCAAATGAATTTATGGGTGTAAGAGGATATTTTGACGAGGGATACAGCGGTGATACGCTTATAGGCAGTTATGTAAACGGTGTATATGACGAAAAAGAGATAATTCACGCAGCCTATTTTCTTGGTATGGCAAAGCGTTTCTGCTTTATGATAAACACGGTGGATTGGCTCTACACAAGAATTTTTCTTGACGGGGAGCAACTTGACCTTAACAAGTGTGATTTTTCCGATTTTAACAGAAGGCTTGATATGCGCACCGGAATTATGACAAGAAGTTTTGTTTGGAACGCGAAAAGCGGTAAAAAATTAAAAATAACATTTACTCGTATGCTTTCAATGGTTCACGCCAATGTAGGTTTTCAGCGTGTTGAATTTACTCCCTTAAATTTCAGCGGTAATGTTGATATTGTCAGCGGTATTGATTTTACACCTATTCACGAACTTGAAAACAAAAACTTTTGGTCGCCTGAGCGTGCGGATGAGTCTTCTCTCTTGTGCCGTACTGAGAACAGTCGTCAGTTGCTTTATTCTCACTTTGAAATATCGGCGGACAAGCAGGTGAACTTAGAAAATGTTTCGGGAAATCCGAAAATTGTTTCAAAAGCATTTACCCTTAATTTGACCGAAGGAGAGCCGACCGCTTTTGTTAAAAAAGTTGTAAATTACGCCGAACGCCGTCGCGACGAGGATGCCGATGCTGTTTGGAATGACGCGCAAAATACTGTTTCGGAACTTAAAAATGTTAAATTCGAAACCGAAACCGTTGCACATATTAACTTCTGGACAAAGGCTTGGGAAAATCTTGATATAACCATAGACGGCGACCCCGAAAATCAACAAGGCGTTCGTTTTTGTATATTCAATCTTCAGCAGACTTATCATGGTAATGACCCAACGCTTAATGTAGGTGCAAAGGGACTTACGGGAGAATATTACTACGGCTGGACCTGGTGGGACACCGAAACATACTGTCTGCCGTTCTATATGTTTAGCAATCCGCGCTCTGCCAGAAGTTTGCTTGAATACCGTTATAACACATTGCCGCAGGCAAAGGAACGCGCAATTGAAATGGATTGCAAAGGCTCTTGTTACCCGATGGGTACAATAGACGGTACAGAGAGCTGCGGCACCTGGCAGCACGGAAACCTTGAAATACATGTTTCAGCCGCTATCCCTTACGGAATTTGGCACTACAACAACGTTTGTCACGATAAAGATTTCCTTTATAATAAAGGTTTTGAAATGCTTGTCGAAGCAGCACGCTATTTTGCAAGCAGAGGTGACTGGGGTGCTGAAACCCACAAATACGGCTACTTCGGCGTAATGGGACCGGATGAATTTCATATGATGGTTAACAACAACTGCTATACAAACTATATGGCTAAAAAGGCGTTTGATTTTGCTTTAGAAGTTAAGGACGAAATTAAATCAGCCGACCCCGAAAAGTATAACGAAGTTATAAATCGCCTTAAAGTAGATGAAAGCGAATTTGCCGATTGGAAAAACAAGGCTGACAATATGTATATATCTTTTGATGGAGATACAAAACTGTTTGAACAGCACGACGGATATTATAACCTGCCTTATATTGATGTTAAGGCGATTCCGCATACCGAATTTCCTGTATACAACCACTGGGAATATGGGCGTATATTCCGTACTTCAATGACAAAGCAGCCGGATGTTTTACTTTTCCTGTTCTTTTTCTCGCAAGAATTTTCAGACGAAATCAAAAAGGCAAACTACGAATATTACGAGCCCAGATGCTCGCACGAATCATCACTTTCTCCATCAATCCATTCAATTCTTGCCTGCGAACTCGGCAAAATTGATGAAGCGCTTGAATTTTCGCAGTATGCAAGCAGGTTGGACCTTGACGATTACAACCGTAATACCCATCAGGGGCTGCATATAACCTCAATGGCCGCTACCTGGATGAACATAGTATACGGCTTCGGCGGTATGCGTACCGACGGCAATAAGTTGGTGTTTAAGCCCTGCCTGCCCGATAACTGGAAGGGGTATTCGTTTAAACTTACATATGACGGTAAAATTATTGAAGTTTCAATTAACGGTGATGGCGCTTCATTTAAAGTTTTGGGCGACGGCAGCGTTGATATGAAGATATTCGATAAGGATTATACAGTTGACGCAAACGGCGTTAATGTGAAAATCTGAATATTTTAAGAATTTTTAAATGTAACGGAGGAAATATTTATGAAATATAAAGCAGTTATATTTGACCTTGATGGGGTTATTGTTTGCACAGATGAGTGCCATTACAAAGGCTGGAAAAAACTTGCCGATGACGAAGGCATCTATTTCGACCATAAAATTAATGAGCGTCAAAGAGGTGTAAGTCGTATGGAAAGTTTGGATATCTTGCTTGAAAAGGCAACAAAAACTTATACGGATGACGAAAAACTTGAAATGGCAACACGCAAAAATGAATATTATAAGGGATATATAAAAAGTCTTTCACCCAGCGATATTTTACCCGGTGTTTTGGACTTCACGGGCTTTTTAAAGGATAAAGGTATTAAAATCGCAATCGGTTCATCCAGCAAGAACACGCCTGCTATACTTAAAAATATCGGGCTTGATACATATTTTGACGCTGTTGCTGACGGTAACGACATTTCAAAAAGTAAGCCTGACCCCGAGGTGTTTCTTAAGGCTGCACAAAAACTCGGCGTACAACCGACGGATTGTTTGGTAGTTGAAGATGCAGACGCAGGTATTGAAGCGGCAATAGCAGGAGGGATGGATGTTATAGGCGTCGGCGCGGCATCACAAAACACAAAGGCTACATACCGTTTTATTGATTTAGCGTCTGCTGATACCGCAATTTTTGAATAATCCTTACTTTGATTGGAGTTAATATTATGAGAAAGTTTGAAGACCTTTCAAAAGTATCCGAAAATCGTCTCCCTCAAAGAAGTTATTATATTCCTGCAGGCGAGTGTGAATACCAACTTTTAAACGGTGAATGGCGTTTTAAATATTTTAAAAACGGTGACGAGGCTGTCTACCCGACCGAGTGGGATATTATAACCGTGCCGTCTTGTTGGGCGGTACTCGGGTATGAAAATCCTAATTATTCAAATGTAAGTTATCCATTCCCGATGGATGAGCCTTATGTCCCTTCGGTAAATCCGCTTGGAATGTATGAAAGAGAATTTACCGTAAACGATATTTTAAAGCAACAGTATCTTGTGCTTGAAGGTGTTTCTTCCTGTGCAGAAGTATATGTAAACGGTAAGTATGTAGGCTTTACACAGGGC
>CAVALG010000157.1:0-7112 GCA_963589585.1 Roseburia sp. AF12-17LB
TTTTTCTCTCCCTCCGTCACGGCTGCGCCGTGCCACCTCCCTCGTCAGAGGGAGGCAAGGGTTTTGTGCATACTTGCGGCAAGCAGCGTTTATCGTCTATCTTATAATTTTCCGTTATACTGCAACCCTTGGCTCCCTCTGACGAGGGAGCTGTCAAAAATCTTCGATTTTTGACTGAGGGAGAGAAGAAAGACTAACTGTAAGCAACATTTACTGTCTGTTATCAAAGTACCGTTACAATATTTTAGTTTAACAATAGACGGGAAACAGTTCATACCGCCGGCTTTTTCTCTCCCCCAAGCTAGATGTTAGACATTAGATTTTAGACTGTAGACCGTGGTAACGATAGTTTGATAACAGACGGTAAATTGTTATTACCATTGGTTTTTCTCTCCCTCCGTCACGGCTGCGCCGTGCCACCTCCCTCGTCAGGTGGAGGCAAGGGATTTCAGCATAACAGCAGCCTATCGTCTATTATCAATCTACCGTTACCTAATCTAACATCTAGCGTCTAAAATCTAACATCTAGCAAGGCAAGAGGTTTAAGCATACTTGCGGCAAGCAGCGTTTACCGTCCATCTTTTATCTTACTTCAATCAAATCTAATGTCTAACATCTAAAATCTAACATCTAACATCACAAATACCTTGAAATTTTGGGGCGGATACGGTAGATATACACCGCGGCGGCGCGCGCAAGGGCAAAATCGTAAATAACAAAGGTAACATTGCCTGCGGCAAGCAGAAGCCACATAAATTTGCCGGTAAGTTCGCCCGAATCGGGCAATGCGAGCCCGAAAACGCTTATCATTAAATAGTATGAAAGCAGGATTGCGCCGTTAAAGCACAGCAATTTTAGCGCAAAAGTTACCGCTTTAGGCATATGTTTTTCAAGCAATCCTTTAAGTATGGGATAATAGCCGAAGAACAGAATGTACAGCACCTTGCTTTCGGGCTCTGCAAAAACTGCGGTAAGCAGGGCGGAAACGCCGTATGACAAAAAGGCAGGTCCTGCGCCGTACTCTATAAGCAGCACGGCTGAAAAAGCGCCGGCGAGAGCCGGCACTGCATATGTGAGGTACGGAAAGTACGAAACCAACATCATAACCGATGAAAGCGCGGCGATTATTCCGCAAACCGCCGCTTTTTTTGACTTTTTCATAATATCAGCAGCAGCGTATCAGGTCGCCGCCCATACATTCGCAGCAGCAATCAGCACAGATAAGCCCTTGGCAGACATCGCACGGGGTGCAGCCGCCGTTCCCGTAGGGGTTTGAGTTGCCGTAATAGCCGCCGAATCCGCCGCCGCGCCGATTTTGAAGGTTATTAAACGCCGCCGCGTACTCTTTATTTGACGGGTCAAGCCTACAGGCGTTTGAATATGATGTAAAGGCTTCCTGATACCAGCCCTTGCGGTCAAGCAGCAGCCCGTTAAGATAGTACCATTCGGCGCCCCTTGAACTTAAAGGGATACCGTCAAGGATTGCGCGCGCGTCGTCAAGTCTGCCCGAATTGATTAGCCTGCGCACATCGCCGTAACTGCCCGAACCCGAAGCGCCCGAATATCCGCCCGACGAGCCTGTGCCCGTACCGCGGCGTTCGTCCATTATTCTGTCGTACGCGTCGTTTATTTCCTGCATTTTTTGTTTAGCAAGGTCGGAAAGCGGATTATCGGCATAGTTATCCGGATGGTACTTGCGCGCCATCTTTCTGTAAGCGTCTTTGACCTGTTCGTCGGTTGCGCTGCGGTCGATTCCCAAAACAACATAGGGGTCGTTCATATTCAATGCTCCTTATCCGCGCCGCCTTTTATAACCATAGCGCGCGTATTTTTTATTCCGAGATACAATATATTTTGCAATATTGACCGATATTTTTTAACATCAAGCAGTTCAAACGCCTTTTCACACTCAACCTCGCAGACCATAAGATTAGGCTCAAGGTACGCTTTTGCGAACGCCTGCGGCGATGTTTCTTTTGACATTTTAAAGGGTGTTTTTAAAGGGTTAAACCGCCCTTTTTTGATATCTTCGGGAAAATCCTCGCCCGCGTCAAGCAAATAAATCCATTTACCCAAACAGTAGCCCAAATGTTTTAGCACCCGTTCCTCGGCGGAATTTCGTGCAGGCAGGGCAAAAATTCGTGAAAGTGCGTTTGCGGAGGGTTCCGCCGCACGGTCAATACCCGTGGTTTCGTCCTTTTGCGCCTGTGATTGGGTTTGTTTATACTCATTTATTATGTCCGAAAGTTCGGGATATCTGCTGTAGGCTTTTTTCGCCGCGCGTTTTAAAGTCGGTAAACATAACCGATAGGGAAGGGATTTAAATAATCCCTCGTCTTCAATATTGTCCTCCGCTTTATATTCGCAAAGCGCAACGGTGACCGCCGCGGCAAGCCGCAGTTCCTCACTGCCGCTTGTACAGTAATTGCACTTTTTAAGCGGATTACAGGTGCAGCGTTTTTTCTCGTATGCCGCTTTTTCGTCATTGAGCGACATAAAAATCAAACTTAAAAAGGTGAAATCATAGCTCAGCAATGCCCGCATAACCGCGCCGTATTCTTTCCCAATAGTGCGGCAAAGTGCGCAATATACCGCTTTATAGGTATCAAATTCCCTGTAGGTCATTTCGGGCTTATACGCTTTAACATAACCGAGCATAGATTCACCTCTCTTTCATCATACGACAGTTACGCCGCTTAATTGGTTAAGAATGTGTGAACTTTAGACTTTAGATTTTAGATGTTAGACATTAGATGGGGTGGCGGTAGTTTTGATAACAGACGGTGAATTGAGATTTCGGTTAGTTTTTTCTCTCCCCCGAGCTAGATGTTAGACATTAGATGGTAGACATTAGATGTGGTTGGCGGTGGTTTTGATAATGGACGGTGAATTGAGATTTCAGTAGCTTTCTTCTCTCCCCCGAGCTAGATGTTAGACATTAGATGGTAGACATTAGATGTGGTTGGCGGTGGTTTTGATAATGGACGGTGAATTGAGATTTCAGTAGCTTTCTTCTCTCCCTCAGTCAAAACGAAGTTTTGCCAGCTCCCTCGTCAGAGGGAGCCAAGGAATTTGCAGGTGGCGGCAGCCTAAGGACGGACGGCAGATAATTCTTACTGCAAGTACAAAAAATTAACGCTAATCTTAATTTACTGTCTATCCGCAATTCTACGGTATGCACACCCCCTTGCCTCCATCTGATGAGGGAGGTGGCTTTGCCGCAGGCAAAGACGGAGGGAGAGAAAAAACCAACGGTAATAACAATTTACCGTCTGTTATCAAACTATCGTTACCGCAGTCTAACATCTAATATCTAACATCTAGTATGCCTCAAACCACTTCCGCGCGGCTCACCTGACAGTTACCGTCTGTTATCAAACTACCCGTTCTAGACATTAGATTTTAGACACTAGATATTAGATATGAGTAACGGTAGTTTTAATAAAGGACGCTAATTACATCTATATTTTACTTTAGTTCTTCTCTCCCTCAGTCAAAAATCAAAGATTTTTGCCAGCTCCCCCGTCAGGAGGAGCCAAGAAAATTGATAGTAACGGCAGCCTAAGGACGGACGGCAGATAATTTTTACTGTAAGTACAAAAAACTAAAGCTAATCTTAATTTACTGTCTATCCGCAATTCTACGGTATGCACAATCCCTTGCCTCCATCTGATGAGGGAGGTGGCACGGCGCAGCCGTGACGGAGGGAGAGAAAAAGCCGGCGGTATGAACTGTTTCCCGTCTATTGTTAAACTAAAATATTGTAACGGTACTTTGATAACAGACAGTAAATGTTGCTTACAGTTAGTCTTTCTTCTCTCCCTCAGTCAAAAATCGAAGATTTTTGACAGCTCCCTCGTCAGAGGGAGCCAAGGAATTTGCAGGTGACGGCAGCCTGCCGTATATCATCAATCTACCGTTACCATAGTCTAACATCTAAAATCTAATATCTAACATCTAAATTGCCGTCTGCTTTTAAATTTGCCGTTATCGCAATCTACTCTTCCAGCATCTTTTTAAGGTACTTGCCCGTATAAGAGCCGTCAACTTCGGCAACCTGTTCGGGTGTTCCGGCGGCAACTATCTCGCCGCCGCGGTCGCCGCCCTCGGGGCCCAAATCAATTATATAATCGGCGGTTTTTATAACATCAAGGTTATGCTCGATTACGATTACGGTGTTAGACGCGTCCGCCAGCCGTTCAAGCACCTCTATAAGGCGGTGTACATCGGCGGTGTGCAAGCCTGTTGTAGGTTCGTCCAGAATATATACGGTTTTGCCCGTGGGGCGTTTTGAAAGTTCGGTTGAGAGTTTAACACGCTGCGCCTCGCCGCCCGACAGCGTGGTTGCAGGCTGACCGAGTTTAAGGTAGCCCAGCCCCACATCGTAAAGCGTTTTGAGTTTGCGGCTGATTTTAGGCACGCTTGCAAAAAAGTTCATTGCTTCTTCAACCGTCATTTCAAGCACATCGTGTATGCTCTTGCCCTTGTATTTAACGGCAAGCGTTTCGGTGTTGTAGCGTTTTCCGCCGCAGACCTCGCAGGGGACATAAACATCGGGCAAAAAGTTCATTTCAATCTTGATTATGCCGTCGCCCTGACAGGCTTCGCACCGTCCGCCCTTGACATTAAATGAAAATCTGCCTGCGCCGTAACCCTTTGCGCGCGCGTCGCGCGTGGCGGCAAACAGTTCGCGTATATCGCCGAAAACTCCCGTGTAGGTAGCAGGGTTAGAGCGCGGCGTGCGCCCTATCGGCGATTGGTCGATAGCGATAACCTTATCCAGATTTTCAATTCCTTTTAAAGATTTATGCTTGCCGGGTATAAGTTTTGCGCGGTTGAGTTCGTTGGCAAGGCGTTTATACAAAATACCGTTGACAAGGCTGGACTTGCCCGAACCCGATACGCCCGTTACACAAACAAGTTCGCCGAGCGGAATTTTAACATTTATATTTTTAAGATTATGTTCGGCTGCGCCGATAACCTCTAAGAACTTGCCGCTGCCCTTTCTTCGGGTTTTGGGAACGGGGATTTTGCGCCTGCCCGAGAGGTAATCGCCCGTGATTGAATTTTTGCAGGCGGCGACCTGACGGGGTGTCCCCGCGGCAACAACTTCGCCGCCGTGAACGCCTGCGCCGGGGCCTATATCAACAACAAAATCAGCTGCGCGGATAGTGTCCTCGTCATGTTCAACGACTATAACGGTATTGCCGAGATCGCGCAGTTTTTGCAGCGTTGCAAGCAGGCGGTCGTTATCGCGCTGGTGCAGCCCGATACTCGGTTCGTCAAGAATATAAAGCACGCCCGTAAGGGCAGAGCCTATTTGGGTTGCAAGGCGTATGCGCTGCGCCTCGCCGCCCGACAGCGTACCCGACGCGCGCGACAAAGTAAGGTAGTCAAGCCCCACGCTTTTTAGGAATTTAAGCCGCGCAATTATCTCTTTAATTACGGGCGCGGCAATGGTTGTATCTTTTTGAGAAAAGGTCAGCCCCTCAAAAAACTCTATAGCCGCCGACACCGATTTTTCGCTTATTTGGTGGATATTTTGACCGCCTACGGTAACGGCAAGCGAAACAGGGGAAAGCCTTGCGCCGTGACATTCGGGGCACTCGCGCTCGGTCATAAAGGACTCGATTTCGGCACGCGCACGGTCGCTTGCGGAGTCTTTATACCGCCTTTCAAGGTTGGTAATAACGCCCTCAAACTCGGTGTAGTACTCGCCGCCGCCCCAGGATGAATTGCGGACGCACTTGATTTTTTCGCCGCCCGTACCGTAAAAGATAATGTGTTTGACCTCGTCCGACAAATCTCGGAACGGGGTGTCCACGCTAAAGCCGTAATGCTCGGCAAGGCCGTTATAGTACATCTGCGCGATAGTGGTGGACTGACCGCCCGTGAACCACGAATTAACGCCCCAGCCGGTTGCGCGGATACAGCCCTCGGCAAGCGATTTTGACTCGTCGGGGACTAAAAGTTCGGGTACTATTTTCATAAAAACGCCGATACCGGAGCATTTGGGGCATGCGCCGAACGGGCTGTTGAACGAAAACATCTGCGGCGTGAGTTCAGGAACGCTTATGCCGTGTTCGGGGCAGGAATAATTTTCGGAAAACAGGATATCTTCGCCGTTTTCGGGCGCAACGATAAGAAGTCCGCCCGATTTTTTAAGCGCGGTTTCGATACTGTCGGCAAGGCGTGAAAAAATGTCGGGTTTGACTATAAGGCGGTCAACGCAGACCTCTACCGTGTGTTTATTGTTCTTTTTAAGTTCGGGGATTTCGGTTAAATCGTACATTTCGCCGTCAATACGGGCGCGTGCAAAGCCCTCGCCTGCAAGGGCGGCAAGTTCGGTCTTAAAAGTGCCTTTTTTGCCGCGCGCAATGGGGGCTAAAAGCTGAATTTTGGTGCGTTCGGGCAATTCCAAAATCTTTTTGGCGATACCGTCCACCGTTTGACCCTCAATCTCTCTGCCGCAGACGGGGCAGTGGGGAACACCCACGCGCGCAAACAGCAGCCTTAAATAATCGTGTATTTCGGTAACGGTGCCGACGGTGGAACGAGGGTTTTTGGAGGTGGTTTTTTGGTCGATTGAAATGGCAGGGGATAGCCCGTCGATACTGTCAACATCGGGCTTGTCCATCTGCCCTAAAAACATACGCGCATAGGACGAAAGCGACTCGATATATCGGCGCTGCCCCTCGGCATAAATGGTATCAAAAGCCAGGCTTGACTTACCCGAACCCGAAAGCCCCGTAAACACCACAAGTTTATCGCGCGGCACGGTCAGGTCAATATTTTTTAGATTGTTGGCTCTTGCGCCTTTAATTATAATTTTATCGTTTGCCATGTTATTACCCCCGATTAAGGATGTTGGACTTTTTATATTTTATATTTTAGATTTTAGTTGTTAGACTTTAGACATTAGATGTGGGATACTAGACTTTAGACATTAGACGCTAGACATTAGATTTGGACGGCGATAGTTTTGATAACGGACAGCAAGCGTTGCTTGCAATCAGCCTTTTTCTCTCCCTCAAGCTAGATGTTAGACTTTAGATATTAGACATTAGATGTGATTAAAGTAAGATAAAAGATGGACGGTAAACGCTGCTTGC
>CAVALG010000158.1:0-7979 GCA_963589585.1 Roseburia sp. AF12-17LB
CCGCCTCGGTCGGTGCTTCTGCTGCGCGTCAGGTGTCCACCGGACACCCGCACCCTCGTCAGATGGAGGCAAGGGGGTTGTATATGCCACAAAACCGCAAACAGACGGTAATCTGTACTTTCCGTCTATTCTTTATCTTACTTTAATCACATCTAAAATCTAAAATCTAATGTCTAGCGTCTAATCTTATCTCTGCAAATTTTTAATAATATCTTCAACCAAATTGCGCTGCTGTTCGTTCTGTTCTAACTTTTTCTTAACCTTATCTATTGTATAAAGCACGGTAGAGTGGTCTTTGCCGAAAAGGCGGCCTATTTCTTTATATTTCATCTGCGAAATTTCGCGGATAATATACATTGAAACCTGCCTTGCGTAAACAATTTCCTGCGTTTTACGCTTAGAGAATATATCTTCTTTTGAAACGCCGAAAGTGCGCGAAACTTCCGAAATTACCTCGTCAATCGTTAACGGGTCTTCGCGTTCTTCATTTATAAGGTCCTTAATAAAATTTTTAATAACCGTTTCGTTTACCGGCTTGCCCTTTTGCATATCCACATAAAATTTAGCCTTTTTAACAATGCCCTCTAACTGGCGTGAATTCATCTTTATCTGCTCGGCTATGTAATAGGTGATATTTTCGGGCAGTTCTATGTTAACCTCGCGCGCTTTTTTATGAATTATACCTACACGGGTTTCAAAATCCGGCGGTTCGACATCCGCCATAACGCCCGATTCAAAACGGTTTCTTATCCTGTCGTTAAGCGTGGCGATTTCTTTCGGCGGACGGTCGGAAGTGAATACAATCTGCTTATTTTCGTTATAAAGCACATTAAAAGTATTAAATATTTCCTCCTGCGTAGAGGTTTTACCGGCGATAAACTGAATATCGTCAATAAGCAGCACATCAACGGTGCGGAATTTTTGGTGGAACAGGCTGATTGTGCCGTTATGAAGCGATTCTATAAAAGCGTTGGTAAATTCCTCACAACAAATAAACTCAACCTTTTTTTGCGGATATTTGCGGTTTATATGATTTTTTATTGCAAGCAAAAGGTGGGTTTTGCCGACACCCGAATTGCCGTAAATAAAAAGAGGATTATATGTTCCGCCGGGGTTTTCGGCAACCGACAGACTTATTGCGTGCGCAAAGCGGTTGGAATTACCCACAACATAGTTATCAAAGGTGTAAAGGGAAGAAAATTCAAGCGGTTCGTTATATTGCGGATTTTCGGTAGGAATTTCAACCGGCTCGTCCACCGATACAAAAATCTCGATTTTAAGGTCAAGCCCCGAAACCGATTTAACGCATTTTTCAAGCACCGGCATAAAGTTAGATTCAACAACATCCTTTTTAAAGGGTGTGTAAATGCTTAAAAGCAGCGTGTCATTACTCATCTTAACCGGCACAAGGTCCTTTATCCAAGTGTTGTAACTTACATCCGAAATCATTGTTTTACATTCTTCGCAAACTGAAGACCAAAGGTCCTGCAACGAATTGAATCCCATTTTGTTCATCCTCTTTTTTTATATTTTATACAGAGGGTTTTAAAGCGCATTTAAGCCCTTTTCGGCGCCGCGCACATAAAAAATTATTCTACCCCAAATTATTATCCATACATTAAATATTATAACACTGTGCGGCTGTTTTTGCAACTAAAATATGCAACAATTTAGATATTAGATTGTGGATTTTAGATATTAGATTTTAGATATTAGACTGTGGGAACGGTAGTTCTGATAATAGACGCAAGCTAGATGCTAGACATTAGATTTTAGATATTAGACTGTGGTAATGGTAGTTTGATGATAAACGGTAAACTGTGATTACCGTCAGTTCTTCTCTCCCTCCGTCTTTGCCTACGGCAAAGCCACCTCCCTCATCAGATGGAGGCAAGGACTTTATGCACACCGTAGAATTGCGGATGGACGGTAGACAGCGGTTGCTGTCTATCTTTTAACTGCCGTTATGCTGAACCTCTTGCCTCCCTCTGACGAGGGAGGTGGCACGGCTTTAGCCGTGACGGAGGGAGAGAAAAAACCGACGGTAAGAACTATTAATCGTATATTATCAAACTACCGCTACCATAGTCTAATATCTAGCGTCTAATGTCTAACATCTAGATTACCACAGTCTAACATCTAAAATCTAATATCTAATATCTAAATTCTAAAAAAACAGGCGGTAAGCGAACCTACCGTCTGTTTCGGGTTTTGTGTGCTGCGGCGATGCCGCGGCGCATTATTTTAATATAAATTTAAGGGTTACAATCTCAAAATTTTTAACGGGAACGGTAACCGAAGTTCCTGCCTGAGCCAATTCTTCAAGTTCGTTTTCCATCATATCGCAAAGCATACATTTTTTAAACTTAAAGCCGGTATTAAGTGTGACCGCCGTTTTGCCGTTGTACGCCTCGTAAAGCCTTACAATCAAATCGCCGCTCTCCTCGGCGCGCTTAACGGTGTCGATTATCACACTTTCCCTGTCGCACGAAATTAAGCTGAAAGTATCGGGCAGGCTGCCGCTTCTTTGGCTCTCGATTTCACGGGAAATAATGGGCTGATTAAGCTCAAACGCGCGTTTCACGGTCTGTCCCTCACGGTATCCGCCGATGTGCGGCAGAAGCGAATATGTAAATAAGTGGCGTCCCTGGTCGGCGTTTTCGTTCGGGTATGTGCCGCATTTAAGCAGGGTAAGGGTCATAGTGCTGCCTAAGGTGCTGTAGCCGTACTTGCAGTCATTAAGCAGGCTGACGCCGTATCCGCTTTCGGAAATATCCGCCCATTTATGTGCGCAAACCTCAAATTTTGCGGCTTCCCAACTTGTGTTTTCGTGGGTCGGGCGTTCGGTATTGCCGAACTGAATTTCATATGTCGCGCGCGAAGAATTGATGTCAAACGGGAACGCGGTCTTTAAAATCTGGTGATGTTCGTGCCAGTCAATCTCGGTTTCAAAATCAATCCGCTCTGCGGTGTTGTAGCACCAAATCGTTTGAGTAATGGTTGACGAGCGGTATTTTCTTACAATTTTAACGCCTGCACGGTCGCCGTCAAATACAGGTTCAATCAATTCCGCTTCGTCAAGCACCCATTTTTTATCCTTATAATAATTGCTTATTTCCCAGTTATCGTAAGCACGGGGAAAGTCCTCAAACACCTGTAATTCGTTGCCGAATTCGCCCTGCTTTAAAACCTCACGGTCGGCTCGCTTATCGTAAATTGAAGAAATCCTGCCTGACGGGTCAATCGCTATTACATAATAATCGTTTTCGATTTTTTCGCGCGTAGCCGCAACTTTACGGGACGGTTTCAGTTTTGAAACAACGCGCCAGCCGTATGCCGGAATTTCGCCCGTTTCGACCGTTACACCCTTAACTTTAACGGTGCCGCAGCGCGCAAAACCCAATGGGTTAAAGCAAATTACGCCGCCGCTTGTTTTGATATTTGCCGCTATAGCGTCAATTTTATTATTGATTATTTCACCAAGCGTTTCGCTCACTTTTGCATAATCCTTGTCGCTGCGGTCATAAACCGCCTCGATTGACGAGCCGGGGATTATATCGTGGAATTGGTTAAGCGCAATAATTTCCGAACTGCCGTCAAGTTCCGTTTTGGGGTATTTTCCGCCGCAAAGCATAGCGTGCGCGGACGAAAGCCACTCGGCATTGTGCAGCATAAACTCCGAACGGCGGTTGTTCTTTTTGTTTTTAGCCATAGAGGTGTATGTTCCCCTGTGGTATTCAAGGTAGAGTTCGCCCACCCAGCGCGGTGTTCTTTTAAGTTCGCGCGCATTTTCTTCAAAATTCTTCTCAACCTTGTCAAGGTGTTCGCCCACAAAGGTCATACGGGTTACGGGCATACCCGGCATACCGTAAGCGGTGCGGCGTTGTTGCTCGATTTGTTCACGGGTAGGACCGCCGCCGCCGTCACTGTGCCCGAAGGAGTTAATAACGCAGTTGTTAAATTCTTTTTCGTGGTAACGGTTCCAGGTGCCATATATATGGTCGGGGCTTGTGTTTGCGCCGTAGGCTGCGCCCGGCCACGGCTTTTGCCCGTACGCACCGCCCTGTGCCGTTAAGAAATTGGTAAATATCTCGGTGCCGTCAATTCCGCGCCACATAAAGGTGTCGCAGGGCATAACATTGGTTTCGTTCCAACTGATTTTTGAGGTTACAAAACGGTCAACACCGCTCTTTTTAAGAATCTGCGGCATTGCGGCGCTGTAGCCGAACACATCGGGCAGCCATAAAATATGGCTGTCAATTCCGAATTCGTCCTTAATAAATTTTTTACCCAGCAAAAGCTGGCGCACCATACTTTCGCCGCTTATTAGGTTGCAGTCGGGTTCAAGCCACATTGCGCCCTCAATTTCCCAACGGCCCTCGGCAACGCGTTTTTTGATTTCTTCGTACACTTCGGGTGCGTTTTCTTTTACATATTTATATAACTGCGGCTGTGACGACATAAATTTATATTCTGGGTACTCGCGCATAAGCGCCAACGCCGTTGCAAAGCTGCGCACAGTCTTTTCTGCGGTCTGCTCCAAAGTCCAAAGCCACGCAACATCAATATGCGTTGTGCCTATACAGTCAACCGTTATATCGTTATTTCTGCCGCAAAGCCCGTTATAATATTCGCGCTTTAAATATTCGCTTGCCGCCGCAATCCCCTCGTAATACTCCTCATCATACGGGGTGCGCATAGGCAAAAGATTTACCGCCCTGTCAAGCACGGTGCGTGTGAAGGTGTAATGCTCGCTCCACTCGCCGTAAACTTCAAGCGCGTCAAACGGCAGTTTTATATCATAATAAAGGTCGGTTATGCGCTCGTCCTCAATGCGCAGTTCGGGGATGAATACCGTATTTTCGTGGAAAAGCCCCGAATAAAAGTATACATAAACCGAATATTTTGTACCCGATTTAAGCGCAACCTCGCGGTGGTTTATATCAATTCCCTGCGCGGTTTTTCCGTTAAGATATACAAGCGCCTGCGGATTGCTTGCGTCCCAATCCGAACTTAAACGGCTTGTTGATATGTAAAGGAACGGTTTTTTGTGCGCCTCAAACTCCGGCGTTTCCACCGTAAAGCGGAACCAGAAATGCTTGTCGTATCCGCCTATAAATTCCCCCGAATCGTAGTCGCGCCAACCCTCTTTCGGAAATTGGTCGTCGGTTTTGTAGCCGCATTCCGCAACCTGAATATTGCCGATTTTTGCGCTTTTTACAATGCGCTGCGAACCGAGCCGCTCAATAACGCCCCGAATTTTATCGGTAATAAAATCATTGGTCATATTGCCGTCTCCTTTCAGTGATTTGATATCCGGCTTTGATTTTACCAAAATAAACACCCTCTGTCAATTGGTTTTCGGGCTAAAATATGCATTTTTGCGCAAATAAGCGATTGACAATTTAAAAATGTTTGTTTATAATATATATATTAAATGTATCCATAGAGGGGATTTGATTTTTTGAAAGAACTGATGAAGCCCGAAAAGCGTATCCGTATTGTGAATTTCACAACCGCTGCGCTTATGTTTATTTTTATAGCCCTTATGTTTGTAAAGGATTATTCTTTTGTTAATCCCGAAACGGGCAAAACCGTTCGTATGTCGCTTATTCAATACCTTATGTTCCCGCTTGAATACGACCCGTCAAATGCGGTATATACAGGTATTCCTTTTAAAACATATCTTGAAGATACGCTTACAAAGTATTCTAGTATGGTAGGCACTTCCGATTGGATAAACACCGTTGTCCGCGTTCCTGCGTGGATGTTCTTTTCGGGTCTTGTCGGCGGCGTGCTTTGTGTAATCTTTAACAAGAAAAACGGCGGCGCTTATATTCTTCCGGTATTTTGGTGCCTGTTCGGTCTTATAGGCTACCCGTTCAGCGAATATCTTAAACTCGGCGGACTGTACTGGGTTCGCTACGCATATATTA
Source organism: Roseburia sp. AF12-17LB (assembly GCA_963589585.1). Taxonomy (GTDB): domain Bacteria; phylum Bacillota; class Clostridia; order Oscillospirales; family Acutalibacteraceae; genus CAVALG01. Next base: position 5,937 of record CAVALG010000158.1, read on the forward strand.
TAGTTGTTTCGGTTTTGGTTTTCGGCAACATTGCGCTTTGCATAAAAGAAGCCAAAGCGAAGAAGAAAGAAATTAAGCGTTTAGATGACGAAAGAGCCGAGCGTTGGGCGCGTGAACGCGCAGAGCGTGAAACGGCAAAAGAGTCATAAAGCCCCGATTTTTATAAGGGAAGCCTCTTAAGACCCGGCGCACACGCTCTAAAGTAAAATTTCGGAGGATGTACCGATGTACAAAAAGTTTAAAAGAATTTGGAATACAATAACCGGCGTTATAGTTGCCGTAGTGGTTGCGCTTGCAATCGCAATTGTAGGTGTACGGCTGTTCGGTGTTGATGTTTACGCCGTAACCAGCGGCTCTATGGAGCCTACGCTGCCCGTCGGTTCGCTTATATATGTTAAAGAAACAAGTTTTGATAATATAAAAGCAGGTCCCGAGGGGGATATAATCACCTTTAAACTTTCGGGCGATACGGTAGCAACACACCGTGCAATTGAAAAGGACGAAGCCGCCCAAACAATAAAAACCAAGGGCGACAACAATGCAGAGGCTGACGGTGCCCCGGTTATGGCAGGCAATGTCCTCGGCGTAGTTAAGGCACATATACCGCTGCTCGGTTATGTTGCAAATTATGTTCAAAATCCCCCCGGCACATATGTATCAATTGCCGGCGCGGCGTTTGTACTTTTGCTTTTATGCATACCCGATTTGTTTGAACCTACCAAGAAAAAGGTTAAAGAAACGGGCGCGGAATCGGAAACCGAAGATAACGGCAAAGCCGAAAAAACAGAAAAAGCCGATACCGCAACCGCCGATAGTGCCGATACCGATAACGGCAGCGGCGATAATTAAACAGTCATCCTACCCCTTGTGTCACGCCAGGTAGGGATTCGCCCAAAAGGCAGTGCGCCCCCGCTTGGCGTGACGCTATTTCTTAAATATAAATGTAAACCGCCGCAGCCGAGCATTTTGGTTGCGGCGGTTTTGCTGTGATAAGGTTAGATTTTAGACGGTAGACATTAGATGTTAGTAGCGGTAGTTTTAATAAAGGACGGTAATTACATCTATGTTTTGCCTTAGTTCTTCTCTCCCTCAGTCAAAACAAAGTTTTGACAGCTCCCTTGGTCAGAGGGAGCCAAGAGACCTCAGGACAGACGGCAGACGCTGTTAATTATAGGCATATAGAAACCCTTGCCGCCCTCTGACGAGGGTGCGGGTGTCCGGTGGACATCTCTGCGAAGCAGAAACCCCTGCCTCCCTCTGACGAGGGAGGTGGCTTTGCCGTAGGCAAAGACGGAAGGAGAGAAAAAACTAATGGTAAGAACAATTTACCGTCTGTTATCAATCTACCACCCACCACATCTAATGTCTAAAATCTAATGTCTAACATCTAGCTTGGGGGAGAGAAAAACCGACGATAATCACAGTTTTCCGTCTGTTTTCAAATTTAAAAAGCGTAAGAATAGTAAAATTGGGCTGCGCAGCCGACCGTCCGCCCCTAAAAAGCCCGTCCGCCGCCGAAAACATTCGTTTTCAGACGGTGCAAACATCGGCAACACAATAACGGCACATAATCTGCAAATGCACCGCCACCAAGCGTTACGCTTGGGGCGGCGGACGGGATTTTTAGGGGCGGACGATATTCAGCGCATACGGCAGCCTGTTTAATGAAAAAACCAAAGCAAAGCAGTTTTTACCGTCTGTTATCAATCTACCGTTACCGCAGTCTACTGTCTAAAATCTAATGTCTAATGTCTAAATTACCGCCTGTTATTAATCTGCTGTTGCTATAGCTTAATATCCGGAATGGGAGAAAGATTAATGATAAGCCGTTTATTTAGGGACTTTTGTTGCCGTTTAGTCTTTTTTCATTTCGTTTCTTCATCTTTATCGTTTTGCTTTTTTCTTTCCTTAGCAGAACTTTAGGCTTGGGCTCTCGCGCCTAAAGACACAAATAAAAGCCCTCATTCATATGAATGAGGGCTTTGTTGTGGTGACCCGGACGGGAATCGAACCCGTGTTACCGCCGTGAAAGGGCGGTGTCTT
>CAVALG010000159.1:0-4074 GCA_963589585.1 Roseburia sp. AF12-17LB
TGCTTATCGAGGACCTTATATATAAGGATAATTATGAAATGCTGCACGACGGCACGCAGGTGAAAAAATAGTGCAGTTTGCCGAAAACGCCAACCGCCGACGGTATTACCGTCGGCGGTTGCCTTTTAATATATTTTATTCGTCTTCGTCCTCCGCGTTCTGCGGCGGCGTAACCTCAACCGTTATTTCTTTGGTCATATAATCGTCGGCCTTGGTTACGGTTATTTTAAGGTTTTTGTATTCCATTGTATAACCGACTTCGGGTATTGAACCAATCATTTCGGTAAGCCAACCGTTAACCGTCGTTGCGTCAATATCGTCTATGTCCTCATCCTCGTCAAGCGCAAAAAACTCTTTAAAATCTTCGATAGACGCTGTTGAAAGTACGCGGTAGGTGTTTTCGCCCGTCTTTAAAAATTCGGTTATTTCCTCGTCTCGTTCGTCCCATATTTCGCCCACAAACTCTTCAAGAATATCCTCCATTGTAACAATTCCGGCGGTTTCACCAAACTCGTTTACAACAACCGCAAGATGTGTGTGGCTTGTTTGCATATCCTTAAACAGCGAATCAAGGCTGACCGTTTCGGGTACAAATTCGGGGTCGTGGAGAATGTTTTTAAGTTTAAAATCGGGATTGGTGCGGTTAAGCAGGTAGTCCCTCGTGTGCAAAACACCTATAATGTGGTCTATCTGGGTGTCAAACACAGGTATTCTTGAATAGCCTTCTTTTTCGATTATCTCCATTATTTCCGCGTCGCTGCTGTCAAGCGAAACCGAAACAAGCGATTTTCTCGGCGTCATAACATTTTCAGCCGTCAGGTTGTCAAGCTTAAATACATTTTTAATGTATTCAATGTCGTCCTCGTTAAGCGAGCCCTCATCCGCGCCTGCGTCAAGCATTAAAACAATATCTTCTTCGGATACCGGTTCTTCTTTTTCTTTAGGATCAATTCCTATAAGGCGCAGCACCGCATTGGTAGAAACGGTTAAAAACCAGATTATAGGGCTTAAAAGCCTTGACAAAAAGGTGATTATTCCGCAAACACCGTTCGCAAGTTTTTCTTTGTGCTTCATTGCAATGCGTTTGGGGACAAGTTCGCCCAATATAAGCGTAAAATATGAAAGTATAAGGGTGATAACTATAACCGATACGGTGTTGACGGTAGCGGCGTGGGCGGATGAAATGTGAAATACGCGTATCAGATAATTTGCAAAACTTTCGGCAAAATTATCCGCCGCAAAAGCCGAACCGAGGAAGCCTGCAAGGGTTATGCCGATTTGTATTGTGGATAAAAACCTTGTGGGACGTTCGATAATGCGCAGCATTTTTTTGGCTTTTTTATCGCCGTCTTCAGCCAGGGCGCGCACCTTTTTTTCGTTTATGGATATCACCGCTATTTCGGTTGCCGCAAAAAATGCATTGAAGAAAATAAGTATTAGCTGTAACAACAGTTGTTTTAACATTTGTTTAAATTAACCTCCGAAAGGATCGCCGTTCCGTTTCCGGAACATTGATTTGTTTAATAAAATATCAAAAAATCGGCCATCCGTTATGGGGGAAGCGGGTCCACAAAAATCAACTCCTTGTTTTTATAAATGCTGTTTCCTGCTTGGGCAGGCTGACGGGTTCGGTTCGCATCAGCCTATGCTGAATAAAAGTTCACCGTATGACGGGTACGGCCAAAACTTAGCGTCAACCATTGATTCAAGTTTATCAATGGAAGCACGCAGTTCGTTCATAACCGCAAGGATATTATCTTTATAATATAAAGCCGATTCTTCGGAATCGCTTACCGATGACGCCGCAGCGGCGTTTTCCTCAAGTTTGGTAAGCGAGCGGTACGCAGCCGTGGTAAGCGTACTGATTTTGCCGAGAGTTTCGGCTTCATAAGCATTTTCCGCGCCGAGCGAGTTTTTGATTGCAGCGGTTTCAGCCAATGATTTTGAATATCTGCTTACCGCGGGCAGTATGTCTTTACCTACCATATCAATCATCGCAAGCGCTTCTATGTTGATTATTTTAACGTAACTTTCAAGAATAATTTCATAGCGCGCGCGCATTTCCGTTTCGGTATATACCTTATGCGAAGTAAACAGGTCAATATTCTTTTTATGCAGGTAGTAGGGCATACAGTCGGGCGTTGATTTAAGGTTTAAAAGTCCGCGTTCTTCGGCTTCTTTGACCCACGCGCCGTCATACCCGTTTCCGTTAAATATTATCCGCTTGTGTTCGGTTATTACCTGTTTTATAAGTTCGTGCAGTTCCTCGCTGAAGTTCTGTGCGTTTTCAAGTCGGTCGGCAAATTGGCGGAGTTCTTCGGCAACCGCGGTGTTTATAACGGTGTTGGTAGAGGAAACCGACGAAGCCGAGCCGAGCATTCTGAATTCAAATTTATTTCCGGTAAACGCAAAGGGGGAGGTGCGGTTGCGGTCGGTCGTGTCTTTGGGGAATTTGGGCAGAGTGTGAACGCCTATGCGTAAAATTTCTTTTTCTTTTGCAAGGCAGGTACCGTCATTCTCGATTGCGTCCAATATTTCCGAAAGTTCGCTGCCCAAAAACATAGAAACAATTGCGGGCGGCGCCTCATTCGCGCCTAAACGGTGGTCATTTCCGGCAGAGGCTACGGAAATACGCAGCAGATCCTGATAATCGTCAACCGCCTTAATAACGGCGCAAAGGAACAGTAAAAACTGCGCGTTTTCATACGGTGTGTCGCCCGGTTCAAGCAGATTGATGCCGTCATCGGTCGAAAGCGACCAGTTGTTGTGCTTTCCGCTTCCGTTTACGCCTGCAAACGGTTTTTCGTGCAGCAGGCATACCATACCGTGCCGCCGCGCAACCTTTTGCATAATTTCCATTGTAAGTTGATTGTGGTCTGCAGCTATATTGGTGGTTGTAAATACGGGCGCCAGTTCGTGTTGTGCCGGCGCAACCTCGTTGTGCTCGGTCTTGGCAAGAACGCCCAACTTCCATAATTCTTCGTCAAGGTCTTTCATATATTCTTTAACGCGCGGCTTGATTATACCGAAATAGTGGTCGTCAAGTTCCTGTCCTTTCGGCGGACGCGCACCGAAAAGGGTACGCCCCGTGTATATAAGGTCCTTGCGTTTTTTGTACACGCTTTCGTCTATAAGAAAATATTCCTGTTCAGGCCCTACCGTGGTTTTAACCGATTTAACACTTTCATTGCCAAACAGTGCCAAAACACGCATTGCCTGCTTGTTTATTGCCTGCATACTGCGCAAAAGCGGCGTTTTCTGGTCAAGCGCTTCGCCCCCGTAAGAACAAAAAGCAGTGGGTATGCACAGGGTGCTGTCCTTAATAAAAGCATAGGCGGTCGGGTCCCACGCCGTGTAACCGCGAGCCTCAAATGTCGCCCTTAGTCCGCCCGAGGGGAAAGACGATGCATCGGGTTCGCCCTGTATAAGTTCTTTGCCCGAAAACTCCATTATCACGCGCCCGTCTTTGGTGGGCGAAATAAAACTATCGTGCTTTTCGGCGGTAATTCCCGTAAGCGGTTGGAACCAGTGCGTAAAGTGCGTGGCGCCCTTTTCAAGCGCCCAGTCTTTCATAGCGGCGGCAACAATGTTTGCTACGCCTAAATTAAGCGAACGCCCGTCACGCCGTGTGCGTTGTAAAGTTTCAAACACATCGTCGGGCAAACGCTGCCGCATTATATCCTCGTCAAAAACATTTACGCCGAAATTCTTTGTTACATTCATTCTGGCGCACCCCTTCCTTGTTTTGAACATTCTGCCGCTGTGCGGCAGGTCATATATCAATACTGTCAATACATCAAATTTTAGCATACTTTCGATATTTTATCAACACATTTTTTCGGTAAAAGGCGCGTGCCGCAAAAAACACTGTAAAAATGCTTGACAAAACGGCTGCAAAATGTTATATTGTAAAAGCCGCTTACTGTGGGTAACGCAAAGAGAGGATCGTTTGTCGGTTCTCCACCTGTACGGTAGCGAGTCTTAAATCAAGGCAGGTGCCAAAGTAAATGTACGCAATAATCGAAACAGGCGGTAAGCAGTACCGCGTTGAAAAGGACGGCGTTCTTTTCATTG